>JAEZRD010000078.1 GCA_023440975.1 Methanobacteriota archaeon | reverse complement strand
TTAATAATTTTTTAATTTAATTGTTACAATAAAAAATTTTTCTATATATCAATTTAATATTATTTATCATGATTATTTATTATAAATGTTTCGATACAAACCTCTATAAAAATAGAATTTAAATACTTAAAAATGAAAAAAAATAATAAATAATAAATTATAACAATAATGAACAGTTTAAAATAGTAATATAAATCAATAATTGTATTAGAAATGGATATATATGAAAAAAAGATAAATTAAAAAATTTTATTAAACAATATTGAAAAAATAATTAATTAAATTCATCAAATTAGGAATTGAAAAAATAATTAATATAATAATCATTATAATACCAAATTTTTTATAAACTTTTTTTTCAGAAAATGGGCTAAACAACTTTATTCCTGAAGGAGAAAATGAATCCAATATAATATGAGATAAAAATCCTAAAAATACGCTTCCAAATATTAGAAAATAATTAATAGAGTTGAAAGGAAAAGCGAACAATGATAAAATAAATAATGCTAAGAAAATTGGAGTGATTCTCTTATTTAAAGCAAATAAACTTATTAATATTATCATTATAGCTAAAGCAAATTTAAAATTAATATAATTAGCAAATAAACTAAAATATATAATGAAATTTATTCCAGAAATTATTATAACAGACACAATTAATGACAAAACAATAATTCCTAACAAAGAATGTGTAAATCCCCTATGACTACTTAAAAGAAAAATAAGGCCTAATAATATTAATACTAATCCAATATAATAAGGCAAATTAAAAACATACATTAAAAAAGTCAAAATTAAACCAATAATAATTAAAATAAAAACATTTTCTCTTTTAAAATCATGATCAAAATCTGAAAAATTAGCACCTAAAATAACTAAAGCTATTGCAAATGGATTTTGAAAAAACAATAAAGAAATTAATAATCCAAATAATGTATGGCCCTTATATGAAGAAATAAATAATCACCTTAAATATTTAATAGGCATAATTTATATTAAGACTTTTGCAAGCATTTGAAAAATAATAATTACTATATTTATTTATAGAATTTTAAAGTATTTTAAAAAGCTAAACATTTGAGTTAAAGATCGTTCACTAGATTTTAAATCAGCAACCCCAATAGGAGATAAAACTTCACAAGTAACGGCAGGAATTCCATTTAAATTACACTCATCTTCTAATGCTCCTTTATATGATTCACCTGCATTAGTATAATTTAAAATACTTGATTTATTATCATTAGTAATAAATGAAGCTATATCATAACTTTTAGGTGAAGGATTTAATGAACAAAAAACTCCTTCTTTTCCAGGGTTTGCATTTGGAGCAGTAGAATGAAAATCTGCAACTGCAGAAACTTCCAAATCTTTAATTTTATCAATAATTATTCTGCCAATAGTTCCATCATTCATACTATTACGATTAAGATCTTTACCTCGATATTCTCTACGATTATACATACTTGCTTCTGGTGCTGCAAAAGGTATTACATATATAGTACCATTTAAACTGCACTTTCTCAATTTATTTATTAACATTAAAGCAGCAATTTGGGAGGGTAACTCATCACCATGCATTCCTGCAATAATCATTAATTTTAAATCCCCTGAACCTAATTTAACAATACTTGTACCTTTAATAGCTTCTTTTAAAATAAGTTTAGTAGTTGGTGTGTTAGAAATATTAGAGTAAAGATTTTTATTTGCAGCTATATAACCTCCAGATTCAGAGCATATTTGAGTTATATTAAAATTATTATCATAATTAAAAATAGATTCATGATTTAAACCTGTATTTTCATTCATTTTATTACTTGAAACCATTTTTACAACTCATAAATATAATATTGAAAATTCTTGGAAGAATAATTAATCACCAATTTATAAAAAATACTATATAAGCTAATCTAAAAAATTTTAGATAATAAATTTCATAAAATTAATATTAACATTATAAAGTTAAAAATACTATAATTAATAATATTATATAATAAGAAGGTAGATTATATTGGAAAAATATATTTCAAAACTCATAGAACTTGTAAATGATGAAAGAAAAGCAGAAATAAGTGCTATGAAAAATGAAATTAAAAGATTAAGCCCTTATCAAAGAGAAAAAAAGGGACGAGCAATAAACAACCTAAAAGGAAAATCACTAGGAAAAGAATTAGGTTATAATATAATCCAATATGGTAGAAAAGAAATTATAGATACAGAAATAAATGTAGGTGACCTTGTATTAATTAGTAAAGGAAACCCATTAAAAAGTAATTTAACAGGAACAGTAACAGAAAAAGGCGGAAGATTTATAAAAATATCCCTTGAAGATGTTCCTAACTGGGCTATTAAAAAAAGAGTAAGAATAGATTTATATGCAAGTGATATTAGTTTTAGAAGAATGGAAGAAAACCTAAAAAAATTAAGCCCCTATGGTAAAAAGGCATTAAACATTCTACTAAAAAAATATACCCCCTCAAAAAAAACTAATAACATTAAATTAAACCAATTTAAAGACACTTTACTTAATAAATCCCAAAAAATTGCTATAGAAAACGCTTTAAATACTCATGATTTCTTCTTAATTCATGGTCCTTTCGGAACTGGAAAAACTCGAACATTAATTGAATTAATATACCAAGAAGGTTTATTAAATCATAAAATCTTAGCAACAGGTGAAAGTAACACTAGTGTAGATAATTTATTGGAAGGCTTAACAAAAAAATCAGACTATTATAAAAGTGAAAAAGATTTAGTTTATACAAGATTAGGACACCCCCAAAGAGTTTCTAAACAAAATATTAAATATTCTTTAGCTTATAAAGCCGAACAACATCCAATGAATGAACAAAAAGAAGAAATTCAAAAAATCATTAATGAAAAACAAGAGATTATGGAAACATTGATAAAACCTATACCTAGATATAGAAGAGGTTTTAGTGATGAGGAGATAATTAGAAATGCTAAAAATAATAAGTCATCAAGAGGTATTGATGCTAAAACCATGCAATCAATGGCTAAATGGCTTGAAATAAATTATGAAGTTGAAGATTATTATAATCATATTGAAAGTATAGAAAATGAAATTATCAAAGATATTATAAAAAATAGTGATGTTATATTATCAACAAACTCATCAGCAGCTTTAGAATATATTGAAAATATAATTTTTGATGTTGCTATAATTGATGAAGCATCACAAGCTAGTATCCCCAGTGTTTTAATTCCTATATCTAAGGCTAAATGTTTCATTTTAGCAGGAGATCATAAACAATTACCTCCAACAGTTATTAGTAATAAAACTAAAGATTTTCAAATAACATTATTTGAAAAATTAATAGTTTCCCATCCTAAAAAATCTTCATTACTTAATTTCCAATATCGTATGAATGAAAAATTAATGATTTTTCCTAATTTAGAATTTTATGATAATAAGTTGTTTAGTGATGATTTTATTAAAAATATATCTTTAAAAGATTTATCTAGAAAATCTTTGAGTTTAGAAGATAAAAAGATTTTAGATAATAAAAAATTTGATAGTAAATTAATTCAAAGAATAAATAATATTAATAGTCTTTTAGAAGATAGTGATTATCCTTTTTTATTTTTAGATACTTCTTTAATTAAAAGAAATATGGAAGAGCATTTTAAAGATTCTAGTTCTGTACATAATAAGACGGAAGCTCAACTTATAGGAATAATTGTTAATAATTATTTGAAATGGGGTTATATTAAAGAAGATATTGGTGTTATTAGTCCTTATATGGACCAAGTTGAGTATTTAAAGAATTTAGTTCCTGTAGAAGTTAAAACTGTTGATGGTTTTCAGGGTAGAGAAAAGGAAATTATTATAATTTCTAATGTTAGAAGTAATAGAGAGAATACTGTTGGTTTTTTAAAAGATATTAGACGTTTAAATGTTGCTATTACTCGTTCAAAGCGTAAATTGATTATTGTTGGAGATAGCAGTACTTTGAAGTTTGATAGTACTTATAATGATTTGATTGATTATTGCAAAGTTAATGATTCTTTTAAAGTTTTATGATTTTAGACTTTTAGGTATGCCTAAGTTTATATATTAAGAAGTTTAATTATAACTATAGTTATAAAATTATTTTTATTTTTTAGAAATTTAAAAATAAATTTTTAGGTAAGCCTAAACTTTTATATACTATGAAGTTTAACTACTAATTGTGAGCAAAAATTTATACACAACAAAACACACGTTTTTGTATCTCACAAAAAAAATCTCTTAATTGATGAAAATTAAAATAAAATCTTCGCTCAAATAAAAAAAAAACCTTGATAAACACACATATCCCATATTAAAATCAAAGACTTTTTTCTCTTTTTAAAATCATCAATTAAGGGACTTTTTTCTCTGCTAAAAAAATACTATTTTTAAAAAAAAATTATACTAAAAAAACTACTTCTTATATACCTTATAAATAATATTAATTACAAAATAAAAATCATAATATTATAAATTTTAAAACATTCTAAAAAAACAAAAGGCAGTGAATATAAATGGATAAAGTCGTATTAGCATTCAGTGGTGGATTAGACACCACAGTATGTGTTAAATTATTAGAAGAAAAATATAATTATGAAGTAATAACCGCATGTGTTGACGTTGGCCAACCAGAAGAAGAATTACAAAAATCTCAAACCTCTGCTGACAAAATAAACACAGGCAAACATTATATAATAGATGCAAAAGACGAATTTGCAAATGATTACATAGCAAAAGGAATAAAAGCAAACGCAGAATATGAAGGATACCCATTAAGTACTGCATTAGCAAGACCCCTAATTGCATTAAAAATAATTGAAATAGCAGATAAAGAAGGAGCCACAGCAATAGCCCACGGATGTACTGGAAAAGGAAACGATCAATTCAGATTCGAATCAATCATAAGAGCAATGTCTGATTATGAAATCATTGCACCAATAAGAGAATTAAACCTAACCAGAACAGAAGAAGTAGAATATGCTAAAAAACATAACCTCCCACTAGCTTCCGATAAAATATACAGTGTCGATGAAAACATTTGGGGAAGATCCATAGAAGGAGACCTCCTAGAAGATCCTAAAAACGAAGCACCAGAAGATATCTACGCATGGACTGCATCTGCAGAAGACGCATTAGACACACCACAAAAAGTTGCAATCGAATTCGAAGAAGGAGTACCAATAGCTATAAACGGAAAAATGATGCCATTAATCGACATCATCAAAGAAGCAAACAAAATAGCTGGAGAAAATGGTGTTGGTAGAGTAGATACCATTGAAAACAGAATGATTGGACTTAAAAGCAGAGAAATTTACGAAGTACCTGGAGCTAAACTATTAATCAGTGCACACAAAGCATTAGAAGAATTAGTTTTAACTACCGATGAAATAAGATTTGCTGAATATATGAGCACACTATACGCAGACCTTGTTTACAAAGCTCTCTGGCAAGAACCATTAAAAGAAGATATGGACCAAGCAATTGATAACATGCAAAGAAGAGTATGTGGAAAAGTAGTTATGAAAGTATTCAAAGGAAATATACACCCATTAACAAGAGAATCAGACTTTAGCTTACACGATATCGAACAAATTACATTTGAAGATAAAGAAACTGACCAACGTGAAGTCGAAGGTATGATTAAATACCATGGAATACAAGCTGCTAATTATCAAAAGCTAAACCAATAAAAACTTAAAAAAAATTCTTTAAAAAAATAATAACTTGAAAAAAAGTTATTATTTTAACTTTTTCTTTATTACTTATTTTTTCACATTAATTTTAAATTAAAAATATATAACATATTAATCTTGTTTTAATAATATTTAACATCTTTATAAATGTTCTAATTTTTTTTAAAACATTATTAAACCTACTAACATTCAATAAATATAAATAACATGAAAAATTTTAATAAATATGAATAGCATGCGCTAATTACATATCACCCCCTTTACGTATGTTTTTTTTAAAGTAGATTAAACCTTTTAAACGCATGCTATTCTATCAAATATAACTAATTTTAATTAAATTTTCAAATAGTTTAAAAAAAATCATTTACAAAAAGATAATAAATATAATTATTAAAAATAATGAAAAAGAGGGATAAATTATGAATCCAGAACATATTGGAGATTTAGTAAATGAAAAAGATGTAAAATGCCCACAATGTGGAGGAGAAATGAAAAAAACTCCTTCTAAAAATCCAAAAACAAAATTCAAATGCAAAAATTGTGGATATGAATTATAAAACAAAACAAATACTTGTATTTTACTTATTAACTACCCACAACCCATGCCCTGGACAAATTAAATAATCTTTAAATTTATTTAAAACTTCTTTTCTACTAATAATTGCCTTTTCAGAATCAACATTAACACTGGTCATTAAATAGGGAGCAATTAAATTAAATTCTTCTTGATCTTTAGAAAATCCTTTTATATTAACAAATATATCCCCAGTAAAAACAATTTTCAACTTTTCTAAGACAATAATTATTTCACCTTCAGCATGACCTGCAATACCTTCAAAAATTTCAAAACACAAATCTTCAAAATTTAATTCTCCAATTTTAGAAAATATTAAATTATCATTTCTCTTACCAATCATATGGACCTTATCCATTTTAGGAGGGGTGTAATTTGTAATAATTTTATCAATCTTAAAATAAGGTTTATGAATAGGATGTTGGAATCTATAATTATCCTTACCCTCATTCTCAAGTTTAAAATTTTCATAAGAACTTTCACTAACATAAACATTATCAAACAAATTAACTAAACCCGCATGATCCATATCAGTATGAGTTAAAATAATATCTTTATTCTTATCCTTAAAATCAGGTACCAAATCATTAAAAATTGACACCATTTCATCTTCAAAACATGCAAACCCAGAATCAATAAATAAAAGATTATCCCCACTATCAAAAATATAAACATTACTTCCACAAGGAGGTTCAATTAAATATAAATCTACATCATCAGTAACTTTCTTTTTATAAATTTCCGGGATAAAATTATCACCATGATGATTAATTATAAACATTACAAACTTACGAATATATTCAAAAGTTTTAAATGGTTTTTCATCCTTTTGATCTAAAATTTGCATGATTTTATTAGAATTAATAATAAAATTATTAGTTTCCTCTTGAGTTAAAGATAATAAATTTCTCATTTCATCAGCAAAACTTATATAAAAAAGTGTATTATCCAAAGATTTATCAGTTACATCATAATCAAGAATTTTAACTTCACAAATTTGACTTAATTCATCCAAAAGATGTTTAATATCATTGGAATCTTCAATTATAAAACCAAGATTAAAAACTTGACTATCAGAATCATTATCTAAAAAGTTCACATAAGAAATATTAATATTATACTTGTTTAAAATTTTTAAAACCGGGCTAACATTACTTAAAATATCAGAATATATTAATTGAATTAAAATAAATTTACTATCATCTTCAATATCAATTAAATATCCTAAATCTTTAAGTTCATCTTCAATTATTACCAAATTCTCTTTAGAAGCGGATACTTCTAAAAAAAGAGTGTGTAAATCAACAACTTTATTAAAATTTGCCCTAATTAAAGTTCCTCCATTTTTTAAAACTGAATTATTAGCTTTTAAAAAAACACCTGCTTTATCAGGCATTTGAAGAATATAAGTTTTTTTCATAACTACACCTCTAAATAAAAAAAAACATTACTTCATTGATTTAAAGAAAAATTTAAAGATTTTTCTAAAATTTTAATTTCATCTAAACTATTTTCGCATTTATAAACAAGAATTTCAACACCTTTATTGTAAGCTTCATTTAAAACTTCAGCAAATTTAGGATCATTTTCCCAATTAGGCCTAAATTTATTCCCATTAGGATGTTGAATTAAAAAAAACACAACTGCCCTATATCCTCTCTCTTTAAGATTAATTAATTCATTTAAATGTTTTCTCCCTCTTTCTGTAGGAGCATCTGGAAATTGTGCTAAACCATCTTTTATTAATGTTACTCCTTTTACTTCCACATAACATTCTTCAACAAGTTCTTCATCAATATTTTTACCTAAATATATGTCAATACGAGAATTATCAACAGTTTTCTCCCTCTGAAGAACATCATACCCCTGAAGTTCTTTTATTTTACCGCCTTTTATAGAATTAAATACTATTTCATTAGCTTGTTGAGAAAATAAACTTACTAAAACACCATTATTCAATACAAAGTGTAAAGAAAATTTTGTTTTTCTTTTAGGATTATCACTTGGAAGAAGATAAACCTTAGCATTAGGTACTAAAAGTTCCTTACATCGCCCAGTATTCGGTACATGAGCTTCAACCAAAATTCCATCAACTTCAACTTCGGCAATAAAACGATTAGGTCTATTTTTAAAAATACCTTCAACATAACTATTCATTAAAGCCCTTCCATCACTTTACCAATAAATTCAGCTAAATTAGAAGCAGCATAACCATAACCATATTTTTCCATAGCTAAATCTCCAGCCTTACCATTTAAAAAAGTAGCTAAAGAAGCTGCATCAAAAGGATTTAAACCTTGTGATAATAATCCTGCAGTTAAACCCGCCAATGAATCACCAGTTCCACCAACAGTCATCCCAGAATTTCCAGTATTATTGATTTTCACTTTATTATCTTGGAATATAAAATCAGATTCTCCTTTAACAACAGTAACTCCAGAAATTGAATTTGATACAGCCTGTAAAATATTCAGTTTATCATTAACGGTTTGAAAATCTAATTTATCAAATTTCATACTTACATCATCTAAGTTAAGTCCCTCAGAATAAATAACATCTTCATAAAATTGTTTAAACTCATTATTATGAGGAGTTAATATAACATCTTCTCTTTTAGCTATAATTTTTCGTTCAACTAATTTTAAAGCATCCGCATCTAATACTATTGGTTTTTTAATTTTATGAGCAAGAATATTGAATAATTTTTTAGTTTCATCTATTTGACTTGCCCCTGGACCAATAAGAACTGCATCAACATTTTCTACTAATTTTAAAATTTCTTCTTGATTATTTAAATTAAGATAATCTCCTTCCATACCATGCACTATAAAATCAGGAGCATAAGACTGAATAGGAATAACAGCAGGTTCAGGTGTTGCAATATGTACAAGATCAACACCACTAGCAATAGCAGCCATTCCTGCTAATCCTGGAGCACCAGAATATTCTTTACTGCCTCCAATAATAAGTAAACTACCATTATTTCCTTTATGAGAATCATCAAATCTATTTTTAAGTTTTAATAAATCCCCATCTCCAACATAAAGTTCTGCTTCAATTGGAATTCCAATATCACAAGTGATTAATCCACCAACATACTCCTCATCAGCTTTTTTAACACCACTTTTTACTTTATGAAAACCAACTGTATAATCTGCTTTAACACTTATATCTTCAACTTCACCAGTTAAAGGATTTAATCCAGAAGGAACATCTATAGCAATTTTTAATGAGTTGGACTTGTTAATCACTTCAATTGCATGTCTTTCCTTAGGGCGTAAGTTTCCTTTAATCCCAGTACCTAAAATACCATCAATAATAATTGATTCATTAAATTGATTATTGAAAGCAATATCCAATTTATCAATATCACTAGAATCATTTAAATAAATAATATTTAAACGTGAAACTTTAGGATTCAAATTACGCAAGATTTTTAAATTTAAAAGAGCATCTTTAGACTTAATTTCATCATCTTTTTTCAAAAGATATAAATCTACAGTAAAACCTCGATTAAGTAAATGACGAGCAGCAACAAAACCATCACCACCATTTCCCCCAGAACCTGCAAAAATATTTATTTTAACTGGTTTAGAATAAGTGAAAGTTGAAAGGGTTGCTACCTCATCTGACAATGATTTTCCAGCATTTTCCATTAAACAAAGTCTTGAAAGACCTAAATATTCACAGTTAAAGTCAGTTACTTGCATATCTATTGGATCCATAATTTTCACCTGAATTATTAATATTAAAACAAAATTAAAACATGAAATTTATTATATATTATGTTAAGAAAAGTATTTAATTTAATCTTTTTATATAAATAATTATAATATTATTTAAAAAAAATATTCTAGGACTAAAACCCATGATATATCAACATATAACAAAAAGTTTAATGGACGTCATAGACACCTACAAATTAAGAAATGGTTTAATAGTAATAATTTTCATTATATTATATGGAGAAGTAGGTTCAATTTTAATCATGGAACTAGATCCTTTTGAAGCATTATATTTTACAGTTATAACCATAGCCACAGTAGGATATGGGGATATAGTACCTGTTACAATTTTACAAAAATTATTTTCAATGAGTTTATCTCTTGCAGGAATTGTAGTTATAGCCTATATCATTACCACTATCCTTACAAATATATCAGAGGGTATGGAAGAAGTTAGAAGTGGTGCAATAATGAGAAAAAAAGTCGCTAATCTTAAAGAGCATTACATTTTATGTGGATATGGAAGAGTCGGAAGCGTAATATTAAAAGAATTAAAAGAAAGAAATCAAAATGTATTAATAATTGAAAAAAATCACGAAACTGTTGAAAAATTGGAAGAAGATGAAGATTTACTAGTTATTAATGGAGATGCAACAGATACTGATCTTTTAAAGAAGATAAATTTAGATAAAGCTTATGGAATGATTGTAGCAACTGGAAGTGATGTTGACAATCTATTTATTGTTTTAACAACACGAGAACTAGCTCCAGACCTTTGGATAGTATCTAGAGCAAGTTATTCTGAGAATATTAAACGTTTAAAAAATGCAGGATCAAATGAAGTAATATCCCCAGAAGCTAGTGGAGGATCTGAACTTTATTATGCTGCAGTAACACCCAAAATGGTTAAAATAACATGCAAACATCATGTTAAAGATATTGCAACTGAAATGAAAATAGTTTTAGATAATAACTGTAACATAGAAGATATTGAATATGATTTTCCAGGAATAAAAGAACCTTTAGTGCGTAAAATTGGTGTTATAAAAAAAGAAAATTATGGAAAATACAACGATTACTTAAATTCAAATCTTGCAGCATCAAAATCAATTAAAAACATTTATAAATCAGTGGGAGGACTTCATTCACATAAAATTTCCGGAAGTAGTAGTGAAGACCTTAACAAAACAATCCAAGAGTTAAATAAAAAAGGTTTCATATTAGGAATCAATTTAAATGATGAAGAAATCTTAAAATTAACTAAAGAATATGCTAATGAGATTTTTGAAGAACAAGAAAATAATTGTAAAATTGATTATTAAAAACTGTATAAAATTAATAAAATAAAAAAAAAGAAAAAATTCAAGATTTATTATTTAAAATAAATCTTGTAAGTTAATTTTATAAGCACCTAAGTTTCCACCAAAGTTACCTGCACTGATTTGGAGTACTCCATCAACATTACAAGCAGCTTCAATACCTTGTTTCATAGCTTCTTTAACTGAATCTTCATCTACACCATCAATAACAATTTCCATTACACCAAAAACATCATCAGGTATATCACTATCTACTTTATCTTTTAATGTTACACACATTTTTTCATTAGTAGATGCATTTAAGAATTCATAATTGTTACATCCAACTTTAGAACCAGAAGCAACCATACCTCCAGGGAATGGAGTTATTACTCCAGGAACATTGTGAATTGCATCAACAGCTGCTTCAGCTGCTACAACTGCACTCATTTTACTATTTGCTAAAATAAAGAAGTTTCCTCCAGCTACACCTTCTTTATATCCGAAAGCAGATTCTACTAAGAAATCACCAGACATTATAGGGATAGAGTGGATTTTTCTTCCATCAATATCTAATACTTCTTCGAATCCATCACCGAAGAATTTTAATTTATTACCAGTTTTTAATACATCTTCAGATTCAAGACAGTTAAATACTGCTGTGGTAGGAGCTGTTAAAATTCCCATACCAATTCTTTCCATTAATTCATGATCTAAAGCTTTTTTACCACCTTGACAAATCATTATTGTATATCCTGGTCTTCCATCTGGAGTTTCTGCAGGAGGAACATAACCGTCAATTCCTGCTTCAGCAGGACAACCTATAACAGAGGTACCATATCCAGTAGCTTCTGTAGCTGCAATTTTAGCTAAATTTTTAGTTGCTGCTGTTATAAGCATTCTTGTTACTTTAATTCCAAAACCTTCTGCATAAGTATCTTTAATATCTACACCATTTATTTCCATTCTTTCACCATTGATTTAATATTAAATAAATAGATTCAAAATTACATTTACTAAAAAAATGTATTAAATATTAAGTGAATAATTCACTTTTAATATAATTATAATATAATTATAACAAATTTTTAGTAAAAATATAATTTCATCACTAAAATTTATAATTTATAAATAAAATAAAGTTTTCTATTTAATTTCTATAAAAAAAATTATTTAAAAAAAAAGTTTTGATTAATTTTTAATCATCTTTCTCATCAGAATCCCAAGAACTAACATCACCAAAAAATCTGTAAAATTCATTAGTATTTTTGGAATTACTCTTTTTATTATTTGAATTAGTAAAATCTGAAGTTTTTGCAGATTCTTCATCCTCTTCAAATTGAGAACTTTCTTCATCAGTTTTATTAATGTCTTCACCCTCAATACTGGAACTTGTAATTTTATCAAGAACATCAGATCCATAGAATGGTAAAACTAAAAATCCAATAATTGTTGTCATCCAAAAAGAAATCAATCTTTCAATAACTGTTGCTGCTGCACTTATAGAAGGAGATATTCCAGAAGTTGCATATAATAAAATCATTACACCATCTACAGCACCTAAACCTCCAGGTAATGCCGGAATCATACCAATTAATGAAGCGACAATAAATACTTCACCTATAAGAATTAAGGAAACAGGACTACCAAATGCTAAAAAAACAATATATACTCGTAAAATTTCTATAAACCAAATAAAGAAAGATAAAGGTAATGCATAATAAATAATATTTTTATCACTAACCATATCTCTCATAGTACTTTGAAAACCATTAACAGCCCCATAAACTCTTTTTTTAAGCACTTCAGGATCTTTTTTCTTAAAAATTTTAATAGTTAAATTAGCTAACCATTTAGTAACTTTTTCTCCAAATGATTCATTAATAGACATATAAACAATTAAAAACACTACAATTATAATAGCAATTACTGCAGCAATCATCACTACAACAACTATAGGATTTAAATTTAGATTAAATATTAAAGCAACTATTGTAATTACAGCTAAAATAATAAAAGGAAATGTATCTAAAGCTCTATCTGCAATTACTGTTGCAAATGTTTCTGAAAATGGTCCCCCACCTTCTTTAGTGAGAAGATATGCTCTTACTGGTTCTCCTCCACCCCGTCCACTAGGAGTAATATTATTTACTGCTAAACTAACTAAAACCATAGGTAATAATTTTTTAAAACCTAAATCTTTATCTGCAATTTTATTAATTATCTCCCATCTTAAAGTGTATAAAAAATAAGCAAAAAACTCTAAAACTATAGCCAAAATAATATAATAAATATTAGCCAAATGTAAAGCATTTAACACTTCATCAATACCAATAAACCATAGCATTATAACCATAATTAATAAACCGATACCTAAAAATATTAAAGATTTATATTTCATTGTGATAACCTAAAGTTTTAGTAAATAATTAAAATATTATTAATAAATTTTCATTTTAAATTATTTAATATTTTATAAAAAAATTCATAAAATATCACATTTCATCGGAATATTTATATAACTTAAAAAAATGAATATAAGTAATGCATAATTAGAGAATATATCATAGACTTTTTCTAAATTAATTAATTTAATTATTAAATATTATATTTTAATTTTTGAAGGATATTATTTTTTTTAAGATTATTTTATATTAAAATGAATTTAAATTTGATTGGTTGCAAATAGATTAATTTTTATGTTATTAACTAATTTTTTGCAGTATATGTTTAAAAACAATCTATTTAAGAAGTTCTTAAAATCATTGTTTTTAACGGATGTGAATTAAATGTTTGAAGATAATTACAATAAACAAGAAGAATACTCCTGCCCAGTAGAAGTTGGAAGCGAGTACGATGTTAAAATAGAAGACCAAGGTAAAACCGGAGACGGAATCGCAAGAATCGATGGATTTGTTATTTTCGTTCCTGATACCGAAGTTGGTCAAGAAGTAAAAGTTAAAATTAATGCAACCCGCCGTAAATACGGTTTTGGAGAAGTAGTAGAATAAATTTTTTACTACTTTAAATTCATAATTAATTAAATATTTAACTAAATACCAATTTAGTTAATTTTTAATTTTATTATGAAATTTTTTTTAATTATTTACAACTAACAACTACTTTTTTTAATATTATTTAACAAAATTACAAAATATTGAAATTTTAATACTTTATAAAACTACTTTTTTTAAAAAAATAGATAATTATTTCTATTAAATAACATCATTAAGATAGATTTTCTCAAATATAAATTTAAGCCAAATATTGATTTTTTTATCTTTAAAAAAAAATAATAAATGAATAAAATTTAAATATATAAAAATCATATTCTAATTAATGAGATATATAAATAAAGCAGATATCTTTATAACAGCACATTATTTGGGAACAATAATGCAAGGTGTAGGAATAGTCCTATTAGCTCCTTTACTAATTGCATTTATTTATCAAGAACCCATATACCTTGGTTTAATAATTCCCCCTGTATTTTCAATAATTTTAGGAACCATACTTAATAAAAAATTTAATAAATATACACGAATGAGATTAAAACATGGTATGGTTATATCCTCATTAGCATGGATATGGGCAGGTCTTGTTGGAGCTGCTATAATGATGATGTGTATACATACTCCTTTTGTAAATGCTTTTTTTGAAAGTATCTCAGCTTGGACAGGTAGTGGATTAACTGTTTTTAATAATGTTGAAGCATTACCAATGTCAATACTATTTTTACGAAGTTATGAACAATGGTTAGGTGGATTAGGAGTAGTAATAATATTCATAGGAGTATTAATACGAAACGGTACTGCTGCATCAAGACTCTATGAATCCGAAGCAAGAGACGATAGAATAAAACCTAGTATAGTAAATACATTATATAAAACAGTCGAAATTTATACACTTTACACAGTTTTAGGAATATTAATGTATATAATTGCTGGAATGCCCCTTTTCGATGCAATAAATGCTACATTCACAACAATTTCCACTGGAGGAATGTCAATTAAAAATGCAAACATTGGAGCATACCACAGTGACGCAATAAACATAGTAACAATAATCATAATGATTATTGGATCAATAAGTTTCTCAGTACATTACAAAGTTGTTAAAACCAAAGGATTAGCAATATTAAAAGATGTGCAATTCCAAGCAATAATGGCATTAATAGCCATATCCTCAATTGCAATTTACCTTACATCAAATATAAGACCCTTAGATATAGTGTTCCAAACAGTTTCAGCTATAAGTACAACTGGAGCAAATGTACCAACAACAAATGCAATGGCAATCTGGCCAAGTTTCACACTATTAATAATCTGTATATTAATGCTTATAGGAGGATCTTCAGGATCCACAGTAGGTTCAATAAAAGTAATAAGAGTTATAACTTTCTTAAAAGGAATAAATTCAACTGTAATAAATCAATTATCCCCTGAAGGAAGAGTATTAAGTGTCAAGATAGGTGGAAAAACTATACGGGATAAAGAAATTAAAGAATCAAGCGCTTATATAGCTTTATTCATGTTATTCATATTTTTAGGTTGGTTAGTAATGTTAATGTATGGATATGAACCTTTACAATCATTCTTTAATGTAATATCTGCACAAGGTAATAATGGAGTGTGGATAGGATCAGCCGTTTCAGACATACCAGATGAAGTTAAGTATATGTTAATAGGAAATATGTGGATAGGAAGATTAGAAATTATACCTGTTCTCGTACTATTTAGAAGTTTATACGAAACACTAAAACGAGTTCCAATGGAAATAAAAAACTCAATAAAATAAAATATACATAATATTTTTTTTACCTATTTTTAAAATTTTATTATTCTTTTAAAAAATATTCTAATTCTAATACTAATTTTAAATAAGTTTAAATAATAGTAAATAAGATTAATAAAATATAACAAAATATGATAAAACTATAACATTAAAAATTAAAAATAGTGAATACTTAGAAAATTTAAACTATAAAATCAGACTAAAAAAAGAAACTAGTATCATTAAACTATTTTTTTAAAAATTCAGAATAATTAACTAATTTTAACTAAAAAATAAGGGAAATGAGATAATATGTATGTAATTATTTTAGGTGGAGGACGTGTGGGACTATCACTCGCAAATTTATTAATAAATGATGGTTATGACATAACAATTATAGAAAACAATGAAAAATTATGTAATAATGCCGCAATGGAATTAGATGCAATGATAATTTGTGGAAGTGGAACAGATACTAAGACTTTAGAAGAAGCAAATATTGATGAAGCAAATGTATTTGTAGCAACCACTGGAAATGATGAAGCTAATTTATTATCATGTATTTTAGCAAAAGAATATGGTGAAACTAAAATTATTGCACGTGTAAGTAATCCTGACCATGAAGAAGCATTTAAAAAAGTAGGTATCGATGAAGTAATCAGCCCAGAAAGAACAGCAGCAGGATTTGTTGAAAAATTAATAACCCGACCAAATGTTGCAGATTTAGTTTCTTTTGGAGAGGGAACTGCTGAAATATTAGATATGAACATTCAAAATGATAAAGTAGTTGGAAAAACAGTTCAAGATGTATCTCCAACTAAAGAATATATGATTATAGCAATATACAGTAAAAAAGGACTTGAAATCCCTCAACCAGATAGAATATTAACTAGAGGCGAAAAAATATCCATTCTTGTTAAACGAGGATGCTTCAAAAAAGCAGAAAAGAAATTTTTAGGATAAAAAATATTCCTAAAATTTCATAAAAATTTAAATTCCATGATTTGATAATTCTATATGTTTTTTACCATTATCTACCCAAGGTCCATGTCCAGGGAATAAATATTTAACATTTAATTTATTTAATTTTCTTAATGAATTTCTTAAATCATCCATATTTCCACCAATATCAGTTCTTCCATAACCCCCATTAGCAAATACCGTATCTCCACAGATAAGATTTTCACCATCCCATAAGCAAATACCTCCATAACTATGGCCTGGTGTGTGAATAACCTCAAAATCCCCGACTTTATCTCCTTCTTTTAACTCAATATCCACATCATGTCTTATAATACTTTTATTATAAAGAGAACCAACTGTTAAATAATTACTTTCATCTTTTAATGATTTTGCATCATCTTTATGTATAGCTATTTTAGCATTAGGGAAAAATATATTTCCCCCAACATGATCAAAGTGACAATGAGTATTAACAACCAATTTAATATCTTCTGAATTTACACCAGCTTCTTTTAATTGTGAAAATAAATACTCTTTATGTTCTCCTGTACCTGTATCAAATATAATATCTCCAACTACATAAACATTAGAATCTAATTCCATTCCAGGAATACAAATAATATTGTTAACTTTTTCCATAATAATTATTCTCCATTATATATTAAAAAATAGTATAAATTATAATATTTATCATTATGTATAAAATAAAATTTGTAAAAAAATAGTTAATATAATTATAAAAATGGGGTCACAGGGATTTGAACCCCGATCCTAGGATTTCTCTTGTCTCAGTACTCCAATTGATCATCATATCAATCACATACTGATCAGACTGCGCGTTTTTCTTCAAAGACAACTGGAGTCCCAGATGATGCCAGGTTACACTATAACCCCAAAATACTGTAAAAAAAATACTTGTACTTACAGTACATAAAAATATAGTTTTTAATCTTATTTAAAGTTTATGTTAATTTTATATTATTAAAATTTTATTTGCTTATTTTTACCAGTTATTTCATCAAGCTCTAAACCTTTTTCTAAAGCAAAATCTTTTTCAATTTTATAATTATTACTTTTAGTTCTTTCTGTAATCTTTGGAGGTAAAAATAACCATTTAGTATACTTAAACTTCACTCCAATATAAGGTGTTGCTCCAAAAATTCTTGAAAACTCACATAATGCATCAATTTGAGGAGAATCAATGTATATTTTATCTTTTGTAGTAGTTTTAACTTCAATAGCTAAATAAATCTTAGAATTACCTGCTAATACATCAGGTAAAGGTTTTTTAGTAGCTCCCCCAGAAGCTGGGGCTCTCATAGCAGCAAAATTAAGACTCCATAATTTATGTACTAAATCTCTTTCTTCTGCTGAACCCTTTTTTACCATAAAAATCTACATCCTTTTCTCATATAATTATTATTATATTTTTAATATATTAAAAGATTTTTTCCAAGCATTTGAAAACTAATAATTTAAAAAACAGCAAAATTTCATTTTAATTAGGATAATGAGTAAAAGGTTAAAGAAATTGTAAATTCTTAATAAAAATTAGTTATAAAAATGGGGCCGGGGCCGAGATTCGAACCCGAGTCGCAGGATCCACAGTCCCGTAGGATAACCGCCTACCCTACCCCGGCAATTTCACATATAAAATATGTAAAAATGATTGAGTAAAATTAATAGATTAATGCGGGAGCAGGGATTCGAACCCTGGTAGACCTGCGTCAACAGGTCCTAAGCCTGTCCCCTTTGGCCGCTCGGGCACCCCCGCTTCGGAAAGGAGAGGGCATTCCCCTTATAAAATCTTATTAATATTTAATGTAAATGCTTCGGCCGGGATTCGAACCCGAGTCTTCGCCTCGAAAGGGCAAAATGATTGGCCGGACTACACTACCGAAGCAGATAAGAAAAATGCATTTGATTAATTAATGTAGATGGGCCCAATGGGGTTCGAACCCATGGCCGCCCGGTTATGAGCCGGGCGCTCTACCTGGCTAAGCTATGGGCCCAAAAAAGCGCCATCGACAGGGCTCGAACCTGTGACCAATCGGTTAACAGCCGAACGCTCTACCTACTGAGCTACGATGGCATAAGACACCCATGCTTTTTAATCAGAATGCAATAAAAATATGTTCAAAATAAAAAAATCGTATTTCAAACGTACAATTTAAATTGGACAATTATTATATATAAATCTTTTGCTAAAAATCATTTTACAAAATAATTTAATCCAAATAAATATCAATACTATGAATATGTTTTAATCCTATATAAACTTAATGTAAAAAATTAGATATTTAAAATACAAAAACAATATTTAACAATAACTAATACAAAAATAAAAAAGGGAAATAAAGATACAAATGGACAAAAATCAAATTAACAGTACAGAAATATTAGAATTAATAAATAAAGCAAATAATATAACTTTAAAAAACCATTCAAATATTATAAGCTTAGAAAGAGCAATATTCCTATCTTGGTGGTGCGATAAAGGAGATTGTAAATTCTGTTATATGAGCACCCAAAAAAATAAAATAACAGACCCCAAAAAAGCTAGAAGAAGAGTAAATAACATTTTAGCAGAAGCAGAAATGTGTAAACGTTTGGGATGGAACATAGAATTTTTATCAGGAGGATATAAATCATTCACTACATCTGAAATAAAATCCATTGCATCAAACATTTACAATATAACTGGGGAAGGAGTATGGTTAAACACTGGAATTACTGATGACTTAGAAGAATATGGAAAAGAAATTACTGGAATAACTGGTGCTGTAGAAACAGCAAACCCTAAATTACAAAAAGAAATCTGTCCAAGCAAACCGTTAACTGATATAAGTAATATGCTAGATAAATCAGGAGATTTAGGATTTAAAAAAGCGATTACTATAATATTAGGTCTTGGTGAAACATTTGAGGATATAGAATATTTAATCCAATACATAAAAGATCATAAAATAGATCGAATAATATTTTACTCATTAAATCCTCATCCTGAAACAATATATGTTAACAATTCCCAACCTGCATCATTATATTATGCTAAAGTAGTATCTACAATCAGAATCGAATTTCCAAATATCGAAATAATATGTGGAACTTGGGTTGATAATTTAGCTAATATAGGAATATTAATATTAAGTGGAGCTAACGGTATAACTAAATTCCCTCTTTTTAAAATGTTCGGCAGTAAATATGGAAAAAGAGTTGAAGAAGAAGTTAAATGGAGTGGAAGAATGTTAAAAGGAACCTTCACCAATACTGAAAAATTAGGCACTGAAGAAAGCCAATATAATCCAGAATATAATCGTTATATTAAAAGATACATTAAAGATTCATTAAAAAATAAATATGATACTTTTTAATATTTCAATAATAAAATTCTACTAATCTTCAGCGATTTTGTAAATTTACTTTTTTAAAATCATTGATTATATAAACAAATATTTATTAATAAATTCAAACAAATTTTTAATTAATATATATTATATGAGAAAAATTAAAATTACTCATTAAATTTTTAAATATTATAAAAAAATTCCATTAACTAAAATGGAGGAATTATTATATCTGATGTAGACATGATGTGTGGATTAGAAATTCACGTACAATTAGAAACCGAATCTAAACTTTTTTGTGAATGTAAAACTAATTATAAAGAAGCTCCAGCTAATTCAAATATTTGCCCAATATGTTTAAATCAACCAGGGGCAAAACCTTTCCCAACTAATGAAAAAGCTATAGAAAATGCTTTAATGATTTCTTTAATGCTTAATTGTAAAATTGAACAAGGACAAGCTTATTTTATGAGAAAACATTATGATTATCCTGATTTATCCAGTGGATATCAAAGAACCAGTGTTCCAATAGGATACGAAGGAGAATTAAATGGAATCAGAATAAGAGAAATACATATGGAAGAAGATCCAGGACAATATAAACCTGACAGAGGAACAGTTGACTTCAACAGATCAGGAATTCCATTAATAGAAATTGTAACTGAACCTGATATAAAATCTCCAGAAGAAGCAAGAAACTTCTTAAAAGAACTTATTCGTGTATTACAATACAGTAAAGGAGCTCGTGGAGAAGGTACTATGAGAGCAGATGTAAATGTTTCCATCAACGGAGGAAACAGAGTTGAAATGAAAAACATCAACTCAATTAAAGGAGCTTTCAAAGCATTAAAATTTGAAGTAGTAAGACAAAAAAATCTCGCAAAAAGAGGTATAGAAGTTAAACAAGAAACTAGAGCTTACTTAGAAACTCAAATGATTACTGTTTCAATGAGAAAGAAGGAAGATGCTGATGATTACAGATTCATACCAGATCCTGATTTACCTCCAATGAAAATAACTGATGAACAAATTAATGAAATCAAAGAAATTATGCCTGAAACTCCATACAATAAAGCTAAAAGATTTATTAAAGAATATGGTATTGATAATGAATCAGCAAAAGTATTAACATCCGAAATTGATTTAGCTGATACATATGAAGAAGTTGTTAAAGAAATTGATCCGGAATTTGCAGCATCATGGATGAAAGATGAACTTAAAAGAGTTTTAACATACAACAAAATCGATTTAGATGAAAGTGAAATTACATCTACTGAGTTAATTGAATTATTTAATTTACTCCAAAATAATGAAATAACAACAAAAGCAGGACAAAGAGTCATTGAACATATGCCAAACAATGATAAAAATCCAAAAGCTATTGCTGAAGAATTAGGATTAATTGGTGTAGTTGAAGATGATAAAGTAGTTGAAGCTGCAAAACAAGCAATTGATGAAAATCCACAAGCAGTTGAAGATTATAATAATGGTAAAAAGAACTCAATAAACTTTTTAATGGGTCAAGTAATGAGATTAACCCGTGGAAAAGCAGACCCTGCTGAAACTGTTAAAATATTAAAAGATTTACTTGATTAAATAAAATTAAAAATAGGAGGAAAAATTTTATGGCAAGTGCAGACACAAAAATAAAATCAACAGTTAAAGATTATATGACTAAAAACGTAATAACTGTAACTCCTAACACACCTAGTAAAGACGTAATCATGATTATGAAAAAAACTGGGCACGATGGTTTTCCAGTAGTAGATGAAAAGACTGGTGCTATTAAAGGCATAGTTACTGCTTATGATTTACTCTTAAAAGATTGGGCAGAATTAGTAAAAGGAGTAATGTCAAATGAAGTAGTTGTTGCATTAGATGACATGTCCATAAATGATGCTTCAAGAGTAATGTTCAGACATGGAATATCAAGATTACCTGTAGTAAATCGTCAAAAACAAGTTCAAGGAATAATAACTAATACCGATATGGTTAGATCACATATTGAACGTTCCACCCCCACAAAGGTTGAATACTTTAAAGAAACATTAGAACAATTATATGGAATAAAAACAAAACTTAGAAGAGAAGAAGTTCCTGTAGAAGATTTAAGACCGACTCAAGACAGAATATATGCTGACGAATTACAAGGAAGAATTTACGAATTAGAAAGAGGATTAGCCGAACCAGCAATTGTTGTAAAAACTGGTAACCGTTGGATATTAGTTGATGGGCACCATAGAGCAGTAGCATCTGTTAAACTAGGATTTGATAAAATTGATTCTTATGTAATCGATTTAGGACAAGATTTAAAATTAGGAATGGAAAAAACAGCGGATACCCAAGGAATACATGAATTCAAAGACATAAACATCATAGATGACGCACAACACCCATTAATAGCTTTAACAGAAACTATAAAAACAAAAAGAAAAGAATTATAAAGAAGGTTTACTTAAATGGCAGACGAAACAATCATAAGAGAAGTGTATAAAGTATTAGAAAATCGAAGAGATAACCCAATAGACTCTTACACATCAAATATTATGAGAGATAGTGATAAAAAAGCAGTAGATAAAATATGTGAAAAAGTAGGTGAAGAATCTGCGGAAGTTATTTTAGCTGCAAAAAATGATGAAAACTTAGTTTATGAATCTGTTGATTTAATATTCCATAACTTATTATTACTTGCATACAAAGGAATAGACATAGATGAAGTTTTCGAAGAATTTGCAAGAAGAAGAAAATAAAATCTTTTTTTAAATTTATTTCAACACATACTCTAAATTATACATCCCTCTTTCAGGATGTAATAATTTAGAACTTTTTTTATCAAAAATTCTAAAACCTAAAGATTCATAAAGTCTTAATGCCCCACTATTTCTAAAATCAGCATCAAGAACCACTCTTTTAAACCCTTTAATTTTAGCATGATGAATTATTCTATTAATAACTTGTTTCCCTATACCTTGACCCCTATTACTAGAATCAATAGCTATTTCTCCAATATACAAATCATCCTTATTTACATTAGCTAAAACGAGATTATCTAAAAATAAAACCCTAAATAGTTTTGAAGCATCCCGAATTCTTAAATATTTAAATAAAAAAATAGTTTCTTTACAAAATTCATGAGTTTTACCAATAGAAATTTTAACCATTCCTAATATCTTACGATAATCATCTAAAATAACCATAAAATAATAATCATCACTTTCTCCTAAATTAAATTCCGCTAATAATTGTTCTTCAATAACAAAAAGTGCTGATTCTTTATCCTTAAAAACCATTTCATATGTTCTAAAATCTACATCATAAGTTAAACTAGCAAGTTTATGATAATCATGAATCTCTGGATTGAATATTTCAAAAATCATACCTAAAACCATGAATTTATTTATGTTGATTTTTAGCTATTGTTAAAGCAAAAACTCCTGCACCAAAACCATTATCAATATTTACAACAGCTATTCCAGGAGAACAAGATTGAAGCATAGCGAATAATGCAGTTCTACCATCTTTACCTACACCATAACCAACACTAGTAGGGACAGCAATTATTGGAATATCAACTAAACCTGCAACTACAGAAGGCAAAGCACCTTCCATTCCTGCACAAACAATTATACTGTTAACATTTTCCTCAACCATATAAGCTATTTGTGGAAAAAGCCTATGAATTCCTGCAACCCCAATATCATAGGAAGTTATTACTTCACATCCTCCTTCTTGAATTATAATTTTTGCCTCTTCTGCAACAGGAACATCAGATGTTCCAGCAGTAATTATACCAATTTTACCATAATCTGGATTAATCTTTTTTTCTACTGAATAATTATTAATTCTTAAGATTTTAGCTTTACTATTATAATCTAAATTAAAACCTTCATCTTTTAAATTAATTAAATCATTATTCAATCGATTAAATCGTTCTTTAGATAAACGAGTGAAAAGTAAAGATGCTTCTGAATCTTTTTTCACTACATCAAAATAATTATTAGCTATACTAACTAAATCTTCATAATCTTTACCATCAGATAAAACAGCTTCTGGAAAACCTGTACGATCTTCTCGATTCATATCAAATTTAACATTTTTATCTAATTCTCTAATGTTATCTGCTTTTAGAATATTTTCACATTCTTCAATTGTAATTTTACCATCTAAAAGATTTTTAAGAGTTTCTTGCATTTTCATCACAACCCATAATTATAAGCTAAAATAAAATTCTATTTAAGAAAATAATTTATAATAATTATTATTAATTATAATATATTATTATAAGTAAAATATTAACTAGTATTACTATATAAAAAAACTATTTTTATTTTAAGGAAAAAATTATCATGAAAAGTACAAAAATTTTAGTCCAAGGAATTGTTCAAGGTGTAGGATTTAGACCTTTTATTTATAGAATTGCAACTGAACTAAAATTAAATGGGTATGTTAGAAATTTAGGGAATGTTGTTGAAATAGTTATTCAGGGTTCTGATGAGAATATTAATCAATTTTTAAAAGATTTAAAAGAGAAAAAACCACCTATTTCTAAGATAAATACCATTGAAACTGAAAATATAGAAGAAAAAATTAATTACAGTGAATTTAAAATTTACGAAAGTTCAGATAATTTTTCAGGAACTTCAGTAATACCTCCAGATGTTGCAATCTGTGATAATTGTTTAAAAGAAATAAGAGACCCAAATAATAGAAGATATCATCATCCCTTTAATGCATGTACTGACTGTGGACCTCGTTTTACTGTGATTGAAAATGTACCTTATGATAGAGATAAAACAACAATGGATGATTTTCCATTATGTGAAGAATGTGAAAAAGAATACACAAATCCTCTTGATAGAAGATATCATGCAGAAGCTATGTGTTGTCCAGTATGTGGACCAGAATTAGCATTGTATGATAATGAAAAAAATAATTTAAAATCCAAACACCCTTTACATGATACTGTAAAATTATTAGATGAAGGGAATATTTTAAGCATAAAAGGTATTGGAGGAACACATTTAGTATCTAAAGTTACTGACGAAGATGTGGTAAATCGTTTAAGAAACCGACTAGGGAGAAAAAGTCAACCATTCGCTGTAATGAGTCCAAATATAGAAACAACAAGAACATTTACTGAAATAAGTGAAAAAGAAGAGAAAAGTTTAAAATCAAAGGAAAGACCAATTGTAGTATTGAAAAAGAATAAAAATTACTTTTTTGCAAATTCTGTAGCTCCCAATTTACATACTATAGGAGTTATGTTACCTTACTCTCCATTACATAACTTATTATTTGATTTTAGTAATGAACCTGCATATATTATGACTTCTGCAAATATTCCTGGAGAACCTATGATGATTAATAATGAAGAGATTCTCGAAAATCTTCAGGGGATTAGTGATTATAGTTTACTTCATAATAGAAGAATTATAAATCGTTGCGATGATTCTGTTGTAAGATACCGTAATAATGAATTATCATTCATTAGAAGATCTAGAGGTTATACTCCAGAACCTTATGATTTAAAAGGTAAAGTTGAAAATAAAAATGTTTTAGCCCTAGGTCCTGAATTAGATGTTACTTTTACTATATTGAAGAATAATTTAGCATATGTTTCTCAACATATTGGAAATACAAATAAATATAAAACTTATCTTTTCTTACAAGATGCTATAAAAAATATGATGAACATTACCAAAACTGAAGAATTTGATATAATCGCTTGTGATATGCATCCTCAATTTTTCACAACTAAATTAGCTAATGAATTAGCTGAAAAATATAATGCCGATCTTGTACCTGTTCAACATCACCATGCTCATGGTGTTGCATTAATGAATGATAATGATATTGATGAAATGATTATAATTGGATCTGATGGTGTTGGTTATGGTAGTGATGGTACTGCTTGGGGTGGAGAAATCCTTTATACAGACATTGAAAGTTTTGAAAGATTAGGATCTCTTATGCCTCAAAAAATGCCCGGTGGAGATTTGTGTGCAAAATATCCTGTACGTATGTTAACAAGTATTTTAGATGCATCAGGATATTATACTCGTGATGAATTAATAGATATATTAAATAAAGATTATGTTGATTATTTCCCTCATGGAAAAATGGAGATTACCAATATTTTTAAACAATTAGATGCTAATTTAAATGTTGGAATTACTTCTAGTACAGGAAGAGTATTAGATTCCATTTCTACTGCTTTAAATATTTGTGGTGAAAGAAATTATGAAGGAGAAGCTTGTATGAAATTAGAATCTGCAGCTGTAGGTGCTAAAGGTGAGCTTAAAATTTCAACTAATATTAAGAAAGTTGATAATAGAAATGTTTTAGACACTAGTAATATTTTAAAAGAAGTTATGGATTTAATTAGTGAGGGTTTTAGTAAAAAAGAGATAGCATTTGCTGGACAAGATGCAATTAGTGAAGGTTTATCTAAATTATCCATTTTAGCTGCCGAACAAAAAGGTGTTGAGTATATTGGTGCTACAGGTGGAACTTTTTATAATGAAGCTATAACATTAGCTACTAAAAAGTATGTTGAAGATGCTGGTTATAAATTTGTTCAACATAAGAATTCCTGTGCAGGGGATGGTTCTGTTTCTTTAGGCCAAGCAATTATTGCAGCTTATAAAAAATAAAAAAAATAATTATTTAAAAATTTTTAATATTTTTCTGTGAAGTAATAAGTCATATGAGGTTCTATGATATCTTTACGATTATCTTGTTCATCAGCAGTTCTTTCTAATATGTATTCTGCTCTACTTTTTAAATTATCATATAACCGTATGAGACTTTTTAATTCTTCAACTGCTTCCCAATGTCCTTGATCTATTCTTTTTTCTAATTCTAAAAGTTTAGACCATTCATCACCAGAAGGTAATTGTTTATGGTTTAACATTTCGTCGGGATTATTAATTTGTATTGTGACAGGTGTAATTTGTATGTTTACAACTACATCATTTGGCATGTCATAATACTTTCGTGGACGACCTCTAACAACTTTCTTATATGAAGAGTTTAAGATTCCAATGTCTTCCATAGCTCTTAAGTGTTCTATTATTGCTTTTTGTCCTATGTCTAATTCTTTGGAAATTTCACTAACGAATCTTGGTTCTTCTCTAAGTAAATTGATTATGTCTCTTCGAGTTTTACATCCCATTACATCAAGAATATCTTCTACATCTATATTATCAAGATTTCTATTGTTGTTTTCATTTTGTGAATTTTGTGAATCGTTTGTCATAGTAATTATATATTAAGTAAATTATCCTTTATATAACTTTTTGTTATTAAAAGATGTGAAAAACCGAAACCTTTATATAACTTTTTGTAAGTATAATAGTAATAGAGAAAGATTACTTTTTGTTACTTTAATATTTTTTCTCAAAGAAGATTAAATAAATCGTCCCAACAATAAGTCAACCTCCTAAAAAACAAACAATATCCCAAAAAAATTTTAATATCTCATTTAAACAAACAAAAAGAACTTATTTACAAAAATAAGAGAAAAAGATATTAGAGTTTCAAAGCACTTTCTCCCTCTTTAATTATTTTATAAAGGTGAATAAATGGCTAATGAAAAAAAATCAAAAGATTCTAAAAAATCAACAAAAATAGATTTAAAAAAGAATCAAGAAAAAAACCAAAAAAAGTCTAAAAAAGACTCTAAAAAAGAAGAAAAAGACACATTAGAACAAGAGTCCGAAGAAAAAGACGAATTAGCTAAAATTAAAGAAGACCTTAAAAAGAAAGAAGAGGAATTAGCTGATTGTAAATCATCATACTTAAGACAACAAGCTGATTTCGAAAATTTCAAAAAATTTTCCGAAAAACAAAAGTCAGAATTAGTAAAATATGCTAATGAACAATTAATTACAAACCTTTTAGATAGTTATGAAGATTTAGAAAGAGCAATAGAAAATTCTAAAACTGAAGAAGACTTAATGGAAGGTATGAAATTAATATACAAAAAAATGACTAAAGTTTTAGAAAACGAAGGACTAAAAGTAATCCCTGCAAAAGGAGAAAAATTCGATCCTTACAAACATGAAGCCTTAATGGCTACAAAAAACGATGATTACGAGAATGGAGAGATAATTGATGAACTAATGAAAGGTTACACCCTTAAAGATAAAGTAATCAAATACTCAAAAGTAAATGTCTGCAAAAAATAGATCTTAAAAATTTTAGCCAAAATAAAAAAAAAAATTATATTTATTATTTACAAAAAAATCATTACAAAAAAAATAAAGGTGAACAAATATGTCTGAAGATAATACAAAAAAAGAAAAAATTATAGGTATTGATTTAGGTACCAGTAACTCAGCAGCATCCGTACTTGTAGGTGGAAAACCAACCATAATCCCATCTGCAGAAGGAGCAACACAATACGGAAAAGCATTCCCAAGTTATGTTGCATTCACAGAAGATGGACAAACATTAGTTGGAGAACCAGCAAGAAGACAAGCAGTAACAAACCCAGAAAACACAATAAGTGCAATTAAAAGAAGTATGGGTACAAACAAAAAAGTAAAAGCAAACGGAAAAGAATACACCCCACAAGAAATTTCAGCAATGATTTTACAAAAAATCAAAAAAGACGCAGAAAGTTTCTTAGGAGAACCAGTAGAAAAAGCAGTAATTACTGTTCCAGCATACTTTGATGATAACCAAAGAACTGCAACAAAAGACGCAGGTACAATTGCAGGACTTGATGTAGTAAGACTCGTAAACGAACCAACAGCAGCAAGTTTAGCATATGGTATTGATAAACAATCTGACGATGATATAAACATTATGGTATTCGATTTAGGTGGAGGTACCTTAGACGTAACCATTATGGAATTCGGTGGCGGAGTATTTGAAGTAAAATCCACAAGTGGAGATACACAACTTGGTGGTACCGATATGGATAATGCTATAATGAAATACTTAGCAGACGAATTCAAAAAATCCAGTGGTATTGACCTCATGGACGATGATCAAGCTGTACAAAGATTAAGAGAAGCAGCTGAAAAAGCAAAAATCGAATTATCCACAACCTTAACAACTGATATAAACTTACCATTCATCTGTGTAAACTCAGAAGGTAAACCACAAAACTTAATCAACACATTATCTAGAGCTAAACTTGAAGAATTAGTAGATGGAATCGTTAAAAAATGTGGAAACCCAATGGAACAAGCATTAAACGATGCAAAAATGAACAAATCAGACATTAATAAAATCATCCTTGTAGGAGGACCAACCAGAATGCCTGTAGTTCAAAAATATGTTGAAAAATATATTGGTAAACCAGTAGAAAGAGGAATTGATCCTATGGAATGTGTAGCTATGGGAGCAGCAATCCAAGGAGGAGTATTAGCTGGAGAAATTAAAGATTTAGTACTCTTAGATGTAACTCCATTATCCTTAGGAATTGAAACTTTAGGTGCAGTAAGTACCAAACTTATTGACAGAAACACAACCATTCCAACTAAAAAGAGCCAAGTATTTTCAACTGCTGCAGATAATCAAACAAGTGTAGATATTCATGTATTACAAGGTGAAAGACCAATGGCTACAGATAATACTACATTAGGAAGATTCCAATTAATCGGAATTCCACCAGCACCAAGAGGAATGCCTCAAATTGAAGTTACATTCGATATCGATGCAAATGGTATATTAAATGTAACTGCAAAAGATATGGGAACTGGAAAAGAACAAGCAATTACTATCACCGCTCCAAACAAATTATCTGAAGATGAAATCGATAAAAAGGTTAAAGAAGCAGAAATGCATGCAGATGAAGATAAAAAGAAACAAGAAGAAATTGAAGTCAGAAATAATGCTGATTCCATGATTTACACATCTGAAAAAACATTAGATGAACTAAAGGATAAAGTCTCTGAAGATGAAAAATCAGATATAGAAAAATTAGTCTCAGAATTAAGAGAATTAATCAATGGAGATGACATAACAGCTATTAAAGAAAAGACTGACGAATTAACCAACAAAGTTCAAGAAATTGGTACTAAAATTTATCAAGAAGCTGCAGCAGCACAACAAGCTCAACAAGAAGCACAACAAAATGATCAACCTGGAGCAGATGCTGAATCAAACAAAAAAGATGATGACACCATAGATGCTGACTATGAAGTAAAAGATAAAAAAGAATAAATACACCAAAATAAACCAATAAATAGATTTTAAGTTAAGTTAACAAAACAACTTAACTTCTAATCTAAAAAATTAGAAAAAAATAATTTTAAATACTAATCTAATAATAATATTATAATAACAAAAATTAATTTTAATAATATTATTTTTTTAAAATTAAAATTCTAATTTTGAACTATCAATTTTTTAAAAAAAATATCATAGTTCAGTATTTTATAGAAAAAGGTGAAGAAATGGCAGAAAAGCGAGATTATTATGATGTTCTTGGAGTAGACAAAGGAGCTACAGACAAAGAAATTAAAAAGGCTTATCGTAAATTAGCAATGAAATACCATCCAGATGTAAGTGATGATGAAGAAGCAACTGAAAAATTTAAAGAGATAAGCGAAGCTTATGCTGTTTTATCAGATGATGATAAAAGACAAAGATACGATAGATTCGGACATGCCGGAATGGATGGATTCTCACAAGAAGATATATTCAGAAACGCTAACTTTGATGATATTTTCCAAGGTTTTGGTGGTGCAGGAGGATTTAATGTAGAAGATATCTTTGATATGTTCGGTTTCGGTAGTGGAAGACCAAGATCTGAAAGACAAGGTCCACGTAGAGGATCTGACATTTATACCGATGTAAGTATTAGTCTAGAAGAAGCTTCAACAGGAATAGAAAAAGAAGTTACAATCAGACATGATGTTACCTGTCCTAAATGTAATGGTGAAAAAGCAGAACCTGGTACTAATACAAAAACTTGTGAAACCTGTGGAGGAACAGGACAAGTAAAACAAGTAAACAGAACAATACTTGGACAAATGGTCAATATAAGACCATGTAGAGAATGTAATGGAACAGGAAAAATAATTGAAGAACCTTGCCATGAATGTCATGGAAAAGGAACTGTTAAAGAAAGTAAAACCATTAGCATTAAAATACCTGCTGGTGTTGAAACTGGAAATCGTTTAAGAGTATCTGGTGAAGGTAACGCAGGAGATGTTGGTGGTGGATACGGAGACCTTTATGTTCAAATACGTGTTAAACATCACAAAAAATTTGAAAGAGACGGATCAAACCTTTACTACGAAAAACAAATAAGTATTGTTGAAGCAACTCTTGGTGCAAATGTAGATGTTCCAACTATTGATGGGGAAATTAACTTAAAAATACCTGCAGGAACTCAAAGTGGTACTGTATTTAGAGTTCGTGAACAAGGTATGCCCGTTATGAATCGCGACATGAAAGGTAATTTATATGTTACAGCAACAGTAGTTATTCCTCAAAAACTTAATGAAGCTCAAAAAGATCTACTTAAAGAATTCGCAGATATAAGTGGTGAAGAAATCAAAACTTATAAAAAAGGAATTTTTGATAAAGTAAAAGATGCTATTAACAATTCATAAATAGCATTTTTTTCTACTATTTTTTTTTAAAAAAAAAACTATTTTTATTATTACTAATTTTTTATAAATTTATTTATTTTTACTAATATTTTCCATGTTTTTTATATTAATAATTTAAAAATTTAATTTTTATTAAGTTATTAACATTCCATGTACATGAGCGAAAGAGTGTATGAAAAAATAAAACTAAGCTTTAATATTATTGATTAATTAACATTAAAAAATAGGAATAAATTAGAATCAACTCATATAAATTACATCTATCTTTAATTAAAAAGAAACAAAAATCAACTCAAAAATCAGAAAAATAATGAAAATAAATAAAAAATATTTTTTATAACAAATAATGGAGCCTGCCGAGAATAACCCACCTTCTGTTTTATACAGCATTCATCTTAGCGGACTACCTTGCCTCATACAGTTGTCATCAGCATTTTTTGCCCTTGCATCCTACAGATTGGCCGTTTCACCGTTCCTTTTAATGTCCATCAGTTAAACATCATAGTCATTCATTAAAAGACGTGTCGTTTCTGCTCCAGAGTCATACTTCTCAGCATATGTTTTTCAACATTGTAGTTCTGTAATGATGGGCGGAGTTTCCTTAGTTTAAAATTTAAACCAGCAGCTGTCTTCAGCTTGCTCCATTATTAATTATCATAAACTAATTAAATAATTTATTAAATAAAAAATTTACATATAAAAATTAAAATTATTAAAAAAAGTATATGAAAAATAGCAGGGCCTAGATTTGAACTAGGGCTCTCGGGGTTATGAGCCCCGCGGGATCACCAGACTACCCCACCCTGCTAAATGAGATATAAAAATTGGATATATATAAGTATGTCTTAATAGTATATAAATGTTATGCTAAAAAACATTAAATTAAAAAAATTAAACCTAAAAAAAATAGAAAAATAAGAATAATTAAAAAAAATTACTCTTCATCAATACCTTCCAAATCCTTTAATCTTTTATCAAGATCAGCAATATTATCATCAGTATGAGTTTGATAATCATTAAATCTTTTTTCTAAATCATCAATACTCTCACAAGCAGTATCACATCTTTCTTCAAGAATAGATAAATCATCTTTAGTAACTAAAGACCAATCTTCAATTAATTCTTCACTTTTTTCATCTAAGAATGAATCTAACTTTCTAGAAAAAGCATCAGTAGAATTATTTAAAGAACTTGGCATGTCTTTAAAGGTATATTTTATCTTATCCCCCATAGAAACTTTTTCATCTTCAGATTCAAAAGCTCCTGAAGGCATTGTTTCCGGTTCTCCAGTATCCATAGATGCAGGAACATAATCTTTAACTTTACTTAAAACATTTGAATTAGCATCAATAATATAATAAAGTAAAATCAAAATAGCAAGAACAAGAATAATTATAGCTACAGCTTCAACAATATCCATTTAAATAAACCCCCACTATTTTTTAAGAAGCTTTTTTTCCTTTTGTTCAATATCTTTAAGCATTTCTTCTAACTTCTTTTGCTCAGTTTGAGCTTCTAATCTAGCTAATCTTTCATTAATTTCACTATGCAAATAACCAACATTACCTCTTACATCATCAGTGGAATTTCTAATTTGAGAAAGATGATCTTGTTGATCTTTAGGTAATTGAACAGGATTTTCCATGAGACGTTTATTTTCTAAATCCTTCTCTACCATAGCAATTTTTTTAAGTTCAATTTCTTTTTCCATTAAGGTTATTGTATTTTTAGATTCAGCAACTTTACGCCATTGTACAACAACTAGAACAACGATGATTAATAGTATAAGAGCTAAAATCAAAATAAAAATTTGATTAGGAATCATTAAACTTGGAACCATACCTTTTTTACCTCCAAATAAATTAAAATATAATTATTTATTATTAATAAGAATACTAATATTATATTAACAAATAGTATATATAAATTTTGAAAACAAAATTAAATATGATTAATAAAATATGAAGGAGAAATAATGGAAGATATTGAAATAGAATCCTACGAAAAAGCAGGAAAAATACTATCACAAATACGAAAAAATGCTGTAAAACTAATAAAAAATGATTTACCTATAATAGATTTAGTAGAATATGTAGAAAATGAAACATTAAAAGCTGGAGCAGGAATATCATTCCCATGTAATGTATCAGTGAATGAAATGACAGCTCACTACACTTCTCCAATAAATGATACTAATAAAATGGTAACAGGAGACCTAGTAAAACTAGATATGGGTACTGAAATAAATGGTTATATAGCAGATTCTGCAGTTACCGTAATGGTTCCTGGAGATAATCTAGAAGATTTATTTGATGAAAATACACTAAACAAAAATTACGATATTATGGAAGCATCAGCTGCTGGTTTAGAAGCAGCCATAAGTACAGTACGGGCAGGTGTAGAAATAGGAGAAATCGGACAAGCAGTCGAAGATGCAATCCACGAATACAAATTAAATCCAATAACCAATTTAACTGGCCACAGTTTAGAAAAATGGAATTTACATGCAGGTTTATCAATACCTAACATAAACAACCATGATACCACAAAATTAAAAGAAGGCCAAGCTTTAGCAATTGAACCTTTTGCTACAGATGGAATAGGTCTTGTAACAGATACCCCCAATTCATATATTTATTCCTTCCTTAAAAATAAACCATATAGAATAAAACATGACCAAAAAGTAATAGATTATATTGAAAAAAATTATCATGACCTTCCATTTTCAGGACGTTGGATTACAGAACAATTTAACCAGAATAGAGCTCATGCATCACTTAGAAAATTATCTCAAACTATGGCCATATACCCCTATGCAGCACTAAAAGAAAAAACTGGAGCATGGGTTTCACAAAAAGAGCATACAATTATAGTTGAACCAGAAGGATGCACCATAACAACATTATAAAAAAAATTATCCTTTTATATTTTTTAAAATTCCACCAAATTTTCTTTATTCGTAAAATAAGAAAATTCTAAAAAATACAAAAATAGTTATAAACTAAATAAATCTATTTAAAAAAAGTATTTAAAAAAAAATAAAATAGGTGAATTCATCTTAAAAAAATGAATTCCCTTTAAAGAAGAGAAATTACCAAGGAACTGGTAATCCTAATTCTGCACGTCTTTGAGACTCTTTTGCAGCTTTATCTTTCTTTTGACCTGCTAATTTTTCAAGCATTTCTTTACCGAATTTACCTTCATCCATAGCTTTGGTTTCAATGACTCCAGCTTCTACAGCTGCATCAAATATTGTTTTTCCGCCTTCAGTTCTAGTTAATACGGTAGACCATCCATCTGGAGATCCTACAGATCCTGTAGATAAATCAGCTAATTCTGCAACATAATCTTTACAAATGTTACATCCAGCTTGTTCATATCCATGAGTTTCTTTTAATTTTAAACCAGATTTTCCATCAGGATTATCAATCCATAATTTTCCTTTTCCAATATCCATCTTTTCAGTCATTTCCATTGATCCAGCTAATTTGGATTCAACAAAAGTTTGAAGAGAAGCATATGGGAAGTTTTCCATACAGAAAATACCAATTAAAAGTTTGATTTTATCTGCTAAGAATCTAGTTGCAAATGGATAAGATTGCATTTTTCTAAGACCCATGATTTCACATGGAGTTGCAACTGTTCCTAATTTTTCAATACCACATTGTCTTACAGCTTCTTTTAAAACTGCATTGTTTGGAGAGAATGTGTATTTAGTTCCAGCTGCAGCAATTATTTCATCTGCAGTCATAGCTATTGTTGGTTCAGGTTTCCATGGAGTGTCTGTGTTACCTGCAACAACTGCTCCTTCAATAATTCCTTCATCTAATGCATAAGTAAATAATGCTGAAACAATTCCACCATCTTGTGAGACCTTTTGGATTTTTTTATCTGTAGCTCTAGCAGTGAGTATATCTTTGTAAGTACCTAATACCATGTCTAAATCCTCCTATAGTCCTAAGTCCTTTTTGATTTGCTCTTCAGGGAACCAAGATCTTGGACAGTGTGTGTAACATGAACCACATTTTACACATCTATCTTTATCATGAGCTGGTCTTCCTTCAATCATTGTAAGAGCTCTTGTAGGACAAGCCATAACACAAGTTCCACAGCCAGTACATAAAGCTTTGTTAACTACATTAGTTTGTAAATCACAACCACATGCAAGGTTACATGCTGCCATATCTAACATAGGTTGTAAGTAATCCATATCTCCGCCAATTAAAGCTACAACTGTTTTAGCTATAACTTCAGGTGAAGCTGGACATCCTGGTAATGCAACATCTACTTTTACTACGTCTCCAACTGGTACAAATGATTCATGTTTTGGATTACCTTGTTGTCCACCACGAGCATATCGTGTGAAACATCCGGTTAATGCACAAGATCCAAAAGCACATACTAAGTTTGCTTTTTCTCTTACTTCTTTAATTTCTTTCATACTGTGTTCATCTTGTAAACAGACAGAACCTTCAACTAATGCTAAATCCATTTCTGGCATATCCCATACATCAACTAAAGTTTGTCCATAAACAATGTCCACCATATCAGTGAGTAAGTCTGCGAGAATATCATAATTTTCAGTTAAAGACATTCCATCCCCAGTACACCCACTTAAGTGAATATATCCTATTTTTGGTTTATCAGCCACTTTTCCATCCTCCTGTTTTGAAGATTTCTCTTTTTTTGGCTCAGATGATTCAGCTTTTTCAGAAACTTTTTCCGCCTTTTTAGCTTCTTTTTTAGAATCTACTTTAGCTTCTTTTTTAGCTTCTTCTTTTTCAGCCTTTTCATCTTTAGATTCATCCGGTTTAGAGCCAATGCCTAAAAACCTTTTAATTCTTTCTATAAAAGACATTGCTAAACCTCTCATACCTCTTATAATTCTTTTAAAATCATCTCAACTGCTTCAGGAATTGCCTTTTCAACAGGTTCAGTTAAACCCACAACAACATCAGGAGATGAAACTTCAGCCGGTTGACAACCAACAATTTTAATTTCAATATCCATCTTCTCAGTTAAATCTTGAAGTGGTTCTTCTATAGGCCAACTATGAGCATTTTCATATTTTCCTCTAGGAATTTCATAAGGGGAGAAATATTTTAATGTTCCTGGTTCTGCACCAAATGCTACTATATCTACAACTATAATTTTCTTCCATTTTTCATTAGGTAATGAAAATATATCATAGGTAGAACTCATTCCTGCATCAATAAACAAAGTTTCATCAGGTTTCTCTTTAATCTTTAAACGTTCATTTAAAGCTTCAATAATTTTATTCCAATTTTCTTCAGGTAATGAAAATGGGTCATATGAATCGTTAGTTGTATCATTTTCAGATTTAATACCAAAGTATTCATCTATAGCTTTAATAACATAATATCCAAAGCCATCATCTTTAAATAATACATTTCCACAACCTATGACAAGTTTTTCTGCTTCATAAGGCATTTTTTCCCTCTATAGTTGTTTAAATTCTCACCATGTCATTTTTAAGAATAGTCTTATCTTCATCATCGACTACCATTACGTGAGTAGCACATGATAAACATGGATCGTATGCTCTAATAACATGAGCTCCCCAATCGCTGTGGAATCCTTCAGTAGCTGGTCCCATTGTTGGAATATTCCAAGTTGTAGGAACTAAAGCATTATAATATTGAATTCTTCCATCTTTAACTACACCCATATGGACATCAGTACCTCTAGGTGCTTCAATAGCTCCTATACCGAGTTTACCTGTACCTCTTGGGTCGAAATCAGCCATGGTGTTTGCAGAAGTATCTAATTCATCTAAAATATTAATAGCTTTAGATAAATAGTTTTTCATTTCATAAGCTCTTGTAACGTGTTGTGCTACAACACCTTTACCGGTGTATCCACCAAATTTAGCAGCTCTTGCTCTAGGACCTGTTTCAACATTTACTCCATCATATAATGGAATAGATGTACATGCTTTTTTACCTAATTCAGGATCATCATACCATGCTTCTGGTGTGATTTCACGGAATCTGTCAAGATCAAAGAAATCTCTGTCTCCATATCCATTACTACTTGCAAATACAGGTTGATCAATTGCTCCTAAACCTTCTGGGAAACCAACATCTTCAACTAAAGAAATGATTAATTCAATATGTTCATTTACAACAGGTTCTAATGCTTTTAATCTTGCATATAATTTTTTACGTGCTAATTCACTGATATTTCTTGCCATACCTCCGACTCTTACATCGGATGGGTGAATACCTTCACCTGCAACCATATCTACTGCATATTGTACATTTTTACGGATTGTACCTACAGAATTTACAGCAGCTTTGAAAAGCTCTGTATTATCTGCTGGAATTATATCCGGTGCAACTAAGAAATGGTGTATTGCGTGACTGTTTACATTAGAAGAGGATATTGTTAACTCTCTTAATTGTGCTGCTGCTTTTGGTATTTCTATATCTAAAGAATCGTCCATTGCTTCTGCAGAAGCTAATGTATGAGGTATCGGACAAACACCACAGATTCTTTGACATAATACAATCGCAGATTCTGGTGGTTTTCCAGCAACCATCTTTTCTAAGCCTCTAACAGGAGTGATACTTAAGTATCTACCTTTGGTAACTATCCCTTCATCATCGACTTCCATGACAAGCTCTGCATGTCCTTCCTGACGTGATGTAGGAGATATAACTATTTTTTCGCTCAAATGTGTCACCTCTTATTTTTTAAAAAAATTTTAGAAACTAACAATTATTATTTAAATTAAATAGTATTAATAAACTTATGTTTTGAACCAAAAAGAAAGGTTTATATATTATAATAGAATTGAATTGAGTAAATTCTATTAATAAAACATTAAGAATTTTAAGAAAAATTAAAATAATAATTGTTATTATTTAAAAAATTGATTAAATTAATTAAATTAGTATATTAATAAAAATAGATATTATTAACCAATTATTCATAAAACTATATATTAATGAAGCATTTTAGAAATAAAATAAAATATTACAATAATAATAGTTATTAATATTTACATAATTAACACCACAAAAATTTATAAAAATTAAAATTTGTAATAATAGAAAACAATATCTTTATTAAAGTAAACATATAATAATATATTATTAATAAAATTTCTACCACTAAAATTTTTTCATTTTTTTAATCATTTAACTTAAAATCTTTAAAAAAATAACAAAACAAACTCTTAACTAATGTTTTAAAAAAATATTAAAACAGAAAATTTTATTAATTCAAAAACTTTTAATAAATAAACCAAAGTTTTATGGTTACAATATGTTATAAGCTAAAAATATAACTTATAAGATATTTTAATTACTAGTAAAAGAGGCGAATCAAAAATGGAACATGCAAATATAATTATCTCCGTAATTATTGTACTTTGTATTGCAGCAGGAGTTACAGCTTATGGATTAACTAACCCTGATAATGCATTTTCCGATCTTGCGGGATTTACACCTTCAGCAAATTCTCTTGCTAGTGCTGGTAATGGATTAGGAAATAATACCACACAAGCAACAGACACTAACAACGCAGGTAGTTCTTCAAGTGGATCAGCTAGTTCAGGATCTAATGGAGTTAACTCAGGCACAAGTAATGCTGGTTCAGGATCCTCTAGTGGATCAAGTGGAAGTGGCTCAGGATCCTCTAGTGGAATAAGTGGCGGATCAAACTCAGGATCCTCTAGCGGATCAAGTGGAAGTAACTCACACTCAGGAAGCGGAGTCATCTCAAACCATAATACTACCCATAAAACCACTAGTAATATAACTTCCGATAAAGCAATTGAAATAGCTTCTCAATATGTTGAAGAACAAGGATGTTATGTCTCATCTGCAGTCTGGAAAAATAATGAATGGTATTGTTATATCCATAACGCAAATGGAAAAACTGTAGATGTTATCGTACTTGATGGTAATGGAACTGAAATTGGAGAAGGATAAAATTAAACATTTTTATTGACTAATCATGATGATTAGTTAATAAATAATTTTAAACTTTTTTTTAAAAAAAGAACAATTATAATTTTTTTAACTATGAATTTTAATAGTTATCTATATATACTAAAAGATACAAATACATATATATCTTGTTAATGAGGGCCCGTAGCCTAGTTGGATAGGGCGTCGGACTTCTAATCCGAAGGTCCCGGGTTCAAATCCCGGCGGGTCCGTTAAAATACTATTTTTACAAGTATTATTTAATTTTTAATCAATTTAATAATATTAAATATTTTAAAAAAATTAAATATAAAATTTTTAAGATTATATTCTAAATTTAATTATACTTTTTTTATCAAATTTGATTTTTCTATATCAATAATTTTAAAAAAAAACTTTTTTTATCAAATCCTTTTTTTAATATTTATAATATTTTTTTCAATTTATGGAAACCTTTATATATGTACATATGAATAGATATTCATATGAGTGAAGAAAATATTTGTGAAATTAAGAGTATAAGAGAAGATTTACTAGAAGCAGTAAATCATAAACTTGAAGAAGATGAAACCTACAATGAAGTAGCAAAACTATTCAAACTACTTGGAGACTTCAACAGAGTACGAATAATATCTGCACTAGAACATGAAGAACTATGTGTATGTGAATTATCACTACTTCTAGACATGAGCCAATCAAGTATCTCACATCAACTTAGACTCTTAAGAAACAATGATATTGTAAAATTCAGAAAAAAAAATAAAAGAGTTTTTTATTCATTAAACAATGGGAAAATAATTAATTTAATAAAAGAAGCGGAAAACTATGAAAAATAACTCCCATAATCCTGAAGAACACAATCATCATGATCATGAAAATACATGTTGTGACCATGACAGTTGTGCATGTGAATCAGGACTACTTGAAAATATAGAAGAAAATCAAGAAAATTCTAAAAAACCAATATATATAATGATTATTGGAGCAATAATACTTGGAATCGGAATTTATATAAACAAATTTGTAAACTTCCAAATTGTAGGAATTTCCTCAAATACCATTTCACAGATTATCCTATTAATTGAAGTAATATTCATAGGGCACAGTATTATAGAAGAAGGATTAGAATCCTTATTAAAAGGAAAAATTAAAATTGAATTTTTAATTACAGTTGCAACAGCAGGGGCATTTCTTTTAGGTGATGGAGCAGAAGGGGGTATGCTAATGCTTTTATATTACTTAGCAGAATACATTGAAGATTTATCATTAGATAAATCAAAAAAATCAATAGCAAACTTAATAAAATTAAGCCCAAATAAAGCAACAATAAAAAAAGACGGAAAAGAACTAGAAATAGACATTAAAAATGTAAAGATAGGAGATACTGTAGTTGTTAAACCAGGAGATAAAATTCCTGTAGATGGGATAATATCCATAGGAAACACCACTGTTAACCAAGCATCAATTACTGGAGAAAGTTTAGCAGTGAATAAAAAAATAGGTGATGAAGTATATGCCTCTACCATTAATGAAGAAGGTTATGTTGAAATAAATGTTACAAAATCATCAGAAAATACAATATTTGCAAAAATTGTTGATCTTATTAAAGAATCCGAAGATAAAAAAGCTCATGTTAACCTAATTGTTGATAAATTCGCAACTTATTATACTCCCCTTGTCGTAGGTTTAGCAGTACTAGTAGCGATAATTCCTACAATCATTTTTAGACAACCATTAAATGAATGGATATATAGAGCATTAGTACTTCTAGTTATATCATGTCCATGTGCATTAGTAATATCTACACCCGTTTCTATGGTATCAGCATTAACTGCAGGAACTGAAAATGGTGTAATCATTAAAGGTGGAGAATATATAGAAGAATTAAATAGAATTAAAGCAATATTATTTGATAAAACAGGAACATTAACTGAAGGAAATTTAGAAATACAATCTATAATTACTAATGAAAATTTCAATAAAAATGATGTGATAACAATTGCATGCAGTTTAGAAAACCAATCAAAACATCCTATAGCAAATGCATTTAATGAATATACACATAACAATGAAATAAATTTAATAGATGTTACAAATTTTAAATCAATATCCGGTAAAGGATTAGAAGGTAACATAAATCATATAAATTATTATATTGGTAAACAAGATTTATTCAATGATTATCCTGAATTAAATGCTGAAATTGAAAAACTTAAAATTAAAAACAATATTATAGGAAAAACAAGTGTAATAATAGGTAATCAAAAAAATATCTTAGGAATTATTAATTTATCAGACAAAATCCGTGAAAATAGTGCAACAACCATAAAAGAACTTAAAAAGTACAATATTAAAACAATGATGCTTACAGGGGATAATGATCAAATTGCCTCAAATGTAGCATCCAAAATAGGTTTAGATAATTATTATAGTAACCTATTACCTGAAGAAAAAGTCAATATTGTTGAAGAAGTAATAAATCAACACCAAGATGTTGCAATGGTGGGAGATGGTGTTAATGACACCCCCTCACTTGCAAGAGCAAATGTTGGAATAGCTATGGGTATGGGAGGAGCTGATGTAGCTGTAGAAACTGGAGACATCGTCCTAATGAATGATGACATAAGTAAAATAAATTATGTAATTAAATTAGCTAAAAAAACAATGACCATAGTCAAAGAAAATATCACTGCAACAATAACTATTAAAGCATTATTAGCTATCTTAGGAATAGCAGGATTTGTAAGTTTATGGGAAGCAGTTATTATTGGAGATATGGGTTTAACATTAATCGTTGTAGGTAACGCTCTAAGATTAGCTGGATACAAACCAATAATTGAAACTTCAGCAATCCAAAATACAAAACTTGTTAAAGCTAAATAAACATTTAGCTTTAATAAAATTTTTAAAAATTATCTAATGTAACACGATCATCTTTATTTTCAGATTCTCTAGGAGTTAACTTTTGATCAAAAGATATTTCACCATATTTACCTCCACCACCAGGAATAACATCTATAGTTCTATTTCTAAATGCTTCAATAGCCTTAGCAGTTTCAGAATCAATTTTTTCAATATCTTCTGTAGGTGTATCTATTAATATTTTAATTTCAGGACCAAATTCATCAATTAAGTTCTGCCATTTACCTTGAACAAATTTTGTTGTAACCCCTTTATCATAAATCATACTTATTATTTCAGCCATAGGCATCAAATGAATATACTCTGGACGATGATTAGGATGATGAGGTTGATCCCAAGTTGAAATTTCACTTATTCTATAATCCACACCTTTCTTAATACGCCCTCCACAACTGCTACACTTCATTTTATTTTCTTTAGCTATTTCAGGATCTATTAACTTATGACATTTTGTACAAGCAGTCATATGATATTTTCCAAGATTAGGTAATAAACCATAATTTTTTACAACTTTTTTATTTTTTATAGCTTTTTGAAGAGAAGAATAAGAAATATCATCCATTTCTATTTGATTAAACTCTCTACCTAAACGATGAGGCCATGGAGAATGTGCATCTGAATTTGAAAGAAAAACAAAATCTTGAAGTTCACTTACTGTATCTGCCATATTTGTATCTGCAGATAGACCAAGCTCAACAAAATCTGGTTTCTTATCATAACAATCATAAATACTATCAAATGATTTATACATTCCAGTCCAAGGAGTAAAAGCATGCGCTGGACCTATCATACAATCATATTCTTTTACTAAGTCTAAAATTTCAGCACCATCCATTTTAGTTCTTGGTCTTCCATCACTTGTTTTATTTTTTGAAACTAATTTATCTGATAACTCCCTTGCGATTTCCATTGTTGGTATAAATATTAAATGATGAATTTTATTTTTACCTTCAACTTCAGTAGTTAAAATAAAATCACAATCCTTTTTAGAATATATTCCATCACCACTATAAGTTGTACTTTCTTCAATAATATTTAACCAAGTTGGATGAAATGCATCACCTGTACCTACAAGTTGTAAACCTTTTTCTTTACTTTTAGGTGCTATATTATCAATTAACATATCTTTGGATGTTGCCATTGAAAAACAACTATGAATATGTAAATCTGTATTTACTAACATGAATATTCATTATGAATTTCTTAATATAAGAAATTATAGAAAAAATTAAAGTATACAAAATATATACTTACTTAAACAAAAAAAAGTATTTTATTATTAATATAAATTTTACCAACAGTGATTTAATTGAGTGAAAAAAAACCAACAGCATTAGGGGCACGTCAAACTATCCAAGAAGTTATGACTACAACTAGAGAAAAAGTTAAAAATCCAAAATTCGACCCTGATGACTTTGAAATAATAAATATTGATATTGAAATAAAAAATCTAGATCCTATATTTCATAATTATAAAATTATTAACTTATGTGACATCCACTTAGGACAATGGATGACACCTGAATATTTAGATGGAGTAGTTGATATAGTAAATTCACATTCCCCTGATATGGTTACTTTAACTGGGGATTATGTATCATATAAATTAGATGATGTGAAAGATGATTTGGAAAAATCTTTAAAAAGATTAGAAGTTAAAGATATTTCACTTGCTGTTCTTGGAAATCATGACCATTGGTTAAATCCACAAAAAATAAAAAAAATTCTAAAAAATGCTAGTATTAAAAACATTAGCAATGATGTTTATATTCTAAGAAAAAGAAGACATGAACTTTATATTGCTGGTGTGGATAGTATGATGGTTGGGGAAGATAATCTTGAAAAAGTTTTAAAAAAGATTCCCGATAATAGTGCTGCTATTTTACTTGCCCATGAACCGGATTTTGCAGATTTAAGTTCACTTACTAAAAAATTTAGTTTACAAATCTCCGGACATTCACATGGAGGACAGTTCATAATCCCAGGAATTAACACCACATTATTTAGAGGTTCTTACTCCAAAAAATATCCAGTTGGAAAATATAAAGTAGGAAATATGGTGCAATACACTAGTAAAGGACTAGGAACTAATATATTTTGGTTCAGACTTAATTGCCCTCCTGAAATAACAATATTCCATTTAAAAAGTCCAATTGTTGAAGATAAAAAACGAAAAGAAAAAGAAATGAAAGAAGAGGATACTACTCCAAATACAAATATTCTTGAATTAAGTTTAGAATCAATAGAATCCCTTTATAAAAATTCAGAAACATATGAGAAGTTTGAAAAAGGACTAAATAAATTATTAAATAGAGAATAAATAACAAGATATAATGGAACCTAAAGATTTAAGACCGAAACTACGAGAAACAAAGGATTATATTACTCACGAACCAGTAACTCCAGAACAAACATCTACAAGAGAAAAAATAGGAAGAAGTATTATAATTTTAGTTGGAGAAATAATTGGTTTTCTTTTAATAGCAAATGCCAACTTAGGTTTAACAGTAACTAGTTGGAAGACTGCAGTAATAGTTGTAATAGTTTTAGCCCTCATTAATGCATTAACTTGGCCTATATTAACAAGACTTTTCCTACCATTTTTAGTATACACGTTCGGAATAGGTACATTATTAATGAATGGGTTTTTAATTTACTTAATAAGTTTAATAACCCCAGGATTAACAATAAACGGCCCAGCACTAGCTTTAACCCCCATAGGCATGGCATTAATATCAACCATTTTATCAGCAGCACTAACCTTAGATAGTGAAAGTTCATACTATCGGACAGTAGTTCGAGATTATATAAATAGAAGACATCCAAATACTAAAAACTATCCTGGAATGATTATATTAGAAATTGATGGATTAGCAAGAGAAATATTTGAAGAAGCAATGTTAAAAGGTTATATGCCAACATTATCTAAATGGGTTAGAAGAGAAACTCACATAGTAACAGAATGGGAAACAGACCTTTCTAGCCAAACAGGTGCAAGTCAAGCAGGCATATTACATGGAAACAATCAAGATCTTACAGCTTACAGATGGGTTGAAAAAAAACACAATAATAAAATAGTTACTTCAACAGGATTTTTAGATGCTCCAATGATTGAAAAACGAATATCTAATGGTGAAGGATTACTAGTGGATAATGGAGCTAGTCGTTGCAATTTATTCTCTGGAGACACAAACAATGTTGTTTTCACATTTAGTAAAATAAGAAATATTAAAAAATTTTATAATACAACATGGTATTATGTTTTTTCAAGCCCTAATAGAATTCCAAGTATTATAATATTATTTTTTTGGGATATGATATTAGAAGTAATTTCACAATTAACCCACTGGATAAAAAATATCCAGCCTCGTATAAGACACGGATTAACATATATTCCAACAAGAGCAGGATGTAATGTTCTACTTAGAGAAATCACAACTGAAACACTTATAGGAGATATTTTAGTTGGAGACATTGATATAGCATATTGTACTTATTTAGGTTATGATGAAATAGCACATCACTCTGGAATAAGGGACAAAGATTCATTTAGATGTTTAAAACAATTAGATAAACAATTTAATCGTTTAGAAGAAGCAAGTAAATATGCAAATCGTCCTTATAAATTTGTTATACAATCTGATCATGGACAAGGAAATGGGGCTACATTTAAACAAAGATATGGAATTAGTTTCGAAAATTATGTGAGAAGTTTATTACCTGAGGATATGACCATGTATAGTAACATGGATTCAGATGAATATTATTCTAGAATGTTTTCACCATTTAAAGATACAAGGGACAGTATTTCAAATGGTATAGATAACATTAGTGAAAGAACAAAAGATACAATTATAAATGGTATAGATAACATTAATGACAAAACTGGAAACATATTAGAGTATATTAATATGGATAAAATTTATAGAACTGAAGCTAAAAAACCTGAAAACTCAGAAGTTATTGTTTTAGCATCAGGAAATCTTGCTATGATATACCTGACCCAATTTTCAGAAAGATTAACTTTTGAAAAAATAAAAACATTATTCCCAAACCTTATACCTGGACTTGTAAATCATGAAGGAATTGGATTTATACTGGTAGATTCTTATGAATTTGGTCCTTTAGCAATAGGATCCAATGGAGTTTACTATTTAAAAGAAGATAGAATAGAAGGAGAAAACCCACTAAAAGACTTTGGAGAAAATGCATGCAAACATTTACTTAGAAGTAGTAACTTCAAATATACCCCTGATATTTTAGTTAATAGTTTTTATAATCCAGAAACTGAAGAAATATGTGCATTTGAAGAATTAGTTGGAAGTCACGGAGGTTTAGGTGGAACACAAACTAAACCATTTATTTTACATCCTAAAGAATGGGACATAAAAGAACCTTTAATTGGTGCAGAAAGTGTATATAAAGTTCTTAAAAATGAACTTGAGAAATATAAGAATTTAAATAAAAATGATTATTAAACTAAATCAAATAAAACTTTATTTAAATCTTCTTTTAAAATAATTATTTTGCCCTCATCTTTAAAACTAGTAATATCATTTAAATTAATCCTAACAAGTGTACAATTAGAATTTTTACTAACCATCTGTTCAAATGGATAACGTATGATAACAGGAGTATTAAACCCAACACCTAATTCTAAAAAAACCGTTTTTTTATTAATCACATCCTCCAAATAATCAATGTATTTATTATAATTGAACATATAAGGTTTTTCTACAAATGAATTATCACATCTAAGATTAGGAACTAAATAATCATTACATTTAGGGCAAATTGGAATATCTTCTTTTCTAATTGTATAATCATCAACTTTATTTTTTAACATATTTTGAATTAAATCATGATTATAAAAAATTTTATCAATACATGGTTCTACACATTGAAAATGTGCATAACTTCCTTGAGGTGAAAATATTTTATCATTTGAAAATCCTGCTTTTTCTAATTGACCATCAACATTAGTACTACAAATAAAGTAATCTTTATCTTTTAATAAATTATATAAATTTTCATATGGTTTCATTACAGTGGTTTCATATCTTACATGATTTATATGATGAGCCCAAAAAGCCCAGTATTTTAACACATTTTCATCATTTACCTTCCAAAACATACTCATTACATCAAAAATAGTTTTAAATCCTAATTTAAAATATTGAGGATAATATTTTTTTAAATGTTTTGGATTATTATAATCTATTCCTCCAGCACTAGTTAAGCCTGCACCAATACCACATACAATACTTTCAGCATTCGCTAAAAGATTAGAAACTTCTAAAATTTTATCATTGTAAGATTTTCTTGTAGATGTAACAGCTTCTTTCAGTGAATACATCAAAAATCACCTTCTCTATTTTACTATCATTATTCTCTTTAAAATAATTTTCAACAGCTTCAATAGCTATTTGAGCTGCTATTTCTTCAGGAAAATTATAAACACCAGTTGAAATACATGGAAAAGCTATAAACTTTATGTTATATTCTTCTGCAAGCATTAATGAAGATGAATAACAGCTTGATAATTCTTTACAATCTTTTTCACATAATTTATTAATTATTTGAGGACCTACAGTATGAATAACATATTTTGAAGGCAAATTATAAGCAAGTGTAATTTTAGCTTTACCATTTTCTTCATAATGACCTTGATTTTTCATTATATCATTACAATCATTTCTTAATTGAATTCCTGCAGCAGAATGAATAATATTATCTATACAATTATGTAATGGAATAAAACATCCTAATAACCTATTATTACATGCATTAACTATTGCATCTGATTTTAATAAAGTTATATCTCCTTGCCATAATGCTATTTTATCATTTGATTTTATTGATTTTATTTCAGATGCTCCAATCAGATTCTTACTTTCAGTATCTTTTGTTAAAAAAGAATCTTGCACTTTTAAAAACTTTTTATTTATAGGTTTTGGAGGTCTTATATTACGTAAAGCTCTAAATAATTTCTTCTTTTCTTCATATTTTTTTGGTATTTCAATTTCCTCATTATGTTCAGAAATGAGTATCTTTAAAAGGAAATCTAAATCGTTATCAGAATTCATTTTTCTTCATTTTTAGTAATTTATTTTATTATAACATATAATCTAGATTTATTTATTCTATTTGATAATAAAATAATAAAAAAATAAATTTTAAATTTATATTTAAAAATTTATAAATCATATTTTTTTGGGGGTTCACCAGAAAAGTCTCTAATTGTAGCTTTTCCATCGTTTATATAGAATACTTCAAAAGTAGGGTTATCATTTGTCTGATAAAGACCTTTAACAATTTCATTGGAATCTATAACTTTTTGTTTTATATCAAGATTATCTACAAATTCCGCTTTACCACTTATTCTGCACCATACAAATTCTGGACTTGCTACTACAAGTTCAAAATTTAGGGTTAGATTCTAATTCTTTAAACATTGGTTTTTCATTACTAGTACAAAAATATAATTTACCTTCTTCTTCGATATAATACATTACAGGTCTTACTTTAGCATTTCCATCTAATCCTACTGTTGATAAATATTGAATTGGGTTTTCATTTAAAAATTTTACTACATCATTCATAATTAATTGTCTCCTTTTAAGTTTTTTTAATATGGATAGTTACTAAAAAGTAACTAAATCTTTATTTTAAGTTTTTTTGAAGTTTTACGGATAAACTTCATGTCATAGTATGAATAAATACTTATAAATAGATTTTGTGAGTTTAAAGTAACTGAGTAACCATTTAGTAACTTAAAAAAGGAATTTAAAAAAAATTTATTTATATAAATAAATAAAATATTATTAATAATTTTATTAAAAATATTGGAGAAAAAATTTTATGAATGCAGATTTAAATGAAGGTGTAGACTGCCCAGTAAATAAAGCTGTAGAATTATTTAATAAAAAATGGACTATCCAAATTATTAGAGATATGTTTTTTGGAAAAAAACATTTTAAAGAATTTTTAGAAGATAAACCTGGTTTAAGCAATAAAGTATTATCAAATTGTTTAAAAGAGATGGAAGAAAATGGTTTAATACAAAAAAAGGTATTAAATACAAGTCCAGTTACAACAGAATATTACTTAACAGAACGTGGACAAGGTATGAACAAAATCATATATGAATTAGCAATGTTTACATTAGATAAATGTGATTTTGAAGAATATGTAGATAAAAAAGTTACAAGAGAAATGAAAGATAATTTCAAAAAAGTTTGTAAAATTGAGGAAGAATAAATGGGAAAAATATATATTATTGGTGTAGGTCCAGGATCTAAAGATTATCTTACCCAAAAAGCAATAAATACCGTCCAAAAAGTGGATATTACAATAGGCAGTCAAAGAGCAGTTAATTTATTCGACAATGTAAACGAAACAATTATATTCAATGTAAAAAATTTAACAAACACATTAGAAAAATCTGTTGATTTAGCTAAAGAGGGAAAAAATGTAGCAATATTATCAACAGGTGATCCCGGATTTTCTGGAGTTTTAAAACCAATTAAAAGGATTAGTGACGAAAAAAACTTCAATTTTGAGAATATAGAAGTTATTCCTGGAATAAGCTCACTTCAATTAGCTGCTGCAAAAAATCTAATTAATTGGGATGAAACAAATATTATAACATTTCATGGTAGAGAAAACATTAAAGATATTCTTAAATTCATTAATAATGGTAAAAAAACAATAGCTTTACCTTCACGTAAAGTTAAAGATATGGCCCAATTCCTTTTAGATAATGAGGTGAATCCAGAAAGAGAAGTTATAGTTTGTGAAAGACTTAGTTATCCTGAAGAAAGAATTGTGAAATCTACTTTAAAAGAAATTGCTAAAAGTGAATTTACATATATGTGTGTAATGATAATCTAAAAAAAATGGTGTTTATCTTATGAAATCTAGTGAATTATTTCAAGAAATTAAAGAAAATTTATTAAAGTATCCCCCTCACGAACCTAAAAAGTCAGATAATTATAAAGATAACTTAATTTCAGATTATGATTTTAATATTTATAATGAAATTATAGAAAAGGAAATTTTAGAGATTGATGAAAAAATTAATGATGATAAAATTGATGATTTTAAAAAAAGAATAGATTATAATTTAAAAAAATGGGATGTTAATCAAAAAGATTTTATAGAATTTATAAAGTATATTTCATTGTACTTATTTTTTATTGCTAAAAAACCTTTACATCCCGTAGGAACTCCTTTTGAAAGTGATATAAAGGGAGTTTTTGAAGAAAATGGTGTATATTATTGTAATAGTAAAAAAAGATATATTAAAGAGGATAACTCTCTCTGCTTATATTGTGTAGCAAAAAAGAGTTAAAAATTTAATTTCTTTTTTTATAATTGTATTGCATCTCTTTTTACTTCATCATTTATTTTATCTTCATATAGTATATCTGCTAAATTATAAAGTTTATCCATTCCTTTAACTTCATCTTTAAATAAAGGTACTTGTGAAACTTCTTTGTCTGTGAATTTTTGGTTAATTAATGCTAGTCGTTTTTGTTGTAATGTGTGTCTTGAATGACAAAAATCACAATCTGTAATATCGGGCATTACTTGATTAACAATTATTCCATCTACAGTTATATTATATTTATCTAAAGCTTCCATTGCTCTTTCTGATTCATATATACTCATTTCTTCAGGAATTACAACCATTTTAAATGTGGTTCTTTCTGGATTAGATAAAACTTCTTTTGCAGCATTAATTTGTCTTTTAGTTGCTTCTAATTCTGCAGTTGAAGTTACATCATCATCTGGATCCATGAAAGGTATTATGCCTTTTAATTTTGATGCGGCTTCGCCTAATTTTGCTTTAGCTTTATACATTCTTCCAACCCATGATTCCATAACATCTGGAAAAGATAATAATCTTAAAGTGTGTCCAGTAGGTGCGGTATCAAATACTACAACATCATATTCATTGCTAGTTAATAATCCCATGAAAACTTCAAAAGCAGCTGCTTCATCTGCACCTGGTGATGATGATGCTAAATCCATTTGATCACCTAAAAAATCCAATCCAGCCATTTTATCTGCTGTAGCCATTGCTTTTTGATTTTTAAGTTCTCTTTGTTTTTGTTCCATAGCCATGTCTGGATCAATTTCAATAGCATGTAAATTTTCAGTTATTTCTACTGGATATGGACCTATTGTTACTTCTAGTGAATCTGATAGTGAATGAGCAGGATCTGTTGATACTAATAATGTATTTTTTCCTTGTTTTGCTAACCATAATGCTGTTGCAGAGGAAACACTTGTTTTTCCAACTCCTCCTTTTCCACCAACGAATACAAATGTAGTTTGTCCTTTTTTAAATTTAAATAAATCTTTAAATGCCATTTTATCACACTCTTTTAATATATGTAAAATTTTTATTATAAATTATATTGTTAAAATTAATTTTTTTATGTAAATTTCTTTTAGTTAATTATAGTTATTAAAAGTTTTGTTTATTATTAAGAATAATTATTAAATAAATTAAATACAAAATATTATTATTATAATTTTTTTATTGATAATATAAAATTCGTGATGTCATGTTAAAATTACCAAAAATAAATAGTAAAGAAGCTAAAAATGAAATAGTAAATTTCATTCAAAAAACTGTATCTGATGCTAATGCAAAAGGTATTGTAGTAGGTTTAAGCGGCGGAATAGACTCAAGTGTTAGTGGACTTTTAGCTGTTGAATCTTTAGGTAAAGAGAATGTACTTGGAATTCATATGTACAGTTCTACAACACCCGAAGAAGATAGAAAACATGCAAGATTAATGGCTAATTTATTAGATATTAAATATATTGAAGTTTCAATTGATACAATATCAGAAGAATTTTCTTTAGTAACAGATATTAAAAACATGACAACATTAGAGAATACTGATCAAGATACAATTAAGATTGCTAATGGTAATCTTAAAGCAAGAATAAGAATGTCATTATTATATTATTATGCAAATTTAAAAAATTATATTGTAATAGGCACAGGTAACAGAAGCGAATTACTCATTGGATATTTCACTAAATATGGTGATGGGGGTTGTGATATAGAACCAATTGGAGACATATACAAAACTCAACTAAGATTATTAGCTAAAGATTGGGGAATACCTGAAGATATAATATCTAAACCTCCAAGAGCTGGTTTATGGCCTAATCAAAGTGATGAAGATGAAATTGGTTTAAGTTATGAAAAATTAGATTCTCTCTTATACATGATTATTGATAAAAATATGAATAATGAAGATATAATAGAAAATATTGATTTAAGCCTTGAAGAAATTGATAGAATTAGATCAAAGATTACAAATAGTCGACACAAAGTCAAAGTTCCATTAAGTCCAAAAGATTGTGGAAAATCATTTTAAAATAATTAATTACAAAAAAATAACATTCAATAAAAAAAATAGATGGTGAATTTAGTGACAAATGATATAGAAAAGAAATGGCAAAAAAATTGGGCAGATGCGAAGCTATTTCAATCCAATCCTGATGAAAGAAAAAAATTATATTTAACAGTAGCTTTTCCATATCCAAGTGGAGCAATGCACATAGGACATGGAAGAACATATACAGTACCAGACGTATATGCAAGATTTAAAAGAATGGAAGGTTACAATGTACTTTTCCCAATGGCATGGCATGTAACTGGTGCACCTGTAATTGGAATAGCAAGCAGAATAAAAAGAAAAGACCCATGGACAATGGAATTATATGAAAAAGTCCATAGAGTACCAAAAGAAACATTACCCCAATTAGAAGACCCAGAATTTATAGTAAAATACTTCAGTAACGAATATCATGAAGTAATGGATGACATGGGATATTCCATAGATTGGAGAAGAGAATTTAGAACTATAGATCCAACATACCAAAAATTTGTCACATGGCAAATCACTAAACTATATGAAAAAGGATTAATCATCAAAGGAAAACACCCTGTAAAATATTGCCCAAGAGACAAAAACCCAGTCGGAGACCACGACCTCTTAGAGGGAGAAGGAGTAAGTATAAACGAATTAACACTACTCAAATTCAAAATCGATGATAAAATTTTAGTACCCGCTACATTTAGACCCGAAACTATATATGGAGCAACAAACTTATGGATAAATCCAGATTTAGAATACATAGAAGTAAAAAATGGTGAAGAAACTTGGATTATAAGTAGAGTAGCTTACGACAATTTATCAAACCAAATAAATGACTTAAAAATCTTAGGCAACATTGACATGAAACCATTCATTGGAAAATATGCAGAAAGTATGTTTACTGGTGCAAAACTACCATTATTACCTGCAAGTTTTGTAGATGCAGAATTTGGAAGCGGAACAGTATTTTCTGTACCTGCTCACGCACCTGCAGATTATATAGCTTTAAAAGATTTAAAAGAAAACAAAGCATTACAAAAAAATTATGGATTAGAAGAAATTGTAGCAAAAATAGAAGCAATACCAGTAATAACCATCAAAAAATACGGAGATATTCCTGCTAAAGATGTAATAGACAGATTAAATATTACTAGTCAAGAAGATCCTAACCTTCATGAAGCTACAAATGAATTATATAAAGCCGAACATAGCAAAGGTCGAATGCGAGAAGAAATTCCTGACTTCGCAGGAGAAGCTGTAATAGTAGCTAGAGAGAAAATTAAAGAACAAATGTTAGAAAAAAACGAAGCAGGAAAAATGTATGATTTCTCAGAAAGACCAGTCATCTGCAGATGTGGAGAACGTTGCGTAGTTAAAGTAATGGATAATCAATGGTTCTTAAAATATTCTGATGAAGATTGGACAAATACCGCAAGAGAAGTTCTTAAAGGTGAAACCATAATTCCTAATGAAGTAAAATCTAACTTTGAATATTATTTAGGATGGTTAGAAGATTGGGCATGCTCAAGAAGATTAGGTTTAGGTACACACTTACCATGGGACCAACAATGGTTAATTGAACCATTATCTGATTCTACAATATACATGTCATATTATACAATAGCAAAATATCTTAAAGATATGGACCCTGAAGTATTAACTCCTGCATTCTTTGACAAAATATTTTTAAATAAAGATCCACAAAATGGGGAAGAAATTAAAGTAGAAAAAGACAAAGTCCAAGAAATTCAAAATGAATTTAATTATTGGTACCCATTAGACTGGAGATTATCTGCAAAAGATTTAGTAGGAAACCATTTAAGTTTCTTAATGTTCCATCACGGAGCTATTTTCCCTAAAGATAAATGGCCACAAGGAACCGTAGTATTTGGAATGGGATTACTTGAAGGAAACAAAATGTCCTCATCCAAAGGAAATATTATCTTATTAAAAGATGCAATAAAAGATTACTCTGCAGATGTTGTAAGACTTTTCTTAATGGCATCAGCAGAACCATGGCAAGATTTTGATTGGAGAGAAAAAGAAGTACTTGGAACTAAAAGAAGATTAAATTGGTTTAAAGAATTTGCAAGTAAAATTGAAGAAATCAAAGGTTCACCAGTAAACTTAAACAAAATAGAAAAAGTTGAATTAACAAGAACTATTGATTTATGGATGTTAAATCAATTAAATCTAAGAATCAAAAATGCAACTGAAGCATTAGAAATATTCCAAACAAGAAAAGCTTTACAAGAATCATTTTTCCTTCTTAAAAAAGATATTGACCATTACATGTACAGAACAAAACATTTAACAGATTCAAAAGACCCAGCAATGATATTTGTACTATCAACAGTTTTAGAATCTTGGTTAAGATTACTCGCACCTTTCACACCTCATACCTGTGAAGAAATTTGGAGTAATAATGGAGGAAACGGATTTATTTCCCAAGCTAACTGGCCAAAATATGATGAATCATTAATAAATCCTGAAATTGAAAGATCCGAAGAAATCATCCAAAATCTTGTTAAAGATATTAATGAAATTAAGAATATGGTTGGCGAAAATAAAGAAAAAGTTCACCTATATCTTGCACCAGAATGGAAATGGGAATTATACAAAATAGCAGATGAAGTAGGAAAACCAGATATTGGTCAAATCATGGGTAAAGCTATTGCAGCTAATATTTATGATGATAAAAAGGAGATTGCTAATACTGCTAAAAAATTAGGTCGTGAAGTTACTAAAACAAAATATATTGGAAAATTAGATGAGTTACAAATCATTAATGATGCATTAGATTATATTACAGAGGAATGTAATTCTGAAATAATAATCCATAATGATAACAGTTATGACCCGAAAAATAAAGCAAAAAATGCAATACCATATAAACCTGCTATTTATATGGAATAAAATTTAATTATAAAATTCGACAATTAAAAATTTTAATATTGTCGAATTTTTTCCCCTCTTTTTCTATTATAATTTTCGTGCAAAAATTAAATAACCACTATGTCCAACCATTCGTGTTTTAGGTCTAGTACCTTGTGGTCTTACTTCCATTTCACGTTCTAATGTTTCAGAAATCTTTAAATCAGTAAATCCAACTTTTTTAGCTATTTTATAACTAACTTCTGCTTGTTGAATATATGGGGCATAAACAGCTAACCAACCACCTAATCTAAGATTTTTATAAACATCCTCAAAAATTTCAAAAGGTTTTGGAAGATCTAAAAATACTAAATCTATTTCTTCTTCATCAATTCCTTCTTTAATATCTTGATTTTTAATTTCTATATTTTTTATTCCAAAATCATCTATATTTTTTTTAGCTACTTCTGAAAAATCTTCTCGAATTTCATAAGAATATACTTTTCCTTTTTCTCCAACAACATTTCCAAAGTTTAGTGCTATAGCTCCTGCACCGGTTCCTGCATCAATAACACGGTCACCGGCACCTAAACCAGTATGTGCTAATACAACTCCTATATCTTTTTGAATAAGTATAGAACATCTTCTATCCATTAAATCAATGAAATCATTAACTGTTGGTTTAATAACTTTAAATTCTTTACCCAAATGAGTAATTATTACATCACCAATTGTAGCTCGTTCCATTTGTTCTTTTTTTATAATACCTAAATCTGATTGAAACTCTCTATCCTCTTTAAGTAAATATTTTTTACCTCTTTCATCCATTAAAATCTTCAAAAAACTCACCTAATATTATTTCACTGATTCACTTATTTTTTTCTATTGTATAAAATTATTAACATAATATTTTTCTATTGTATATTAATTAAATTAATTTTTTATCCTTAATTTCTTTTTTAAAATTTAAATATTGATCATCAAGAACTTTTCTAATATTTTCTGCAGTTTTTTTACCAATACCTTCTACTTCTTGTAATTCATCTTCAGAAGCATTTAAAACATTACTAACTGTACCAAAATGTTCTAATAATTTTTTAGCACTAACGGGTCCTATATTTGGTAAAGATTCAACAATAAATAATTGTTGTTCCCATAGATTTACTGGTTTTTTCTCAGTTCTTAATTGAATAGTAGGTCTTTCACCTTTTTGTTCTCGAGAAGCTATTCTTTTTATCATTGCAGCTGTATCTTCAGGTCCCCTAGTTGGTATAATACTAATTCCAAAATCTAAAGCAATTGAAGCTATAGATCCTCTTATAGCATTAGGATTAATAAATCCGGAGTAGAAATCATCACCTTCAAGAATCAATATTGGTTTTTTAAACTCTTCCATCATCATACGAGCTTGTTTAAAAAGACGTTTATCTACAATAGAATCTACAAAATCTTTAGCAGTTTTTCTTTCAATTGCAACATCATCACTAACTTGATAATCTGCAACAGTCATTGCTTTAATTTTAACATCTACATCAATTAAATCTAAATCACGAATAACATTAGAATTTCCTTCTCTTGAGTCAACAAAAACTGTTAACTTTTGATTTTTAGAACTTAAATCTAAGTTACCTTCAATATTAATTTCCTTATTATCTTCACCAACAAGTTCTTCATCTAACATATCATCTTCAATAACAGGTTTATGAACTTTCTCAGTTTTCACACTCTCAATTCTAGATTTTGCATCTAAATCCAAATCATTAATAGCTTCTTGAGTCAATAATTGTCTTTTCATTTTATTTTCTTTATTAACTGAAGCCCAAAAATAACCTTCATCCCTAGTACCTTTAGTAATTAAAACTTTCATCTTTCCAGTATTCTTACGTCCAGTTCTACCTCTTCTTTGAATCATACGAACTTCAGAAGGAACAGGTTCATATAATATAACCAAATCCACAGCAGGTATATCAATACCCTCTTCAGCAACACTTGTAGAAAGTAAAACATCATATGTTCCTGTTTTAAATGATTTAATAATATTTTTCTGTTCTTTTTGAGTTAAACCCTTTTCACCATCTCTTGTACCCTGACCAAAGAACTTAATACTTTTAATACCCTCTTTCTCACATTTCTGATGTATCATTTCAAGAGTATCTCTAAATTGAGTAAATACAATAATTTTAGGAATTTTAGGATTATCTTCAGTATCTCTCATAGATTTGAGTCGTGTTTGAGATTCATCAACCCCCAGTTCTTTCTTAAGAATTTCAACTAATTTTTGTAATTTAGGATGTTCAATACCTTTATCTTCTGCTTCTTGTGCTAGTCTTACTGCTTTAGTAAAATTTGGATCTAACATTAAATTCTTTGCAGCTTTAGTAGTTTTTTTACGAAGTCTTTTAACATATTGATTAAAAGTAATAACTCCCTGAGTTTCTAAAAGTTCCAAAGAATGTTGTACATTAATAACAGCACTGAGAATAGACATTGCCTGAAAACATTCTTTTGGAGGATTGGCTGAACGAGCTATTCTATTTTGAACACGACCTCTAGCTTTTAAAACATCTCTTTTACCGACCGAAATTGTTTTTACAATTCCTAAAGACTTTAAACCTTTTAAACGAATCTTTAATGCTTTATTAAGAAGATCTTTAATTTTTTCTAAATCTTTACCTAATTCTATTTGAACCCAATCTATTTTAATAGGATTAAAATATGGTTTAACATCAACATCATCTTCTGTTTTTATTCTTACCTGTTGAATAAATAGATTTTGACAAACTTCATTGATTTTTGATTTATCATACCCTGGAGATGCTGTTAAACCTAAAATTAAATGGTTTTTAGCTTCTCTAACATACCTAGTAGCAAGATAAACATATGAATAAGAACCTACCCCATGATGACATTCATCAAAAACCACTAAAGAAACATTTTCAAGTGAATAACGATCATTTAATAAGTCAGATTCTACAGTTTGAGGAGTAGCACAAATTATTTGAGATTCATTCCATCTTTTAGTTCTTTCTTCAGTTTTGACAGCACCAGTAATAGATGTAACTTTTGGAATTAAAAATTTCCTAAAGTTTTCTTCATGCTGAATAGCTAAAGGTTTACTAGGAGCTAAAACAAGAACTTTTGATTTTTTAAGTTTATCTAATCTATCCGCTGCAACAAGTACTGCTACTAATGTTTTACCGAGTGCAGTTGGAGCCACTATCATAGTATTCCCATCTTTTAAAACATCAGCAGCTAAAATTTGTTGATATGTTCTAGCTTCAGCAGTTTTAGGTCTAATTAAATTATGTTCGATGAAATTTACCATAATAATACTTTATCCTTTATTTAATTAAAAAAAATATATATCTCTATAAATTTTATTTTTTAAAATCATTAATTATAGATTTAAATTTAATTGCTGCTTCTCCAATCACTACAATAGTATTAACATTAGTTTTTAATCCAGTTTTAATACCTTCATACACTTCTTCTTTAGTAGCACCCAATGTTCTTTTTCTAAATTCTTCAGGAATATCATCAGTTAAAACAATAGTATCGAGTAGTGAAGAATCTTCTTTAATAAATTCATCAGCGACTATTCTAGCAGAATAAGATGCAGGAACTATAAATTTAGCATATTTTAATGCATCATTGAATATTTCAACATCTCCATCATGTCCAGATTCTGATGATACAGTAATAACTACTGCAAAATCGCCATAAATCTTGTTTAATTCTCTTAAAACTGTTTCAACACCTGCAGGATTATGAGCATAATCAACCATAACTGTTTTACCATCAACAGAACCCATAATCTCCATTCTACCAGGAACACCTTTAAAAGTAGATATAGCTTCTTGAATAACATCATAAGGTAAATTTAAAAATTTTCGAGCAGCAACAATAACTCCTAAACAATTATAAACATTATGTAACCCTTCAATAGCCATTTGAATTGGATAATCCCCATCGGGACCTGAAACTACAAATGTTTTATCATGCAAAGAAATATCTTTAGCAATATAATCAGGTGTCTGATAATCAATTCCACAGTTACAATTGTATTTACCTACACCAGAAATAATTTCTTGAATTTCAATATCTTTACCACACCAACAAGGTTTATAACCTATCTTAGCAGGTTTTTCATCTAATCCAAAAGTAATTAAATCCCCATTATAATTCAATTCACGAAGTAATCCCATAATTGTAGGATCATCAGAATTAACAATTAATTGTTTACCTTTAAGACCTTCAACTAATTCTCCTTTAACTTTAGCATAATCAAGCAAATTAGCATGATTAGACAAGTGATCAGGAGTTATATTAGTTAAAATACCAGATGTTGCATTAGTAAGTTTCACTATTGAATTTAATCCACCCGGAGTACCATCAGTTCCAGTTTCCAAAATTGCCACATCCCCATTTAAACGACTTTGTAAACTTGGAATAAATTCATTATTCCCTTGCATACCTTTTAAATTATGTTCTGATGGTTTTAATCCAGAGTAATAAGCAACATGTTTTAAAAGTGTTGTAGTTGTAGTTTTTCCATTAGTTCCAGTAATACAAATTACAGACTTATTCGGTTTAAATAATTTAAAAATATCTCCTAAATTTAGAATAGGAATATTTTTTTCATGAATTATATCAAAAACTTTAGCTTTTTTAGGTAAACTTGGAGGAGGTATTATATAATCAACTTTACTAAAAAATTCTTCAGGATGACCTCCATAAAAAATTTCAATATCATAACCTTCAAAAGAACTTTTAAAAGTACAGTCCTCTTCTCTGGACATATCCGTACCTATAACAGTAAACCCATTATCCATTAAGATTCTAGCAACAAGATTACCAACAACTCCACAAACTCCAATAACTCCAAAAACCTTAGAATCTAAGTTTAAAGAGGATAAATCCTCATCAGATAAACTAGATAGTTCTAAACTATTCATACTTTTTACAACCTTCTTCTAAACCTTTAATTATTTTTTCTCTAACACTTTCGTAATTTTGCATTAATTGTGGACCTAAATGCAAAATACTATCTCCAGGTTTAGAATATTTAATACACATTTCAGCTCCATCAACCATTGTTTCAGCTAAAACTTTTTTAGCATCCGAATTTACTGCTGCATCTAATAATTCTTGAGCTGGTTCCATTATAACTTTTTGATAAGGTTCATTGAAACCTGTTGCAACCATAACATCTGCATACTTTCCAACTAATTTTCCAGCTTCCTGTTTATCTCGTTCAGTAGTAGTATCAAAATTATCTAATAAAACTATAAGAGGTTTATCTTCAAAGAATTCTAATGTAGCTCTCATACCTTCAACTAAGTATGATGCATCTATAAACACTTCACGACCTTTATAACTTCCAATATATTCCATGTGTACTGCTAAACCTTTAAAATTCTTTAATCCTTCTTTGATAAATTTTAAATCTAAACCATAAGCCATTGATATTGCAGTAGCTGCTAATGCATTTTCAAAATAATAACTCATCATATAAAATTCAGAACTAAATTCATCTTTTTTATCTTCAAAATTGTATCCTATTCTAATTGATTTATGTCCACTTTCCCCAATGAAATTACATACTTGATTTTTACCATCTTCAAATTCACCGATAACAATATCTTTTCCATTGTTAATTTTATCAAAGAAATCTATTCCTTCTTCATAGCCGGGTATGTTATTAATCATTCCATAATATAATGTGTCTGGACGTTTATCTTTAAGAATATCTTTACATTGCACACTGGAAATTAATTTTTCACTGTGTTTTGTAATGAACATTTTTCTTTGGATGTATTTTTCCATTGACCCTCCAAATTCTGATAAATGTTCTTCATAAACATTAAGTAATGCTCCTACTTTAAGTTTTAATTCACCCATTAATCCTGCTGTTCCATGAGGAAGTTCTAATATGGCTATATCTGCTTTATCGGGCAAACCTTTAATGATACCATCAACAATCACTTCACTTACTAAATTTTGATTCATTGATGAACATTTCCATATTTTATAACCTGCAGCTCTAAACATTGAATCTACAATATGAGTGGTACTTGTTTTTCCAACACTACCTGTTATTCCAATTATATCAGGTTTAATTAAATTATTAACTATTTTTCCAAAATCATCATTTGTAATTTTAATTAAATTTGATTTTTTAATAGCTTGAGCGGCTGGTGAGTTTTCAGGCAATGTAGGTGCAGCATATACATGGTCAAATCCTTCTAAATTTGGGGTCATATTACCTAAATCTAAAGTCACCCCTTCTTTTTCCATTATAAGTAAATATTCCTGAAAATCATCATGAAAATCTTCTAATTTTTTAGGATCTGTAATTGTAACATTATGCCCTATATAATTAAGTAATCTTGCAACTGGACGTCCAGCATTTCCAGCTCCAATAACTATACAATCCATTTTAGTTATTCTCCCTATTTTTTATTTGAAACAAATTTTGAAAATTTTTTTAATAATATTCCTTTAATTTTTTATTAAACTAATATTAATTATGAATATATTAGTTTAACTATTATATAATTATTATTTTTTTTATTTAATCAGATTATTAATTAATAAATAATAAAAAAAAGTAGAAAATCTAAAAAAATATAAAAATTAAAAAGTTTATAAAAAAAGTGAAATTTTACTTGTTGATTTATTTTTGCCATCTTTTTAACATTGGAAACATTTCATTTAACATTTTTCGTGCGGATTTTTCATCCATACCTGCATTTTCTACAGTTTTTGGCACACAAAAATCTATCATTTCTTCCATTGTCATATCGCCTGTAAATTTACCATTTTGGTAACAATATTTACAGTAATCTTCACTTTTATTTCCATCTGCTTCGGTACCATAAAGTTCATCAGTCATTGGCATTGCACAGGATTGACAAAATTTCATATCTTTATAATTCATTTTATTTTACCTCATTAATTGTAAATTATATTGATAGTTAAACTAAAATTTATAATTTTATAAATAAAACTTTTGTCCTAGAGCATTTGAAAAGTATAATAATATATTTTTTGAAAAATTATCTAATCGAATTTTAACAATTTTTCAAAATCATTGTAAATTACTTTTAGACCACACATAGATGGTACATAGTTAGCTGCCTTTGCAGAATTTACACCAATAATTTCATATCCCATGTCTTCAATAGGAGCTACTACCATACAAGTATCTTGAACTATATGTCCTCCTGCATTTTCAATCATTTCAGTATAACCCATTCTATTAGCTGCAGCCTTAACATTTATAGATGTACAAATCCAAAGCTCATTTGAAATATGTTTACCTTTAACAAAATTAGCAACATCTTTAATTTCTTCTAAAGAAGCATGAGGACAACCTAAACAAACCAAATCAGCAAATCCTGAAGCAGAAGATAAATTATCACGAGTATCTTTAATTTCAGAACTACCAATACTCATTTTTTCATCAACATCACTACTGGAAGCAACAGTATCATACTCAGGACTAACACCCTCTACATAATAAAGTGCAACAGCACCTGAAGAAGCTAAAGCAGCACCTAAAGATTTTAAATCATTATTATTTGGAATATTATTTAATTTAAAATAAGGAACACCATCACCAACAATTTGACCTACAGCATAACCTAAAGCACCAAAATCAGCACCCACCAAATCAGTATCAACATCAATAAGAAGAGTAGAAGCCCGATTCTCATCTAAGTGAAAACCATATAAAGGAGTTTTACCACAAATAGCAGCAGCTAAAGCACCAGGACCCCCCTCACGATTAGTTCTAGCACCAATAACAGAATTAACATAAGCTACAGCAGATGATTCAGACCAAGAAATATGATCTCTAAACCTAGGAACATTACCAATCAAATAAGGAGTACAAGTACAAGTTTCAGAAATACCTAATTGACCATAAGCATTAACAATACTAGTTTGTTTAGCTGCAAAATCAGATGGAAAACCTAATTCCTCCCAATTATCCAAATCAGTCCCAGCAGGATTAAGAGTAGAAGGTATAGTAGCAAAACCACTTTTATCAGAAGCTAAATCTTCAAGATACTCTAAACCAGCTTCACCAATTGTTTTATATGAAACACCGGAAACCTGAGCAGAGCTAATGTCCACAAATTTTTCAGCCCCATAAATATCTCCTAAAGCAACTAAAATATCCATACTCTTACGTATAGTTTCACCATATTCACCATCACACATTTTTTGTTCATCTTGGGTTAAAAACATCTTAAAATACTCCTAAAATCAATAATTATTCATTAATAATACAAGAATTAATTAATATATTAAAAATATATTAACTTTTAAAAATTATAAAAGTTTCCTTAAAAAAAAGAATATAAAAAAAGTAAATTTAGTTATTATTCAATTGACTTTCAACAATATCATTAACTAAATTTAAAAAATTATCTTTAGCAGTAAAAGGAATCATAGCTCCTGCAGCTATATCATGACCTCCACCTTGACCACCAAAGCTTGCTGACGCATCAGATAAAGCTTTACCTAAATCAACACCCCTTTCAACCATAGGTCTAGTTGTTCTTCCAGAAATTTTAATATCATTATGAAGTCTAGCTAAAGCCAAAATAGGTTTATCCTCAGGTAATATTTTTGCAGACATTCCAACACTAGCAATAGTACCCATGACACTTTTTAAAACTTTGTCATCACTATAAATATATTGAATATAATCCATAGGTACACTACCTTCACGTGTAATCCATTCCATTCCTTTCATTAACTCAGAACGATAATTATTTTGAAGGTTAAGTGCTGCATCTAAAGCTTTATCTTTTTCACCTAAAGTAAGTGAAATACCTAAACCAAACTTCTTATTCTTACCACAAGAATCTAATAAAGTTGAATATTCTTCTAAATTTCTTAATACAGGATCTAATTTAGGAACAGCATATATATCGCCAAAAATTTCAGGATTAAGTTTAATAAGTTCATCTTTAAGAACATCCCGTTCTTCATCACTTAACTCATCAAATTTAATCCCATAAGATATTCCACGTTCTTCTAAAAATCCTATGGCTCCCTCTAAATTTCCAGTAACTCCTGGAAGGGCAGGATTTAAGGTATAAGCTAATGATTTATAAAGAGGTTCATTAGCTTTAGATACAATTTTTAAATCTTCATGAATTTCCAAATTACCTGATTCTTTACCATCAGATAAAATCATTTGATTAACACCTGAAAATCCATTTGGACATTGCATATCACCAAAAGCCCCAACTAATGCAAGATAAGCTAAATGTTTCTTATCCATATCTCTAACTACTAAATAACTAGATCCCGCACCACTTAAATCTTTACTTCCATCGATTCCAAATAAGTGAGGATTAATATGAACTACATTATCATTAGCTTCAACATCACTAGGCTGATGATGATCAGCAATTATAACATCAGATTTGATAGATTGGTTAATTTGCTTTATACAAGCACTACCCATATCAGAAAATATAAATAAATCATATTTTTCTTTAGCTAAATCTCTAACAATATCTGATTTAAGACGAGGAACAATTGTAGTGTGAAATTGTCCTCCTTCTTCTTTTATAGCATTAGCTATAACACCAGCAGCTGAAATTCCATCAGCATCGTTATGAGAAATTAATCTTATAACGTCATCATTTTCGATATGCTTCTTAAGCATATCACAAGCGCTACTTGATCTACTTAACAAGGAGTGCTGCTTGTGTTGGATCGTATCTCCATCCTTCTGGTAATTTACCTGTATTTACGTAATAAGCACCTAATCTACGAATTCTAGATTCAATTATAGTTAATCCTCTTTTAGAATGAATATCTTTAGGATTTTCAGCTAAATGATCTCTTATATTTACAGCTCTTCTTATTAAGTTCATAATATCTTCAGGATAATCATTACCTTGATTATTTTTTTCAAGAATTTGGGTGATTTTTTCACCAGTTACTGCTTTAACACTAGGAATTCCATATTGATCTCTTAAAGTGACACCAATTTCACTTGCGGATTTTCCTTCTTTTGAAAATTTTAATATTAATTCTTCAATTTCTTCATTTGAATAAGTTACCCAGTCTACGGACATATTTATTACCTCATTAATTTTTTTATTTTAAAAATCGGCCTTAATAGATTAAATAAATTATTATATTATAAAATAATTATTATTTCTTCAATTGGTCAACATACCAATTAATAAATTGTTGTAAAGAATTTCTTCTATGAGAAAACTGGTTTTTCTCTTCGGTTGTTAATTCTCCAAAAGTTTTACCTTCTTCTTCCACATAAAATAAAGGATCAAAAGCAAAACCAAGATTACCTTTTTCTTCAAGAGCTATTTGACCTTCAACACGCCCTAAAAAGACCTTGGGCTCAGACTTGGGGGCACAATACCCAATGACTGACCTGAATTCAGCGTATCGGTCATCAAAATTGTTCATTAACTTTAAAATTCCTTGATTACCTAAAGTATCTTGCACATAAGAAGAATAAGCTCCAGGAAAACCATTTAAAGATTTAATAAACAAACCAGCATCTTCAACAATAACAGATTTGTTTAATTTTCGACTAGCATATTTTGCACCAAATTTAGCCACATCCACAAGAGTTCCTTGAGGTTCACAGTACCCTAAATCTATATGCTCTAATTTAATATCGAAATTTTTGAAAATATTCTCTGCTTCTATTACTTTATGTTTATTACCAGTTATAAATGTTATCATCTAAACACCTTAAAATTTTTTTCACAATTAAAAATTATAAATTAATGAGTATAACGTCCTCTAGACTCAATATCTTTAATTTTATTCTTAATTTCATTTTTACTTAAATCATCAGAATAAGTATTAATATAACCATCAATTATCCACTCAAAAGTTTCACTTGCAATATCATAATCAATACTTTGAAAAGATTTTTTAAGAACCAATAAATCAGTAGCTTTATCTTCAATTAAATCTGAATAACCACCTAAACCAAAATCAATGAAGACAAAATCCCCATTATCATCAATAATCATGTTTGAGCTTGTAATATCCCCATGAATTATATCATTATTATGCATTAAACCTATATTATGTCCAATAACTTTAGCTAGATTAAAACGCTCATCAGCACTTAAATCATCCATAACATTTTTCAGAAGATTCCCATGAACCTCCTCCATTAAAATAGATTTATCGTCTAAATTAACATCATAAAGAACTGGAGATTTAACACCACATGACTTAATATCACTAATTAATTTAGCTTCACTTTTTGTACGCATTCTTCTAATTTTATCATCAATTTCCTTTATCCTATAAGATTTAGACACTCTTTTCTTTAAAATAGCATCTTTACCAAAGTAAGATTTTTTGACAATATCAGATTCAGCTCCCTTAGCCAAAAGATTATTTGGAAGTTTAATTTTATGAACTTCATTATTTACCCAAGGGACATCAACTTCATCGGTCCTAAATCTTTGAATAATACTAGTATCACTTATATCAACAGCCCCAAAATATTTATAAGTTAATTGTCCAAGCCAAGCAATCATAGCACCATTATCACCACAAAATTTCATTTCAGGCATATAAAATTTAGCATAATGTTCATCAGCCATTACTTTCAACATTTCTCTCAATCTAGAATTAGCAGAAACTCCCCCACAAAGTAACACTTCATCTTTTTCAGTATGAGATAATGCTCTTTCTGTTACTTCAACTAACATTCCAAAAGCCGTTTCTTGAAGACTAAAACAAATATCTTCGATTGGAACACCTCTTTTAAAGGCACGTAATGCTGCACTTAACAAACCAGAAAAGGAAAAATCCATTCCTTTAACTATATAAGGTAAATCTACATATTTCCCCTCTAATGCTAATTTTTCAATTACTGGACCACCAGGATGACCTAATCCTGTTTCTCTACCAAAATGATCAAAACAATTTCCAACGGCAATATCTAATGTTTCACCAAAAATTCTATATCTTCCTGATTCAAAAGCAATAACTTGACTATTTCCTCCACTTACATAAAGAGAAACAGGATTTATAGCGCCTGTATTCAGTTTACCTATTTCAACATGCCCAATACAATGATTAACTCCTACAATAGGTATTTTTAATGATAATGAAAGTGTTCTTGCAGCTGTAGCAACAGTTCTAAGAGCAGGACCTAAGCCAGGACCTTGTGAAAATGAAATAAAATCAATGTCCCCTAAACCAATTCCTGCTTCTTCTACCGCTTGAGGAATTAACTTAGGTATCCAATAAGCATGATGTTCTGCTGCTTCTCGAGGATGTATGCCACCCTCTTTAGGAAATAATTGATTTCCAACTGAAGCTAAAATATTACCCTCACTATCAACAATTCCTACACCTGTTTTTTCTGCAGTTCCTTCAATTCCTAATGATATCAAACTAATACTCCCATAAATAACATATCACAAAATAAAAAAGTTAATAATTTTTTACTAAATTTATATAAAATAATTAAGTTATAATAATTAAATGAATTAATATAATTATGAATTTCATGAGTAATATAATTTATAAAAAGTATTAACAAAAAATTATTGAATTTCAAGGAGTGTAAAAAAATTGATTGAAGGATTAAAAATATATGGATCAGATGAATTATTTAAAAAAATAGAAAATCAACCAAATTGTGCGTTTATATGCACCATAGGAACTACAGAAACATCTAAAATTGAGGGAATTAGTGGTGCAGGTGCAAGTGCAGAACAAACAAAATACACTCCTGCAGCAGATGTTGAATTAATGACAATTGGAGAAGTTAAATGTACAAATGAAATGGCTCAAACTGTTATTGATGGAGATTCAGCCCCAACACCTGCAATTATCAGTAAAGCTGCACTTAATCTAAGTAAAATCCCTTTTATGATAGTAAATGCAGGTTGTGAAGTAGACCCTGTCATTCAAACAACACAAATAGGAACTGAAGGAGGGAAAGACATAAGAACAGGTCACGCTGTAGAAAATGCAGAAGAAATCTATTACAATGCTGTTGAATTAGGAATGGATTTTGCAGAACTTCATGATTATATTGTTGTTGGAGAAAGTATGCCTGCTGGAACAACAACAGCTTTAGGAGTTTTAAAAGCATTAGGATATGATGCAAACTTTAAAGTTAGTGGAAGTGCACCAACAAATCCACATGAATTAAAAATAAACACTGTTAATGAAGGATTAAAAAATGCAGGTATTAATCCTGAAAATGATGATCCAGAAACTGATATAATCTCACCATTTGATGCAGTTAAAGCAGTAGGAGATCCTATAATACCTGCTTTAGCAGGTATAGCAATGGGAAGCAATAAACCAGTTATCTTAGCTGGAGGTACTCAAATGTGTGCCGTATGTGCGTTAATAAAAACAATTGATCCTGAATTTGACTTTTCAAGAATAGCTCTAGCCACTACTGTTTATGTTGCTGAAGATGAAACTGCAGATTTATTCAATATTATTAAACAAATTGATGAAAATATTCCTGTTTATGTAATAGATCCAGGATTTGAAAAAACAGAACACAAAGGACTTCAAAATTATTTAAAAGGATTTGTAAAAGAAGGCGCAGGTGCTGGAGGAGCAATGTTATTAGCTCTTATTAAAGGAAATGATATTGAACAACTTAGAGAAGCAATTGTAAAAGAATGCGAGAAATAAACAAAAAAAAGTTTATTAAAAATTCATCAAAATATATATTTTTTGATGAATTATAAATTTATTTATTAATCTTTAACTGATATAAAAGCTATTTTTCCACCTTTAATAACTCTTAAATTACCTTCATATTCTAATATTGTGTTTAAAAAGTTATCAATTGTTACAATTTTACCTTCTACTTCTTCCCAATTTTTTAAACCGATTAAAACATTTTTATCTTTAAATTGTAAAAATTGTCTATTAACTTGAAAATTATCATCATTCATAATAAATTCTCCTAAATAATTAAAATTCATAAAATAATTTTTTATACTATTATTATTTATTACATCATTACATTTAATCTTTTATTAACTTGAATATTAAACAAAATTATGTTAGGTAAAATACAAACCAATTAATATATATTAAAGTTTTATTAAATATAATATAAAGAAAAATTTAAAGGACTGATAAAAATGCCAATTAACCAATTAGAAAGCACATTACAAGCTATAACCACAACTTTAGCAAAATTAGAAAAAGAAGGTTGTGCTGATGAAGAAAAGCTAAATGGGCTTAGAGAAGAAAGAGATAAAATCTTAAAACAAATGAATTTAAAATAAATGATAAAAAATAAATCATTTATTTACTTATATTTTTATTTATATTTTTAACTTATTTTTACCAATTTTTCATGGATTCTAAACTTCCAGTACAGTCTATTTTTAATGGAGTTAAAGTAGGTTGATTAAGAACTTTTAAACAATAACCATCGGTACCTTCTGAATCACCATCATAAGGCAAACCATCTATCCAATAATAAGGTTTTCCACGAGGATCTAATCTTACATCAATTTCAGGAACATACATTCGTTCACCTAATTTAGTTATAAGAATTTCTTCATTAGATGGTTTATATGGAACATTAAGATTTAATAAATCCACATCTTTAGGTAATCCTTTTTTTAAAACTTTTTTAGAAATATCATAAAGCAATTTTTCTGTAAAAGAATAATCTAACTCAACATGACGTTCAAATTTCATATCACTACTAATAACTTCTTGTGAAACCGCAATAGAAGGAACTCCTAAAGCTGCAGCTTCCATAGCCGCACCAATAGTTCCAGAAGTAGTAAGCTCTCCTTTACCAGTATTATGTCCAACATTTATTCCAGATATCACCAAATCAGGTTTATCATCCAATAACTCAAAAATACCCAATTCAATTGCATCAGTAGGAGTACCAGATACTGAATAAGCAGGAGTACCATCATTTAACTTAAGAGAGTTAATTCTTAAAGGTTCAAAAAGAGTTAAAGCACGACCAATACCACTTTGTTGAACAGCAGGTGCTACAATTGTAACATCCCCTAAATCTTCAACAGCATGTTTTGCTGCTAAAATTCCTGAGGCATAAACCCCATCATCATTACTAATTAAAATATTTTTCATAATATAGAATTATATTCTTACAAATAAGTATTTTTGTAATATAAAAAATTAACAAAAAAATATTTTTATATATCAAAAAAATAAAAGTAATAAGTAATTAACAATTATTTTCAAAAAGTATTTTTTTAATAAAATTACAAGCGAATAATAATTTTTTAAATATAATTAATAGAGCTAGGTGAAATCGTGGAAAAACCACAATTAGTAAATTTTATTGCCAAAATAATGGAAGACTCAGGCTTTAAAGTTTATAAAAACTTTAAAACTACTAAACAAATTGTTGACATATATGCGGTACTTCCAACTTCTATGGGAGACTTTGGAGCAGTTGTTGCTTGTAAAAATTATGAGAAGGAATTCGAAGTCGGAACAGATATTCTTAAAGAAATGGAAGAAGTTAGTGACATTTTAAAAGCTTCAAAAATAACAGTAGTTACTAGCAGCAGTTTTTCACCACAAGCAATAAAATATGCAGAAAGAAATAATATTAAACTTGTTGATCGAGATAAATTAATAACTTTAGCTCAAAAATATTCAAATAAAGGCCATGAAAAAAATAATGCTCAATTTGAAGAACAACTTTATAATAATCCTGTTAGCTACGATAATGGCGAGCCATTAACCGCCACAGATTATGAAAATGAAACTATAGAAACTTACAGAGATGTCCCATTATCTTCTGAAGATGAAGCTTCTGTAAATGAATTTCTTCAAAATGATAATTACGGGCGAAAAGAAGACATTAATCCAAAATATAGTTTATTTAAAGGAAATTCAAATAAATCTAGTTCTTCAACAACATCATCATTATTTGGTGGAAGAAAACCGACAACTAGAAGTTTTAGCTTAAATAATAGAAATAAGACAAAAAATCAAGGACCTTCTACAATTGAAAAATTACGTCCTCTATGGAGCAATACTATTTTTTTAATAATTGTAGTAGTATTATTATCTTACATAATTTCTTATGGATTAATAAGCTTAACAAGCATACCTAATGGTATTGCAGGAGTAGTAGAATTATTAGTAGCCTTAGCATTATCTTATGGTCTCGTTTTATTTGTTGATAAAGATGGAGCTCAAATATTAGTTAAAGGAACTGCTATATTCTTTGTTTCATTAATTATTTTAATGATACTTGTAATATTATAAAATTTTCTTTTAATTTTTTTTTAATTTTAATTTACTTTTTTTACTTTTTTTTATAAATTCTAATTTCCAACACGAAAAATTTACTGATAATTTCTAAAAATTTTTATAAAATTAGTAAGTAACGAATATAAATAATCATAAAATAATTTAAAAAAAGTATTAAAGTGGTTCCGACGAGATTTGAACTCGTGATCCCCTCCTTGTAAGGGAGGTATCATACCCCTAGACCACGGAACCATACAACAACAATACTCTATCTAACATCATATATAAATGTTACTATATCAAAAATAATTTTTAAAAAAAAATAATTAAAAAATTTAAATTAAAACTAAATTTTAAAAAAACAAACCTCTTAAATTCACCATAAAAATGAAATAATGGAAATATATTTAATAATTAAAATATAAAAACTACTAATGATATTAATTAATATTTTATTAAATAAAAAAAATGACAATAATTAAATAAAAAAAAATAATAGGTGAAAAAAAATGGCATGGGACGATGGAAACTTAAAAGTATGGATGGACGGTGAATTAGTAGACTGGAAAGATGCAAAAATTCATGTTTTATCCCACGTAGTTCATTATGGATCCTCAGTATTTGAAGGTGTTAGATGTTACGACACTAAAAATGGGTCTGCAGTATTCAGATTAAATGATCATATAGATAGATTATTTAATTCAGCAAAAATTTATAAAATGCCTATTCCTCAAACTAAAGAAGAAATTGCAAAAGGGATTAAAGATACTATTAAAGTCAACAACTTAAAATCTTGTTATGTTCGCCCAATTACATTTAGAGGATATGGAGAATTAGGAGTTACCCCTGTAAACTGTCCAGTAAATACAACTATTGCAGTTTGGGAATGGGGATCATACCTAGGCGAAGAAGGTATGAAAAATGGAGTAAGTATTGGAGTATCCTCATGGAGAAAACCAGCTCCAGATACATTACCAACCATGGCTAAAGCCGCAGCAAACTATATGAATTCTCAATTAGCAAAAATGGAAGCTACTGAAAATGGATTTGACGAATGTATACAATTAGATTATGCAGGACACATCGGAGAAGGTAGTGGAGAAAATGTATTCCTAGTTAAAGATGGCATTCTTTACACACCAACATTATCCTCCTCAATATTAGGTGGAATTACAAGAGATAGTGTAATAAAAATAGCTAAAGATTTAGGATATGAAGTTATTGAAAGAGCTTTACCAAGAGAAACATTATATTTAGCTGATGAAATTTTCTTCACAGGTTCAGCTGCTGAAGTTACACCAATTCGTGAAGTAGACGGAAGACAAGTTGGAATAGGTAGTAGAGGACCTATAACTGAAAAAATCCAAAGTAAATTCTTTGAAATTGTTGAAGGAAAAACTGAAGATAAATACAACTGGTTAGATTACTTAGATTAAATATTAATTAATAGATGTGATAATATATGGATATTATATCAGCTATGATAGTTGGTTTAGTTCAAGGTTTAACTGAATTTCTCCCAGTGAGTAGTTCAGCTCACCTTATCTTCATCCAACATTTATTAGGTTTAAGTGATGCTAGTGTAGGATTTGATGTTCTCTTACACGTTGGAACTTTAGTTGCTGTCTTTGTTTACTTCTTTAAAGATATCGTATTAATGATTTATGCCTTCTTCTTAAGTTTAGGAGATTTATTCAAAGGAAAATTCTTAGAGGGAATTAAAGAAGAACCATACAAAAAACTTGCATGGTTAGTTATTATAGCTACCATACCTGTTGGAGTAGTAGGACTATTATTTAACGATGCAGTAACAGCAATGTTTACTGGAATAACAATACCGGCATTCTTTTTACTTATCACTGGAGTTCTCTTATATGTTTCCCAAAGAATGAACAATGGAGGTATAGATCAATCTAATATTGGTTTAAAAGAAGCTATAATCATGGGATGTGGTCAAGCTATAGCAATAATGCCAGGATTATCACGTTCCGGTACAACTATAGCTGCTGGTTTATTCTCAGATTTAGATAAAGAATTTGCAGCAAGGTTCAGTTTCTTACTATCCATACCAGCAATACTTGGAGCAGCATTAGTACAAATAAAAGACATAGGAGCAGTAGATGCAAATATTGGAGCATATATTGCAGGATTTATAGTAGCAGCAATATCAGGATACTTTGCAATTAAATTCTTATTAAAATTAATACAAGAAAAGAGTTTAGATGTATTTGCTTACTATTGTTGGATTGTCGGAGCAATAATATTAATAGGAAGCTTTGCATTAGGATGGTAAAAATTATTTAAATTTAAAAATAGTGTATTGAAATTTTTAATAATCAACTTCAATACCTAAAATTTCTTTTTTTCCAAAATATACATCTTTAGCTATTTGTGCAGCCCCAATAGCACCAGAATCTACACCAATAACTTTAATATTATACTTATTTTTTAAATACTCATTTAATTTAGACTCAAAATCAAAAGGTTCTTTCATAGATCCTAAAGAACCAGTTAAAACAATACCTTCAATTTTATTTTTACTTACACCTATAAGACCAAAAATTTCCATAGCAATAGTCATTACCATAGTATCTATCGCTAATTTTGCATTTTCATTATCATTTTTATATTCTTCAAGAAGATCTTCCTTCATAAATTCAACTTTATCTTCAATACCTGCTATTTTAATAGCACCTGCATGAGAAAAACAATCATTAGCAGTTCTTTTACCTTCATCAATGTCCCTAATCATTTCTAAATCAATAGGTCCATGAACAAAACCCATAGCACCAAGACATGCATCAATAGCACCAACAATTTTTCCATTTTCAACCAAAATATTCACACTATTTGAACTTAAATCACCAACAATCATATTCTCCCAATTTGTATCTAAATAAGAGTTATAAACAATACTAACTTTTTCAGGACTAGCTTGATGTGAATATGCAGCTTTAAATAATGGATTTAATGATGATGAATTCTTATGTAAACCTGGAATCATGACAGTAGGAATATTAGAATTTTCTATCTCAGAGTAAACTGATGTTCCTCCTCCAGTTACTTTACCTGCACCATTAATAGAAAGAATACCCCTATTTTCAACATTATTTATAGGTAATATTTTATCAAAACCATCACCCATAGCATAAGTTATAGCCATTAATTCAATTGAACCTAATTTTATTCTCTTAGATAATTCATCAAGAGCTTTAACTCTTCCTGCTTTACTATCTTCACGTGAAATCTTAAAAACATCTATTAATTTACCTTCAGAAGATAAAATAGCAAAAGATATTCCTGTTGTTCCATGATCCATTCCTACAAATACCAAATTTTTCACCTTTATAAAAAAAATAAGAAAATTTTTTAAAATATATTAATTATTAGGTATTTTTGTTGTTATAGTTAAAAAAATTTATTGAAAAATAATAAAAAAAAGTAAAAAGCTAAAATTTTTAGCTTTCAAAAAATTAATTAAAAAAAAGAAATAAAGTTTTAAGAAATTATTCGTCGTCTTCTTGAAGACCACATGCTTTTCTTAATCTTTCACCAACAATTTCAATATCTTCTTTTTGAGCAGCTGCTCTCATTTCTTTTAGATTTGCTGCATCTGTAGCATTCTCATCAGCAAAATCTTTTTTAAATGTTCCATCTTGGATATCGGATAAAATTTGTTTCATTCCTTCTTTAGCTTCATCAGTAATAACTTTTGGACCTTTAGTTAATCCACCATATTCTGCAGTATTACTAACATCTTTCCACATTCCACCGAAACCTTTTTTGTAGATGATATCTACAATAAGTTTTACTTCATGACATGTTTCAAAGTATGCAATTTCTGGTTGGTATCCTGCTTCAACTAAAGTTTGGAATCCTGCATTAATTAATTCAGTAAGTCCACCACAAAGAACTGCTTGTTCCCCAAATAAATCAGTTTCTGTTTCTTCTTTGAAAGTAGTTTCAATTACTCCAGCTTTAGTAAATCCACAAGCTTTTGCCATACCTAAAGCTAATTGCATTGCATCACCAGTTGCATCTTGTTCTACTGCAACGAGACCTGGAATTCCAAATCCTTGTTCATAAGTTTCTCTTACCATAGATCCTGGTCCCTTAGGTGCAAACATTATAACATTTACATCTTCTTCAGGTTTGATTAAATCAAAGTGTATATTGTATCCATGTGAGAATGATAATGTGTTTCCACTTTCAACATAAGGTTCTATGTGTTCTGCATAAACAGCTTCTTGAATTTCATCAGGTAATAATATATGTATAATATCTGCTTCTTTTGCAGCATCATCGAAGGTTTTAACATTCATGCCTTCATCTTTAGCTTTTTTCCAGGAGTTTCCTCCTTCTCTTAAACCAACAATTACATTACATCCACTGTCAGCTAAATTTCTAGATTGTGCTCTACCTTGACTTCCGTAACCCATTACAGCAATGGTTTTACCTGCAAGAGCATCACTATTTACATCTTTATCATAGTACATTTTCATCTTTATAATTCTCCTATTATTTTTTTAGTAAAAACCCAGCATTTAATCAATTAATTATAAAAAAAGTTAATGTTGGTATAAAATTATAACAATATAATATAGTATTTATTTACTTATAAAAGTATTTAAATAAAAAACTAACTCAAAATAAAAAAGTAAAAATTCTAATAAAATTAGAATTTACTTACCATTTACTAATACTTTTAATTCACCAGTTACAATATCAATTATTAAACCATGAACGATAATTTCATCAGATATTAAAGGATTATTTTTGATTTTTTCAACCGTTTGAATTACATTTTCTTCTTCATCAGGAATTGAACCAATCCAACTAGATAAATCTACTTTATCTATTTCTTCTTCAGCAACACCTTTCTCAATCATGATTGTTTTAATTTTTTCAGTATTAGCATTTTTCATACCACACTCAGTATGACCAATAACCATTACCTCTTCACAACCTAAAGAGTAAACTGCAGCTGCAACAGATCTTATAACATCTTCACCTACGATTGTATTTCCTGCATTTCTAATTATTTTTGCATCCCCACGACCAATTCCTAATGCGGGTTCTAAAAAATTTGTTAATCTTGTATCCATACAGGTTACAATACATAACTTTTTTTGAGGCAAATGACTCAAACTTTGACCATTAAAATTTTTAACAAATTCTTTATTGTTTTCTAATACATCATCAATTATCATTATTTCATTCCCTATAAATTGATATTTAATAATTTCCACGGGACATAGCTGTAGATCCAGTTCTAGCTATTTTTTCAATACCATGTGAATTAAGTAAACTAATTAACGCATTAATTTTACCAACATCACCAGTAACTTCAATAATTAAACTATTATCACAGATATCAATAACTTTAGCTCTAAAAATATCTACATATTGCAATATTTCTAATTTAGATTTTTCATCCTCTGATTTAACTTTAATTAAACACAATTCTCTAGCAACAGAATGTTTAGGATTCAAATCTTTCACTTTAACAACATCAATTAATTTGTTTAATTGTTTAATAACTTGTTCTAAAACTTTACGATTACCATTTACAATAATAACCATTCTAGAAAGATCAGGAACTTCAGATTTTCCTACAGTTATACTTTCAATATTGAAACCTCTTCTTGTGAATAAACTAGAAACCTTTTGAAGAACACCGGGTTTATCTTCAACTAAAGTACTAATTATATGAAATTGATCACTATACTCATAATCATTCATCTAATCACCATCACCGTTATTTGCATCACTTTCATGTTTAAATTCACCAAGAATATCATCAACTGCAGCACCCGGAGGAACCATAGGTAAAAACTCATTCTTTTTAATAACAATATCTAAAACAATAGATTCATTATCTTTTAAAGCTTTATTAATAGCTATTTCAGATTCTCCAGGTTCTGTTATTCTTTGACCTTCTATTCCATAACTTTCAGCTAATTTAACAAAATCTGGAGTGTTCCCCATATCAGTTTCAGATAATCTTCCATCAAACAATAAATTTTGCCATTGATAAACCATTCCCAATTTACGATTATTCAATATTGCAATTATAACAGGTATATCATATTCTTTGATAGTAGCTAATTCTTGATTAACCATTAAAAATCCACCATCACCAACAATAGCAAGAACAGGATTTTCAGGTTTTGCAACCTTTGCGCCTATAGCTGCAGGGAATCCATATCCCATAGTACCTAATCCTCCAGAAGTTATGAAATTTCTAGGTTTAGTAGTATTATAAAAATGCGCTGCCCACATTTGATTCAGTCCAACATCAGCAGTTACAATAGTATCACTAGTTAATGCACTATTAATTTCCTTTAAAACTTGTTGAGGCATTATTGGAGTAGTATCATAAGATACTCTAGGTAAAAAAGAATTTTTAATACTAATTCTATCATCATACCATTGTTTAGAATCATTATTAGATTCAAATCCTTTTAATTGTTTTACAAGAGAAGATAAAACATTTTTAGCATCTCCAACAATAGGAACATCAACATCAACATTTTTTCCAATTTCTGCAGGATCAATATCAATATGAATTACTTTACTATTTGGTAAAAATTCATCTAATTTACCTGTTGTTCTATCAGAGAATCTACATCCTATAGCTATTAAAAGATCACATTTATTAACTGATAAATTTGAAACTTCACGACCATGCATTCCAAGCATTCCAAGACAATTATCTTGATCTTCAGGTATACATCCTTTACCCATTAAAGTAGTCATTACAGGAGCATTAATAAGTTTAGATAATGTATTAAGTTCATTAGATGCTCCAGATATTATTACTCCACCACCAGCTAATATCATTGGCTTTTTAGCCATCTTAATTAATTTAGCTGCTTTTTTAACTTGTTTAATATTTCCTTTAATTGTAGGTTTGTAACCAGGAGTAGAAATCAAATCATCCATATATTCTTTTAACTCACCAACTTGAGCATTTTTAGGAACATCAATCAAAACTGGACCGGGTCTACCCGTATTAGCTATTTCAAAACTTGATTTAATAATAGAAGGTATTTGATCAGCAGCCTTAGCTTGATAACTATGTTTAGTTACAGGCATTGTAATTCCAATTATATCTGCTTCTTGAAAAGCATCATTCCCAATTAAATTAACAGGAACTTGACCAGTAATTGCCACAATAGGAGTAGAATCCATAAATGCATCAGTTATACCAGTCACCAAATTAGTAGCACCTGGTCCTGAAGTTGCAACACACACTCCTACTTTTCCTGAAGCTCTAGCATAACCTTCTGCAGCATGAACTGCTCCTTGTTCATGTCTTACTAAGATATGTTTTAAATCAGAATCATATAACATATCATAAAAAGGTATTGTTTGACCGCCAGGATACCCAAAAATGGTATCTACACCTTGTTCCTTTAAAGATTTTATTATGGCTTCGCCACCTTTCAATTATAGCACCTACCTAGTTTTCTCTATTAATTTTTATAAAAATTGCAATGAAAAAAATATTCTTATAAAATATAGTATACTAATTTATATTATTAAAATAATATAAACCTTATTAATATAAAAAAATATTTTTAATTTAAAATAACATAAAATATAATATAATTTTTTAAAATTTAATTAAATAAAAAATATCGTTGATTTTATAAAGGGAGATTAAAAAATATGAAGGTCTTAGTAGTTGGAACTGGAGCAAGAGAACATGCTATTTGTAATGCATTAAAAGATGATGTTGAATTATATGCATATACTGGAAAAATAAACCCAGGTATCTCCAAAATAGCAGAATTTAAACAAGGATCCGAAGATGAAATTGAAAAAGTAGCAGAATTTGCTAAAGAAAACAAAATAGAAATTGCAGTTATAGGTCCAGAAAGCCCATTAGGAAACGGAATTGTAGATGAACTAGAAAAAAATGGAATAAAATGTGTAGGCCCATGTAAAGAAGCTGCAAGAATTGAAACAGATAAATCATTTATGAGAAACTTATTTGAAAAATATGATATTCCCGGATCATTAACTTATAAAGTATTTGACAACTATGAAGATATTAGTAAATTTTTAGATGAATTTGATAAAGATGCCGTTGTAAAACCTGTTGGACTCACAGGAGGAAAAGGAGTTAAAATTGTAGGAGAACATCTTAAAGATAATCAAGAAGCAAAAGCATATGCTAAAGAAGTTATGGATAATGCAATGGGAGGTTTTGCTCAGGTAATTATTGAAGAAAGATTAATAGGGGAAGAATTCACAATACAAGCATTTTGTGATGGTAAACACTTAGCTCCAATGCCAGCAGCCCAAGACCATCCTCAAGCATTTGAAGGAGATAAAGGAGATATTACTGGAGGTATGGGATCATACTCTGATAAAGGAGGTTTACTTCCATTTTTATCACAAGAAAACTACGATACCGCAGTAGAAATAATGAGAAAAACTGTTGATTCAATAGCTAAAGAAACAAAACCATATAAAGGAATATTATACGGCCAATTCATGTTATGCTCAGATGGACCACGTTTAATAGAATATAATGCTAGATTTGGTGATCCTGAAGCTATGAATGTTCTTCCACTTTTAAAAACTAAAATGGTTGATATTTGTAATTCAATAGTTAATGAAGATTTAGAAAATGTTGAATTTATAGACAAAGCTAGTGTTTGTAAGTATATAGTTCCAGATGGATATCCTAATTCTGAATATGCTAATACTAAAGTAGAAGTTGATGAAGATAAAATTAAAGAACTTGGAGCAAATGTATTTTATGCTGCAGTAAATCAAAAAGATGATGGTATTTACCTTTCTGGATCTAGAGCTTTAGGAATAGTAGGTCAAGGAGAAACAATTTCTGAAGCTGAAAATGTTGCAGAAAAAGCTTGTCAATTTGTAACAGGAAATATTTATCACAGAAGAGATGTTGGGACTAATGAACTTGTTAATAAACGTGTCCAACATATGAACGAAATTTTACAAAAATAAATAAAAAATTAGCTTAATATTTTTTTTTAAGCTTATTTTTACTATTTATAAATATTTTTTAATTTATTTATTTTAAACGAAAGTTTTAATTATTAAAAAAATAAAATATTAAAACTTATTATAAAAACATTACAATTTTTTTAACAATTATTATACTTATTAAAAATTTAATTTTTTGATGTTATTTTTATCTTTTAATGGGGAATTTGAATGAGAAGTTTATTATCAATTAAAGATATTGAAAACGAAGTAGTAGACATTTTAAACTTAGCTATAGACTTTAAAAATGGTAATATGGAAGAAAAACCACTTAAAGGAAAATCTTTAGCTATGATATTCCAAAAGTCTTCTACACGTACTAGAGTATCTTTTGAAGTAGGGATGTATCAATTAGGAGGAGAAGCATTATTCCTTTCTAATAATGATATTCAAATGGGTAGAGGAGAACCTATCTCAGATACTGCTAAAGTTATTAGTAGATATGTAGATGGAATAATGATTAGAGCTATAAATCATGAAGATGTTGTTGAATTTTCAGAAGAAGCTACTGTTCCTGTTATAAATGGATTAACAAATATTGAACATCCATGTCAAGCATTAGCTGATATGTTAACTGTTTATGAACATTTAGGAAACTTTGATGGGAAATTTGTTTATGTTGGTGATGGTAATAATGTTTGTAACTCATTACTCCTTATATGTGCATGTTTAGGAATGGATATTACTGTAGCTTGTCCTATAGGTTATCAACCTAATGAAGATATTATTGCAAAAGCTTTAGAGATAGCTAGTAACTATGAATCAAAGGTTCTTATTACATCAGATGTAAAAAGTGCAGTTACTGGTGCAGATGCTATATATACTGATGTTTGGGTAAGTATGGGTGATGAAGAAGAAACTGAAAAAAGACTTCATGATTTTGCAAATTATCAAGTAAACACTGACCTTATGGAATTAGCTAATGATAATGCAATATTTATGCACTGTTTACCTGCTATACGTGGTCAAGAAGTAACTGCAGATGTTATTGATGGCCCACAATCTGTTATTATTGATCAAGCTGAAAACAGATTACATGCCCAAAAAGCTGTAATGTATTATTTTTTAAAATAAATAGTTAAACTAACTATTTATTCTACTTTTATTTTATATTTTTATAATCTTAATTTTACAATTTTATTAAAATAAGTTAATATTAACCCTAATTTTACGAATCTAAAAAAAACAAATATTATTTTTAAATTAAATCTTTAGATACATATTATATAATTTAAAAACATTGATTTAAAATACAAGAAAAATATACAAATTTTTAAAACAACTATATATAAAATTTTCTGAAAATTAAAATTAAAAAAAGATATTATTTAAAAAAAATCATATTAATGTATAAGAAATATAAAAATGTTTTAAAATTTATTTAACAATAAACAAACTATTTAAAACGGGTGAAAAAATGTATAAAAAAATATTACTACCTACTGATGGTTCAAAGAATGCTGATAAAGAAATTGAAACAGCATTAAACATAATTGATAAAGAAAATGGAGAAATAATAATATTATCTATTGCAAGTAACATTATAGCTCTTCAATTACCAAACGAAGATGAAGTAATAAGTTTAAATAACTTATTATTAGATAATGCTAAAAGTAATGTTCAAAAAATGAAAGAACAAATTAATGAAAATATAAAAATTACTACTAAAGTAGTAGAAGGATCACCTGCAAAATCAATCATTGAAATAGCTGAAGAAGAAAATGTTGATTTAATTATTATTGCAAGTTCTGGAAAAAGTGGAATAGACAGATTTTTCTTAGGAAGTGTAGCAGAAAAAGTTATTAAAAATGCTAAAAATGATGTTTTACTAATTAATAAATTCTAAATTTACAAAAAAATAATTTAAAAACCTCAAATATTACTTTAATAAAATTTAAAATAAAAAAATAAATACTATAGTAATATTTATAAATATTAATCTAGTAAAATATTATTTAATTATTAACAAACTATTCAAAAAAATAAATCCTAAAGAATTGATAAACATGAAGGTAACTTTTATAAATCCCCCACATTACAAATCCAAATACAAATTCATTGGAGTAATAGCTCCTCCCCTAGGTTTAGGTTATATGGCAGCTATGCTAGAACAAAATGATATTCCAGTAGATATATTAGATGCTTCAGCTTTAGATTTAGAATATTCGGAAATTAAAGATGAAATCATTAAAAGAAAACCTGATTTAGTAGCTCTTACAGCTCTTACACCAACAATAGGAACTGCTTTAAAATCTGCAGAAGTAGTAAGAAAAGCATTGCCAAATACTACCATTGCCATTGGAGGTTACCATCCTACTTTTAATTTCAACGAAATTATCGAAGACCCCAATATAGACATCGTAATTCGTGGAGAAGGTGAACAAACAATAGTAGAATTAGCACAAGCAATGGAAAATGGTGATGATTTATCAAAAATTAATGGATTAGTATTTAAAGATAATGTAGATAATACAAAGACCATAATTACACCAGACAGAGCAGTTATCGAAGATTTAGATACAATCCCTTACCCTGCATTACATTTAATGCCTATGGACAAATACAGAATGTTAGATGTCACAACCCATATGACAACTATGATAACAACAAGAGGCTGTCCAAATCAATGTTCTTTCTGTTCCTCAGCAGCAATGCACGGAAGAAAAGTTAGAAGTAGAAGTACAAAAAATATTGTAGATGAAATTGAATATCTAAAAAACAATTACGATATTGACACAGTAGCATTCCTTGACGACACATTCACATTAAATAAAAGAAAAGTAAAAGAAATCTGTAATGAAATTATGGCAAGAAATTTAAACATTATGTGGGGATGTACCTCAAGAGTAGATAATTTAGATGAAGATTTACTAGAAACAATGCGTGAATCTGGGTGCATAACAATATTTATGGGTGTTGAATCAGCAGATCAACAATCTTTAGATAATATGAACAAACAAATTACTGTTGGGAAAATAGAACATGCATTCCAAATAGCACGTGAAAAAAAGATAAGAACAATTGCATCAGTAGCTATTGGAATGCCTGGGGACACAAAAGAAAATATAAATAAAACTTTACAATTCGTGAAAAAAATTAAACCAAATTATGCAATTTTCAGTTTAGCTACCCCATATCCAGGAACACGGTTCTACCAAGAAGCATTTGAAAAAAACTTAATAAAAGTTAAAGATTGGTCTAAATACACTTTAATTACACCAATATTAGAAACAGTTGATTGTTCAATTGAAGATTTAAGAAAAATACAAACAAAAGCTTTTATAAAATTTTACTTAAGACCGGGATACATCATAAGTCAAGTAAGACAAGATGGAGTAGTTTTATTACAAGCCATGTGGGGAGTAATCAAAGCAGCATTTAAACGTGACGATAAACAATCCTATATGGAAGATTATGAAAAACAAAAAGCAATAAAACCTTCAAAATAAAAAAAATAATTAAAAAAAATGTTAGTAATTAAAAAAAAATAAAATTATTAATATTAAAATTTCTTTTTTTTACATTTTTTCAGGAGCAGGCACTCCTAATAAATCTAAAGCATTTTTAAGTGTTAATTGAGATTTTTTAACAATACTTAATCTAACACCCTCAAAATCAGACCCTAAAACTTGTTCGGATTTATAAAATTTATTAAATGCATTTGCTAAATCTTGACAATATTGAGCTATAGGATGTACACGTCTTAAATCTGCAGAATTTTCAATAACCTCTGGGAATTTAGCTAAATTTCTAATTAAATCTTTTTCAATATCATCAGGAACCCAATTACCTTCCATTTCATACTCATTACCATCTGCTTTATTAAGTAACTTACAGGCTCTCGCATGAGCATATTGAATAGAAGCACAACCTCTTTCAAAACTTAAAGCTTCATCCCATTTAAAAGTAATAGGTTTTTCAGGAGATAATCTTGCAATATAAAATCTAATAGCTCCAATTCCAATTTCTTCAGAAATATCAGTTAACTCATCATTAGATAAATCTGGACGTCTTTCAATAAGTTCTTTTTTAGCTCTAGAAACTGCTTCATTAATTAATTCATCAACTGAAACAAATATTCCTTTTCTTGTAGACATAGATCCATCAGGTAAATTAATAAATTCATAGAAAACTACTTCTAATTCATCACTATCTGGTTTAACAACATTTAATATTTCAAGAGCTAAACTAACTTGTCTAAATGCTAATTTATGATCAGAACCAAGAACATCAAGGACTATATCTCCTTGTTCACATTTTTTCATATGATAAGCAATATCTCTAGTGGAATACAATGAAGTTCCATTAGCTCTTCTGAGAACAAGCTCTTTATCAATATCCCATTCAGTTAAATCAAGATATAATACCTCACTTTTTCTTGCATATCCAATTTCATATAATTTATCTGTGATTTTATCTACAGTACCATCTCTAACAAATTGACCTTCCCATACAAAATCATCATGAATTATATTCATTCTAGCAAGTGTTTCTTTTACACCAGATATACATTTTTCAACAACTTCTTCAAAAATTTTATTTAATTCAGGATCTTCTCCTTTTTCATATTTTACTATTAAATCATCTACTTTAGAAGTTAAATCCTTATTTTCATTAAGTTTTTGGTTAGTTTTGAAATATAATTGACCTATTTTATGGTCAATTTTTTCTCCTTCTTGATCTTCAATTTTTAAACCTAATTCAGTTATTCCAAATACAATAATTGCTATTTGTCTACCCATATCATTTACATAATATTGAGTTTCAACTTTTCTACCAGATTTTTTAAGAACTTTACTTAAAGAATCTCCAATGATAGAGTTTCTAATATGTCCAACATGTAATGGACCATTAGGATTAGCGGATGTGTGTTCTAATATGATTTTTTCATCTTTTTCAGGAAGTTGACCATAATCATCGGTTATAGATTTCAATAATTCTTTTGCAAAAATGTTATAATTTATAAAGAAGTTAAGATATGGTCCTTTAGCTTCAACTTTTTCAAATATTTCTGGAACTTCAATTTCTTCAACTAAATCTTGAGCAATTAAATTAGGATTTTTTCTCAACTGTTTAGCTAATGAAAATGTTAATGTAGTAGCTAAATCACCTAAATTAGGATTTGGAGGAAATTCTAACTTTATTTCTTCATCAGGAACTTCATATCCTTTTTTATCTAAAAGATTTTTTAATGATTTTAATGCTTCATCTTTTACTGCAATATTCATTGTATACACCATTAATATAATAAGTATTAAAATTATGTTATCAAATGTTAAAATTATAAAAAATAAAAAGTATTTAAAAAGGGGAAAATTAACCCCAAATTATAATTAAAATATATTTTTTAAAAATAAATAGTTTTAAAGATTATACTATAATCCTTTTATAGCAATTGTAATATAACCTACTTTAGGTATTATTAAAGGTTGATCACCAATAGTCACAACTCTTTCTTTAATTCGGGCAGACGTTACCCAGTAAGGGTCTGGAACTTTATTATTATCTCCCTTTATTTCATAATACGTAGTACCATTTATTTCAGTAATATTTATTACCCTGTGTATTACAGGACTTGAAAACCAACTAGCATCATAAACCACTATATCTCCAACTTGAACGCTATCTGGATCAAATTCATGGATACCTAGCATATCAGCTTTTTGAACTATTACAATATCTCCTCTATAGAAGACAGGTTCCATACTACCAGAAACAACAACATTCATGTGTTGAGCTATAATTAGCCCGATAATAATGATTACTACATATGTTAGTATTTCTTTTTTAGTCGACAATTTAACACCTTGCTTTCAGTTTTATTTATTATTATATATTAAATTAAGGTATAAAAAAAGTTTAAAATACTAAATCATATTAATTAAAAATAAAAAAAATAGTAAAAAAATTTAAAAAAATAGAAAAATTAAGATAATTTATCTCATTATAGCTCCTTTATCTGCAGAACTAACACATTTTCGATAAATTTCTAACCAACCTTTAACTTCTTTTTCTGGAAGCTTTATATTTTTAGCTCGTTCTTTAAATTCTTCATCAGATAATTCTGCATTTAAAGTTCTATTAGTAATGTCAATATTAATTATATCCCCATCTTTAAGTAAACCTATTGGACCATCACTCATAGCTTCTGGTGAAACATGACCAATACAAGGTCCACGTGTACCTCCAGAGAATCTACCATCAGTTATTAATCCAACATTCTTAAGACCCATTCCAACAATAGCACTAGTTGGATTAAGCATTTCTCTCATTCCAGGTCCTCCTTTTGGACCTTCACATCGAATTATGAGAATATCTCCATCTTTCACTTTATGACCAAAAATTGCTTCAGTAACATCTTCCTCACTATTAAAAACTTTAGCAGGCCCTTTAAGTTGCATCAAATCATCTGGAACAGCAGCAGATTTAACAATTGAACCATTAGGAGCAATATTACCTTTAAGTATTGCTAAACCACCAACACCATGAATAGGATTATCCATAGGATGAATCACATTCTCATCTTTAACTTCAACACCTTCAAGATTTTCACTAACTGTTGTTCCTAAACAAGTTAAACAATCAGTATTAATTTTAGATTCAATAGTTTTTAATACACCTGGAATACCACCTGCATTATGAAGATCTAAAATAGTATTCTCACCTGCAGGAGACAATAATGAAATATGTGGAACTTTCTGACTAATCTCATCAAATAAATCCAATGTTACTTCAATCCCTTTATCCTCTAATTCACTAGCAATAGCAGGAATATGGAGTGCAGTATTACTAGATCCACCTAAAGCCATGTCCATAGAAATAGCATTTTCAAAAGCTTCTTGAGTTAATATTTGAGATGGAAGTAAATCTTCTTCAATCATTGCTACAATTCTTTCACCCGTAGCTTTAGCCAATTTCATCTTATCAGGATCTAATGCTAATGTAGTAGCACAATTAGGAAGACTCATTCCTAAAGTTTCAGTCACACAAGCCATAGTATTTGCAGTGAATAAACCAGAACAACTTCCAGCACCTGGACAAGCACATCTTTCAAGTTCATCTAGATCTTCTTCTGTAATTTTACCAGAAGATAATTCACCAACAGCTTCATAAACTGTTATTAAATCAGCATTCTTACCTTTAAATTTACCAGGTTCCATTGCTCCACCTGTAAGAACAATAGAAGGAATATCTAATCTTGCTGCCGCCATTAACATTCCTGGCACTACTTTATCACAAGTAGGTAATAAAACAAGCCCATCAAAACTATGTCCTATAGCCATGCTTTCAACGGTGTTAGCAACAATTTCTCTTGAAGGTAATGAATATTTCATTCCTTCATGGTTCATAGCAATACCATCACAAATTGCCATGGTATTGAATTCAAATGGTATACCTCCTGCAGCACGAATTCCTTCTTTAACATATTCAACTAAATCTCTTAGATGAATATGTCCTGGGACAACTTCGGTAAAACTGTTAGCTATACCAATAAATGGTTTTTTAAAATCATCATCAGTAATTCCACATGCTCTAAGTAATGATCTATGTGGTGCTCTTTGAACACCCTTTTTTACTTTATCACTTCTCATATAATCACACAATAATAAATTTTTATTATAAAATTAGTTTAAAATTTCTCTAAAAATATTATATTAAGTATAGTTTATATTATTTTTGAATAAAAAAAAGTTTTAGAAAAAAGATTAATTAAAAAATTACAATAATAATTATAATTTTGTAAAAATTTAAAAAAAATAAAGTAAACTCAATAATGAATTACTTTTATTAAAAAAAAATAAAAAAATTTAATGAAATTAATCTGATTTAATCATGGTTAAAATCATTTTATAAGGTTCATTAACTGCTTGTAAAGCATGGGGAACATTAGCTGGCATTATAATCATTTCACCTTTAGATACAATATTAGGTTCACCATTAAGTGTGATTTCTGCTTCACCATCAATGATTTGTACCATAGCATCAAAAGGAGCACTATGTTCACTTAAACCTTGTCCTTTATCAAATGCAAACAATGTAACAGTGCCTAATTCTTTTTTAATAACTTCCATACTTACTACAGAATCTTTTTGATAATCAACTAAATTTTCAATATTTATTGTTTTTCCTTTTAGTTCATCCATAATTAATCAATCCTATTAATTTCATTTTATTTATTTTACTTTATTTTATTTAACTATTAAAAATTTTTTATGAAGCAGATTTAACTTGTTTTTGATTATTTCTCGCTTCAAGTTGAATTTTTTTAACTTTTTTAGCAATTTTTTCTTCATCTATAGATATAACCATAGTTTTTTCTTCAAATGCACCTGGATCTTTTTCAATACATTCTTTTATTTTAGCAGCAATTTGACCGTCGTCTTCTACATCGATTAAATCCACCATTTCAATTTGTTGTTGGAATCTTTCAATTCCTTCTTGTGGAATATTATCAATATAAGGAATAGCTCCAGTAGCACCAATAATTTCACCTTTATCAGGATCAG
>JAEZRD010000053.1 GCA_023440975.1 Methanobacteriota archaeon | reverse complement strand
CGTCTAAAAGAAGAGAAAAAACCAGACTTTTCTTCATCCTCATCAGAACCTTCATCACTAACTTCAGACTCAGACTCCCCATCATAAGATTTATCATCTAACTCTTCATCATCATTATCTTCTTTAATGTTATCATCAGACTCAGACTCATCATCATTATCTTTATTCTTAGAACCACGTCTAAAAGAAGAGAAAAAACCAGACTTTTCTTCATCCTCATCAGAACCTTCATCACTAACTTCAGACTCAGACTCATCATCAATATCATTTGATTCATCTTCATCTTCTTTTTCAGAATCTTTACTTGTTTTATCTAATTCTGCTTTATTTTTAGATTCTTGTTTTGAAGAAGAAATTGATTCATCAATTTTTTCTTTATCCTCTGATTTAGAATCTTTATTTTCTTCATCAATTAAATTTTTTTCATCAGATAAATCCGTTTTTTCAATGTTATCTTCTTCTTCAGCTTCATCTTCCAATTTTTTAGTTAATTTTCCACTTGTTTCTGAAAATTTTTTTCTTAATGACTCAAACAAGTTATTACCTTCCTATAATAAGTTAAATATGATTAATATATAAAAAAATATCTAAAATTTTTATTAAATAAACATTAATAATGAAATTATGTGTGTTAAATTTAATAAACTTATTTAAAAAATAGTTGTTAAAAAAAATAGTAGTTATAATAAAATTTGATTAAAATTGTAAAAAAAAGAATTAAAGAGAATCATTCCATATTTTAAGTTAATGGAATGAAAAAAAAGTAAAAATTAATGTTATCTTGATTGTTGAAGTTTTAACATTAATTGTTCAGCTTGTGGAGAAAGTTGATTTATAACATCGGAAATTTGTTGTAAGTTGTTGTATAAATTACCTAAGCTATCTTCTAGTTGCTTTTTTTGAGATTCTGCAGTTTCTTTTGCTTCATCATAATTTTTTGTTACTGCAACACCTGCTCCAATACTCATAACAATTTTATTATCGTTTTTAATTTCAGCATTCATAAAAGAACCAGCACCAACAGGTACTAAAGCTTCTACATTGTCTTTTTTCTTCATATCTTCAATAGTTGATTCTAAAGTATTTACCTCAGCTATTGTTTGTTGAACATTTTCAATTTCTTGTTGTAACAATTCAGCTTGGCTTTTATACATATTGAGCTCGTTTACCATTTGTTCTAATTTTTGCTGGTCTTCCATTAAAAACACCTTTTTACTTTAATTTATAATATAGCTTTTAAAATAGGGTCAACTACTTCATCAGCTTTAATTTCTGTAATATCTTCAATTTTAATTTGATTTTTGTTTATTCCATGTTTACTTCCAAAAATAGAATAAATTTTTTCATAAATATCTGCTTCTTTAAAAGCTTTGAGTTCTTTAGTAAATTTTTGGACTTCATCACCCATTACAAATTTACCTTTAATTCTGTATATTTTTGTTTCCATAAATAATCCCTCATAAAAAAGAATACTATTTAATAATCAATCATTTACTTTAATCATCTAAAAATCCTAAAGCTTCCTCTAATCTTGCCATTTCTGGACCTGTAGTATTTTTACCAACTATAGCTCCTTTTGAATTAGCAATTGAACAAGCTCCAACTAGTGTAATACCTTTACCAACAGTTCCAATATCTCCTTGAACTTTGAATGTATCTTCAACAAAGTTTATTTCTGCAGGAGTGGAATCCCTATATAAAAGGAAACCCTTGTTAGTAACAGTCATTAAGGAACCAATGATATCTAAACCACCCATTGAAGATTGTTCAACAGTAACATCCAGAACATCTTCAATTGTTTTTACAGAATTTTCAGATATAAAAGGACTGACAATCGCAGCAGTGTCATTAACTGCAACAATATTACCTACTGCTGTATACTTATCTTCAAGTTTAGCAACATTTAACCCTACAGATTTTAAATTGTTTATTTCCCTATCATCAGTATATGGTGAAACTAAAAAACCATTAGAATTACCTGCAGTTAATGCTCCAGCTAAGTTACTGCCCGCAATTGAAGTTTTAATCACTTCAACTTCTAATGCTTCTTTAAGAATATTAACCATATCATCAGGGAGATTTAAAGGAACAATGGCAAAATCTTCATTAACTGAAATATAAACTCCTAAATTAGGGTTTCCAGTTAGATCTATTCTTTTAAGCATGTATGTCCCTTTCCTTTTTTAAATTTCATTTTTTTAATATTATGATTATTAATAGTTTAGTAGTTTACTTATTCTTCTAAAGTAACTTCAACTACTCCATCATCTTCATCTTTAACAGCTTTGACTTTTATTTTAGAAGGAATTTTTTGAATTCCTCTTTCCCAAACTTTTTCATTTATAGCTGGATCTAAAATAATATCTTCAGATTTCATGTGTTTTTCTAAAAAAGATCTAATAACTCTCATAGCTTTTGCTGCTCTAATAGTTCTAGGTGCTTTTTTAACATCTCTAAGTGGTATTGTGTAAATTCTTTCCATAACAATCTACCCCTTATACTTTAAGGTTATTTCTTCTCCAATGTCTTGGTTTAGGTCTGTATCTTAATTTACGTTGGGTTTTTGCATAAGCCCAAATTGGAATTCTTCTGTTTTGTTTATTAGCTTTAGCCATTCTAAGCTTTTTAGCTAACGGTTTATTTCTACTCATTTTTCCACCATCAATATTGTAATTAGTAATATAAATTTAATTTAATGAATTTAAATTTTTTGTTTAATGCCACAAACATTAGTTTGATAATGTTCTGGGAAAATTTCACTTGAATTTCCGCCTTTTTGGTCAATTAATAAACGAATTTCTACTTCATAATCAGAACTAGTTTCTTTATTGCTTTTTTCATAAGATAATTCAAAAATTTCTGAAACTAATGAATTTATCATTTTATAACCGAAACTATCTAGATTTACATATTGAACATCACGACGATCCTCTAAGCTCCTAATTTGATCTTTATTAAGTTTTGGAGTTCTGTCATCACGTCTTGTCCCATCTCCTATGATTTTATATTCATTTGCAATGGTTTCAATTACTTCTTCATGAAGATATTTAATACCTTCATTTGGAAATCCGTCAGACATAATCATATTCACAGCTTCTTCTAAAATGTTTTGATCCATGTTAAGAACAACATGATTCAAATTTAACGATTTTGCAGATTTGGAAGCGGGAATATATGATTTATAAACACCAAAGTTAGCAGTTACAAGATCTACATCATAACCTAATCGTGTTAGAATAATAGCCATTAATGAACTATCTTTTCCACCACTATAAAGAACGCCTGCTTTCATATTATTTTCTAGTTATGTGAATTTGTCTTTTTTGACCAGCTATTTGACTGAGCAATACTTTTAATTGATCATCAGTAACTTTACCTCTCAAACTACCTGCTTGAGCGGATTGAATTAATTGAAGTTCGATTTGATTAACTAAATCAGGTTTAGTTAATTTTAGATTTGTTAGCCTGCTTCGAGCTTCAGGAGTCAAAATTTGCATCATAATTTGCTTCTTTTGTTCTTCCATCTCTTGTTGCATTTGTTGTTGTTGCATTTGTTGTTGCATCGCTTGTTGTTGATTACCTGCTTGTGCTTGTAATTCAGCCATACGTTTACGACGCAATTCTTCAAGCTCGCTCATATAACAATCTCCAATAAATTTAGCTATTAATTAGCTTATTATAAAATTTAAATTAAATTTTTTTATAAAATTATAAATCCGTATAAATTTTTATTTGATTTAGTATTTTTCGAGTTCTGGAATATCTTTGATTAACTCGTTTGAAGCTTTATCTAAGAAAGATTTACCTTCAGGTGTAACGATTCTTCCAGCGTTAATTTTTTGAACGTATCCAGCATCTTCTAATTGGTGAAGAGCTCCTCTAACAATAGCTCCACTACCTTGTCTAAATTTTTCTGGATTAACTCCTCTATCTTTTTTTCCACCATAAAAAGTTCTTAAACTTTTTACGCCTACTGGACCGTTTATATAAACTCTTCTTAATATAGAAGCGGATCTAATATACCACCAGTCAATATTTTCTGGTTTTCTTTCTTTATGAACACCAGTTTTAACAAGGTTAGACCATTTAGGTGCACTAACGTTATCATTCTTTTTTAGTTCTTCTGCAATGTGATTTATTAATAAATCTGCAGGAACATCGTATACAGTACTCATTATTAATTCTCCGTATTTTAAATTTCTAAATTATTAATCTTTGATTTTTACTTAAATTTAAGACTGGTGTCTGTAACTCTAAATTTAAGTTAGATTTAAGATCTTTTGTAAATAACAGCAACATTTCCTCTAATGTCAATAAGTTTTGATTTGGTTTGACTTACAATGTCGCTAATGTAATCATCTTTATCATTTGCTATTCCTTTAGCAAATCGTAACTTAACAATCTTGTTGGCTTTTAACTGGCGTTTTATTTCTTCAATAACATTATCATTTATTCCAGCTTTACCAATATTTATTGTCATAGCGGAAAGGCTTTTATTCATTATCTCTTTCTTTGTAAGAGTCAATTTTAGCTCTCCTTTTTAATTTCTTTTCCTTTGTATAAGGAATTTTCATAACATGGCCACATTCTCCACATATTATATTAACTTCTTGGTTAATTAGCCGGATGGTTGAATTGTGACCGGGATATAGGAACTTATAACATTTTTTACAATATCTTCGGTTCCATTTTTGAGGAATTTTAATATTATATTTTTTAGATATTTTTCTAGCTAATTCAACATATCGATGAGATCTTTCAGGATGCTCATTAAATTCTTTTTCAGCTTGTGAGAAAAGAATATCCATACGTTCTTCAGCTATTTCTAACATCCAATTTGGTCTTTTTCCTCTTTTCAATTATACTCCTCTCATAAATTTGGTAATAGAAAATCTTTATAATAGAATTAGCTATTTAAACTTTGAATTAAAAAGATTAAACGATTTAAAACAAAATTATAAAAATTAATCTGAACCATATGGTACAAGAAGAATATTAAACAAAGATATGTTTTTCTTATTTAAAAAGGCTTTCTATTATAAAAATTCTCAAATTAATTTCAAAAAATTAAAATTATAGTATAACTCTTAATTTTTATAAATTAATTATAATATTTAGACATTTACTCATTTTCCAAAATCCATTGCATAAAATCAACATTCCCTACAGGAAAATGTGTATCATTTAATATTATATCCTTAATAATATTAATAACATTTTCAATTGATTTATTTGTAGTATCAATTTCATCTACATGTTCTCCATGATTTTCAAATGCTTCAACAGAACATACAGATAATGCTTCAGCTTCTAAATTTTCATTAACTTTAGATTCTTTATATTTTCGAGATTCTAATCTTTTTTTAAGAATTAATGGATTTAATCTTAAAACTATACATTTATCACAATTACTGCAAAAATGAGAAAGATGACCTTCAACAATAATTAATTTTGGATTATTATTCTCCATTTTTAAGTTAAAAAAATCTTTCATAACTTTATTTAAACTTTCATTTAAAGAAGGAATATCCACAATTTTATACCCTTTATCCACATCTTCACCTAAAATTAGATTGTTTTCAATAGCCAAATCATTAATTTTAATTAATTTAGTATTAAAATCATTGGATAAGTTGTCCACTAAATTAGATGCTATTGTAGTTTTTCCTACACATGGAGTACCAGTTATAAAAATAATTTTATTCTCAGAAGTCATAATTAAAAAATCCTTAAAAAAAAAAGAAATAATTTATTTCTTTAAAATAATTCTTAGAACATCTTCATCATCCAAAATATGATCTGGTCCTACTTTCTGACCAGGGAATTTAACAGATGTTCCCCAAATTTTTGCATGTCTAAAGTTTTTAACAAATTCCCTATGTAATTTACCACATGCTTCAATAACAGTACATCCTTTTTTAACTATTAAAGGATCTTCCATATCTGCTTTTCTACCTTGAGGTTTAAGATAAACTCTAATTAAATTTAATTTATCAAATATTATTTCTCTTAGATTATCCATATTCATATTTTTATCTGCAGATATAGGTATGAAGTCAGGAATTGTCTTTTTGATTTCATTTAAATAATTTTCATCCACTAAATCAACTTTATTTAAAAGAATTATCATAGGAATATAAGCTCTATTAATTTCTAAAGAATCTATAAATTGATCGATTGTTACATCATCTCTAATTAAAACTGAGGCATTATGTATTCCATATTCATTTAAAATTGATCTAATTGTTTTTTCATCAAGATAAGTTAAATTAACAGTAGAGGAAACTTGTACTCCACCTAATCTTTTTTTATGAACAGTTACATCAGGTTTTTTCTCATTAGGACGTATACCTATGTTTCGAAGTTCTCGTATAATTACATCTAATTGTTGAGGGTTGAAAGCATCTAAAACAACTATTATTAAATCAGCAGCTCTTGCAACAGAAAGAATTTCTCTTCCTCTACCTTTTCCACTAGAAGCTCCAGTAATTATTCCAGGTATATCGAAAATTTGAATTTGTGCATTATTATATTCCATAATTCCAGGAATAATATCTAATGTAGTAAATTGATAAGCTCCTACTTTACTTTCAGCATTGGTTAATTCATTTAATAATGTTGATTTACCTACTGAAGGAAAACCAACTAATACTGCCGTAGAATCCCCACTTTTTTTAATACTAAAACCTTGTCCTTTACTACCAGAACTTTTTCTTTTAATATCTTCTTCTTTTAATTTAGCTATTTTAGCTTTTAACTTACCAATATGGTGAGATGTAGCTTTATTATATTGAGTTTTATGAATTTCATCCTCAATTTCTTTTATTTGTTCTTCAATACTCATTTACTCACCAAATTATTATTTATCATAAAAAGAATTTTAAAAAATAGTATTTATAAAAACTATTATGTTTTAATTTAGGATTTTATAGTTTATAAAATTTGTTTATAAAAAAAGTTTGTAAAAAAAATAGAAAAAAATAATTAAAGAAGTTTTATAAAAAAACTTCATTTTAATTATTATTAAATATAATAAAAAATGTTTAAATTTTATTTTTCAATTTTAACCCGTTGAGTTAGTAGTATTAGTGGATGTTGAAGAAGTTGCATTATTATTCACCTTCCATAATGAAACTCCACTATCCATATGGATTAATTGGAATTGATCTTGACCATTACCACCTAATAAGAAGAGTCTAGTAAACATTGAATCTGTTAACTTATTATCAATTAATATTGCATTATATGTATTATTATTACCTAATACAAATAAGGTGTAATTTCCACCAGTTCCGCCTTGGATAGTAGTGTTTTTAGTGAGATAATTATCTTCAATAACCATTATATTACTTGCTTTAAGTGGATTATATGTAGTGTTATTCACTTCAACTGTGGTATTATTATTATCAAATACCGCTTGCACTTGACCAGTTGTGTTATTTGTACCATTTGCTCCTCTATGAATAACAGCATTAAATGAAATACCATTTTCATCTAATAGAGGAATAGTACCACTATGTCCTGGAGTAATGTTCGCCGTAGTTGTTGAAACCATATATTGTAAACTTGTACTATTCTGCTCTTCAAAGTTCCATGTACCGAAGTAAGTCCACCAACCAGCTTTTTGAAGCATATCTGAACTGGCTACAAATACAACATCCCTTGGATTGTCAGGGTGTGAGTATTGTAATACATTATTTGCTTGGGCTTCAGTTAATGAATAATTATTCATCATAACATTTTTAGCATCACTTTTACTTAATGGTAATGTACTTAATAGTATATTTGTAGATGTTGAATTGTTACCTGTATAATTATTTAATGTTTCCCCTGCTTTTGTACCAGTTGTAGCTAACATTTCCAGAATACCTTTAGACAGATCCAGGTTAGATGTAGTCATTGCACGACCCATCCAAAATGCTCGATCTCCTGATTGTAGACCCCCATCTGAAGCGGTTTGTTTATTAGCAGCTATTTCAAATAAATAACCGTAATCCCACCAAGATTCAATTACTGCATCACTAGATATAGTTCCATTTGCAGTACCATTAATATACTGCATAGAATTCCACATAGGATCACTAGTACCTGGAACAACTTGTTCAGATATTTGGTATGCTCCACAAACTGTTGGAGATATTAATGCTAAGGTAATTAATAACACTGCTGCAGTTTTCTTTAATGATATATCTGATTCTTTAAAGAATTTACCACCATAAATTGCAATAGCAGATATTATAACTAGAACTATGAATAATACAATTCCTGAAATTTGATTAACTTGCATTACCACTGGGAATGAAACTAAAAATGCACATATTAAGCAAATTAAAAGTAATCTTCTTTCATCTTCTACTTTAGCTTTAACATAATCGACAGCATATCCTACGAATATTCCAACAAGAATACCTAATGGTATCATTAATGCCATAATAAATCTTGTACCTTGAGTTACTGCAATAATAGTTCCTATTGTCCAAACCATGAATACAGTGAAGTATAATAAGGTTAAAAGTTTATTCTTATTAATATCTTCAACAGAGCCTAAAGATGTTAAATCTTTAAGAGCTAAGTTGAATCTATTATTTTCATCTTTTCTTTGAGCAGCTGTTTTACGTCTATTTTTAGATGGTTTTCCACGTGTAATAGGTGCTTCAGAAATTGATCGAAGTTTCCATAATCTGCTTGTGAAAATGTATAAAACTGCTAATGCACCTAAGAGTGCTACTATTCCACCAACACCATTTACTACAGATTGAGAGTTAGCTAAAAATGCTCCAGATAACCCTCCAGATAATAGACTTGGAACTTGCATTTCCGCTACAGATACTAAAACATTAGGGAATCCAGTAGCAGAAGTACCTGCACTTTGTAAGGATAATAAACTAAATAAACCACCAATTGTGGAGAATAATGAGTCTACACCACTTACTAATGAAACACCAATAATTCCAAGAACCATGATAACAATTATGGAACATAACATTCTTTGGTTTATGAACCATTGGAATTTATTATCATAATTTTTTGGAGATTCTATAGTGTCTATTTTGAGTAAATATGCTAAAACATAATATACTATTGCCATAAGAACTAGTAAAGCTGCATAGAAAGTGTAACCTGCCCATGAAACAGCAAATATAGCCACAGTAACAACTGTAAGTACAGAGAAAATTATTCTCATTGTAGGATTATCATTTCTTATACTTTCTATAAAGAATAAGAATATGAACAGTGGTAATGTTACATTGAACATATCTGTATCAAAAAATCCTGCAAACGTATGTGAGAAGTAATTTGGTGCCAATGTAACTGCTATTGCTGCAGTTATAGCTCCATAATCATTCGTAATTCTTCTTACAAGTATATAAGCGGGTATAACAGATAAACATGCAACTATAGCTCCTGTGTAAAACGCCACTTCTTTCAATGACATATCACCGAACATATTAGCTACATGGTAAAAGCCTATAGTTACCCATGAAATCATTGGTTGATATGTAACATTAAGTCCATCTGGTGAACTCCTGTGCATATCCACACCCGTTCCATTGACTTGTGTATCACCATAATAACCATGATCTAGTAAATTTTGGGTTAAACGCAAGTTATAATATGAATCCATTTCACTAAAGTAAGGTAAACCATCAGAATCTGTGTAAGTGGCTTTCATATCATTAGGAATGATTGAAATATCTGCTGCATGAGCTCTAAGCAC
>JAEZRD010000019.1 GCA_023440975.1 Methanobacteriota archaeon | reverse complement strand
CTTATATACCTTAAATTAAAATACAAACAATACAAAAAAGACCAGCTTAGAACAATCGAATATACAATATTTGATGAGGATGAAAAAGCAAACCTAACATATCAAGTAAACCTTATAGGTGTACTACTAGAAAAAATCCAAATTCAGAAAAAAGGAGTATTAGAAGTAGATGACAAACTCTTAATATACTTCAACACAGAAGGAGAACCAACAGCAATAAACGAAAACTCCGAAAAAAACCAAGAAAAACTAGCAAAACTTGTAACCACACTACCAGAAACAAGTAAAGAAGCATGGGAAAAATTAGATGTAAACATTAACTCATACATCTAAAAAAGAAAAATTATTCCCCTCACCACCACATTTCAACATTACCATCTTATTTTTATATTCTCTTTTTAGTTTTTCTAAATATAGTATAAATCACAATTAATACAGGCCAAATTTCTAAACGTCCTAACCAGAAATCAGCAATATAAACTAATTTCACAATAACTGGTGAAGAAGCATTAACCAAACCATCAGATAAACCCACATTACCCATAGCAGAAGCTACTTCAAAAAGAACAGCAGATAAATCATTATAGAACACTAATAAAATCATTACACTAATAAAGAACACAATTAAATAAAGAGTAATGAAAGACAATGTATACTTCACAGCCTTATTAGTAATAATAACATCTTTCATATGATGGAACTTACTAACAACAACAGCACGAGAAGGTTCTAATAAACTAATAACCTCATTTTGAATAGAATGACCCATAATTCCTATTCTTTGCCATTTAATACCTCCACCAGTAGATCCAGTACCTGCACCAATAATCATTAGAACAGTTAATATAAGAGTACCAAACGCATTATACCCATTATGTAATTCTTTAGGGAAACTAGTCTGCAAACCAGTAGTAGTTATAGCAGAAATAACCTGAAACAATGCAAAACGGAAATTATGTAAAACATTAGATCCATAAACATGATGCACAGATAAAACAGTTCCAATAAGTAAAACTGAAACAATAACACAAGATAAAAATACTTTAGTTTCAGTATCACGGAAATATTCTTTCCACTTATGCTTTTTAAAAACAACATAATGAAGATTAAAGTTTGTAGCACCTAAAATCATCAATAACATAGCTACAATTTCAATAGGGAAACTATTATACTCATAAATACTTATAACACTAGTTGCAAATCCCCCACCAGAAAGTGCAGTGAAAGTATAAAAAATACTATCAAAAATAGGCATACGAGCCAAAACAAATAATAAAACACCTAAAACAGTGAATCCAAGATATAAATAAAGCATAACCTTAGTAGTGTGACGTATACTAGGGAAAATACGTTCATCCCTACCTTCCGCATTATATAATGGTATCACATCATTACCATCACTCTTAAGGAAAGTTAAAACCATAAAAATAATACCTAAACCACCTAACCATTGAGTTAAACCTCTCCAGAAATTAATAGTATAAGGTATAGTGTAAAAATCATTAAACATAGTAAAACCAGTAGTAGTAAAACCACTCATAGCTTCAAAATAAGAATTAAGAAATGACAATTCCCCACTAAAATAATAAGGTAAACATCCCATTAAAGCAATATACAACCAAACAAACATAACTAAAAACATACTTAATTTAATAGTCATTTTACTTTTTGGTTTACAAACATGTCTTAAAATAATACTAAAAATAATAATAGATATTCCAACAGCTAAAAAAGGAATAATATAACGAGTCTCATTATAAATTAAAGCAATAATAATAGGAATTAAAATTGTTATACCTATAACTAAACTTGCATCTGCAAAATAATGAAGGACAGTTTCAAATTGGTTAATGTGACTTTTACTTATAACTGTCATAAATATTAAACTCCCCGTAATGGAATTAAATTATTAATTATCATATTCACACTTTTAACATATAAAGTTTTTTATAAAAAAAATAAGAAAATATTAAAAACCATTTAAAAATAATAACAAAAAAATATACAATATTCAATTATAATAAAAGAGAGATAATTTAAATTTAACTAAAATAAATAAAAAAATAGTAAAATGGAAAATAAATTGAAAAAAATTTAAACCATTTTAAATTGTTTTTCTAGAACAACAATCAATACAAATCCAATAACCATTAAAACAATTAAACCAATAAAATTAACACCAGCTAAACTAGTAGCCATCTTAACATAAGGTAAACGAATAGTTCCAACCATTATTCCAATTAATGCACTAACAGTAGCAGCCCGATAATTAGCAAGTAACCATTTAATCACACGACTAAAACCAAGAATACCAATAGCAGCACCAACAACAAATGTGAAAATATCTGTGAACTTTAAACTAGATAAACAACCAAGCATATACTGATATTGTCCAAGTAAAAGTAATAAGAATGATCCACTAATACCAGGCAAAATCATAGCACAAATAGCTATAATCGCTGAAATAAAAATTATAGGTAAACTATGATTAGCTGCAATAGGATTTAAACCCACAAATATAAAGGTTAAAATTGCAAAAACTGCTGCAATAATGAAACTTTTAACTGTAACTTCATCCAATTCAGTAAACAAAATATAAGCAGAAGCCACAATCAATCCTAAAAAGAATGCAAAAGTATAAGCAGTGTAAACATTCAAACAGAAGTTAATAACCTTAGCAAGTGACAAGAAAGCTATACCAATAACTAAAAACAATGGGATAAACAATTCAAAATCAAAATCCTCTTTCAACTTAGCCCAAAAACCATGCAAATCCCCATGAACTAATGGTTTTATCCATCTAAATTTAATATTACTTATTGCTCCAATAAGCCTTTCATAAATTCCTGTAATTAAAGCTATTGTTCCACCACTTACTCCAGGAACAATATCTGCCGAACCCATACATAAACCACGGATAAAAATCCAAAATGCATCAATTAATTTACTATTCATAATAAAAACCTAAATATATATAATTAAAATATTTTTTTATATTAATTTTAATTTAATGAATAAAACATATAAAGTTTTAGCTAAAAAAAGAATCTTTTAGGGCCTTTATAAATAGTTGATAAAAAGTCCTCATCTCCCTCATCTAATTTACTTAAAATATAAGAAAATCCAGGGAAAGTATTAATTTCACATAAATAAAATTCATTTTCATCTTCACCAAAAAGGAAATCAACACTACCATAATTCAAATCCAAAGCACCTGCAACCTTCAAAGCTTCCTCTTGTAAACTTTCTGGAGGTTGATAATCCTCAAACACTCCTCCTTGATGGCGATTACTGCGGAAATCATTATCATTTCGACGAATAAAAGTATATAAAACTTCCCCACCAGAAACAACAACCCGAATGTCCCGTCCCATACTAGCCATTATAGCCTCTTCAGCAATATAAGATTCCTGATTCTTTTCACTAGAGAAAATCATATCTAAAATTTCAACTAAATTCTCTTTATCCTCAATAAAACTCACACCCTCTCCACCATGACCATCAGCAACCTTTAAAACTAAAGGAAACCCAATTAAATCTTCTATCAAATCAGGTGAAGTAGATAATCCAACAAGCATAGTTTTTGGAATATTAATCTCAGGAACTAATGATTTAACAAGCATTAAAGTATAAAGTTTATCTTTTGCAGTCATTCCAGTTTCAACAGAATTAACAATTTTCACACCTGCAGATTCAAACATCCTTTTAACAGACAAAAAATGATAATCATCAGGTTCAGGAACAATTATACTAATAACAAAATCAGGCCAATCCTTATTCTCATCATTAATATATAATTTAAACTCGTCATCAACAATTACTTGAATATTCTTAAAATTTACAAACTCTAAACTTATATTGCTCTTTTTAAAAGCATCTAATAAAAATTGAACCCCTCTAGGATTGTTACCTTCATTATTATACTTTTCAAGATTATCCTCAACTAAAACTAAACCTTTCACAATCAAACACCCAAAATTATTATATATTTTAAAATTAATTAGGGGAGTTTAAAAATCCCCCCTTTTTATTAAAAATAGTGTAGCTTAACTTAAATATGAAGATATAATATAATTAAAAATTTAAAATTAAATTAAATGTTTTTTAATTGTTAAAACATTCTTTCCATCAATATTTTCATATTGAATTTCATCCACATTCTTTTTAACAAGAAAAATACCCAATCCACCTATTTCCCGTTCTTCAGCAGTTAAATTAGTATCAGGATTACGAATATCAAGAGGATTGAAATAAGAACCATGATCCTCAAATTTAATAGTAATAGATAAAGGGCTTGGATTAGTTTCTAAACTTAATACAACCATACCATCTTTATCATCATAAGCATAATTACATATATTAGTAAATATTTCTTCTACTGCTAATTTTAATTGCATTACTAATTTAAGATTATAATCATATTCACTTAATAAAAAATCAAGTTTATCAAAAATATTATCTAATTCAAGTAAATCTGAATTAATAGTTACATTTTCCATTTTTTTAAACCATCACAAAAGTTTCAACTTTATTCTATATCCATAACATCAATAAAACCAGTAGCATCAAAAACTTCCATGATAAAATCATTAACATTTATTATTTTCATTGCCCCCTGTTTATTCATAGTTTTTTGTGTTGCAAGTAAAACACGAAGACCAGAACTACTAATATACTGTAAATCGTTAAAATCAAATATTAAATCTTCAATTCCATCTAAACTAGTTTTTAATTCTTCATCTAATTCTGGAGCAGTATTTGTATCTAATTTTCCTTCTAACAATACAGTTAATTTTTTTTCATCTTGTACTTTTTTTATTTCCATAAAATAAACCCCATAGGTTATAAACATTATTAAATTTTTAATTAATAGAATCATTATAAAACAATTCATTATATACAGTTAATTTTTTTATAAAGTATATATTTTACTAAAAAAAAGAAGAAAAAAAGTTAAAGAAAAATTATTTTCCTTACCCTTCATTATAAATTAATCCAATAGTACGATAGTTAAAAAAGAATCCAAAACTTGTAATTATTAATGCTTTTAAAAGCATACCTAGTATTGGAATAAAACTAATTAAATAACTGATAATTCCTAATAGAATTGTAACAAGGATTGTTAAAATAAACCAACTAATATAAGTTCCCCATCCAATAGAACTAATCTTTTTAAATATTGCCCCAATACTTAAACCAGCTTTTAAACTACCAGTTTCAACCATACGAGCAAGACCCATATTAGCAAATAATAAAACTATTAAATAAAGAACAAATGCAATACAAATAGTTATTAATAAACTATTTATAAGAGCAGCTTGAACATTAACAGGTACTGCGGAAAAAGCAATAGATAATTGATTAAAAACCTCATCAGAAGTTGTAGCTGATGCAGCAGCATGAAATGCAGTTGAATTATTCAAAACAATAGCAACCTTAAAAAGATTAGACAACAAACCAGTTAAAACCGCCACAATAATAGTGAGTATAAATGGAATAATAGAATAAACAAAATATAAGATCATTCCTTTAATACCATCAACAAAATTATCAACTATGCTAAATTCTGGAACATCATCCACACCTTGGATTGTACTTGCAATAAGACTCATACCAAATCCTAAAATAAATATATCCAATAAAAAACTTACTACACTAACTACATTAGAAGCACCAGATACATAATAACTAATTAAATTCAATATTGCTAAAATTAAGAAAATAGCACCCATAATCCCCCAATTCTTCCTATGAAAATTTGGATATTTTAAGGATTCTTTTATAATACTTGTAGCACTCATTTAAAAAACACCTAAATAATAAAAAAAAGTTTAAAAAAAAGAAGAAGAAAATAAAAAAAATTAAATTATTATTCTTCTTTGTAAATATTACCAATAGCTCGATAGTTAAATAAGAACGCAAAAGAACTTATAATAAACATTGAAATTATCATTCCAATATATGGAATCGCACCAATTAAAGATCCAATAATTCCAATAATAATACTTACAATTATTACAAGAATATACCATACAATATAAGTTCCCCATCCAATAGATCCAACTTTCTTAAATACAGTACCTAATCCTAAACCTTTAGATAAACTACCAGTTTCAGCCATACGAGCTAAACCAATATTTAATAATAAAGTAAATAATAGGAATACGATTATAGCAACTATAGCTGTAATAATAATACCATTAATTAAACCAGCTTGTACACTAGCAGGAACAGCTGAAGTAAAATTATTTATCATAGCTGCACCAGTATTTGCACTAGAACTTGTAACAGTTTGATTAGCTACAGAAGAATTAGCAATATAAGTTAATGCTTCATAACCATTAGTAAATACTCCAGATACTGCAGCAACGATTAATGTGATTATTAAAGGAATAATATAATAAATAATATATAATATAACCGCTTTAATTCCATCAACAAAATTCTTCGCAATATCAAATTCTGGTATTTCCTCACTACCTTCAATAGTTTTAGCTATAACACTTACACCAAAACCTAATAAGAAAATACTAATTATACAAACAATAATTCCCATTATACTTGCTATACTAGGATAATATTCACCGATAGTAGTTAAAATTCCTAATACTAAAAATACTAATGCAAACATTAACCATTTTTTATAATCAATTAATGGATAATGTAATGCTTCTTTAATTGCATCACTTGCACCCATAAAAAAAACACTCTCCTTTATATTATTTTATTTAAATTAATTAAAAATTTTTAATAGGCAATAATAACTATTATAATAATTAATATTTATATTTTTTTAAAAAAAATTCAATAAATAATTAATAAACAAACAAAATATGTAAATTTAAGTTTATTTTATAATCAAACATTAAATTAATAGTTAAAATCTTAAAAAAACTATATAAATATAATTATATCAGGGGAAAAAACTGATTAAATTTATCAAACTATAAAAATAAGAACTTAAAATGGGCAAAACAAGAAATTAGAATTGAAATTTAAAAAAAAAGAAAATTAAGGATAAAAATTAAAATTTTATCCTTCTCTGTAAATTTTTCCAGTTGAACTGTAGTTAAATAAGAATATAAATGAAGTAATAAATAATCCAGCGATTAAAGATCCTACATAAGGAATTGCACCGATTAATCCACCAATAATTCCTAAAACAGCTGCTACTATTATCATGAGAATATACCATGCGATATATGTTCCCCATCCAATAGAGCCTATTTTACTAATTACAGCTCCGAAACTTAAACCTGCACCTAAACTATCCATATCTGCCATTCTAGCAAAACCAATTTCTGCTAATAACATGAATATTATAAATAAGATTATTCCTACAATTGCAGTTACAGTTAATCCAAAGGATAATCCTGCTTGAACATTTGTTGGAATTGCAGTTGAATATGCAGAGAATAATGAAGTTAATGATCCAGAAACATTACCTGCAGCAGTTGCGTTAGCAGTTGCAGCACCTTGCATAGCAGTTACAGCTTTACCAAAGTTAGTAAATACTCCAGTTACTGCAGCTACGATTAAAGTAATTATTAATGGAATGATGAAGTAAACAATATATAATATTACTGCTTTAATTCCATCTACAAAATTCTTTACAAAATCAAAGTTTGGTACATTAGTAGCACCGTCAATATTTGCTTTAGTAACACTTACACCATATCCGAATATGAATATATTAAGTATAAATGCTATTAAACCTGTTAACCATGCTATACTTGTATACATTGTTCCTAAATCAACTAAGAACAAGTTCATTATTAAAAATATTATACCTACAATTATCCATTTAGCTTTATCTGCTAATGGGTATGATAGGGCTTCTTTTATTACATTTGTTGCACCCATAAAAAACACTCTCCTCTTAAATTTTAATTTTAAATATAATTTTTTAATAGGCAAGTAAAAATATTTAAAAAGTGATATTTAAAGGTTTTTATTAAATTTTGTTAATAGAATGGAATTTTTTTAATTTATTTGATTAAAATATTAATTGATTTATAAGAAGTTTGAACATTAAAACAAAATGATTAATATACAATTAAACAAAAAATTAGACTGACCAGTAGTTTAAAATATTACATTAGTTATTATGAAAAAATACTAAAAAAATGTGTACAAATTATGAAAAAAAATTAAAAAATTTAAATGAAAGGATAAAAATTATCCTTCATTATAAATTTTTCCAATTGCAGCAAAGTTAAATAAGAATATGAAAGAGGAAACAAGTAATCCTGATAAAATAGCTCCAATATAGTAAGGGATTAAAGCTATTGCACTTGCAACAAATCCTAAAACAATTAATACGATTATTAAAAGAATATACCATGCAACATATTTTCCCCATCCAATGGAACTTAATTTCTTATTTACAGCTCCAAATCTTAATCCTTCTTTTAAACTATCAGTTTCAGCCATACGAGCTAAACCAACATTAGCAAATAATGCGAAGATTATGAATAAGATTATTCCTACAATTGCTGTTATTGTTGCAGCACTCATTATATTAGATTGGATTGTTGTTGGAACAACAGCTGAATATGATGAAAACATTGCAGATAAAGATCCTGCAGTATTTCCTGTTGCAGCAGCACTTGCATTAAGTGCTGGAGCATTAGCAATAGCAGTTGTTGCTTTACCAATGTTAGTGAATAGTCCAGTTACAGCAGCTACAATTAATGTTATTATTAATGGAATAACATAATAGATAAAGTATAATACTATAGCTTTAATTCCATCTACAAAGTTCTTTCCAAAAGCAAAATCCGGAACTTCATCTCCACCTTTTAGGGTAGCTCCTACAACACTTACTCCATATCCTACAATAAATAGGTCAAGTATAAATGTTATTATTCCAGTGAGCCATGCCCATCCAGTATATTGTGCTCCAATCATTCCGAATACATTTATTATTAAAAATATTACCCCTACCATCATCCATTTTTTCTTATCTATTAATGGATAGGTGAAGGCATTTTTGATTACATCAGTTGCACCCATAAAAACACTCTCCTTTATTTTTTTTTGTTGTATTTTTAAATAAAAAATTTTAATAGGCATTAATTCTTATACATAAAGTAATATTTAAAGGTTTTTGTTAATAACTGTACAATAAAACAAGATATTTTAAATAAAATATTCAATAAACTAAATTACTTAATACCTATTTTAAACAATTATTCAAAAAAATATAAACAAATAAACAAAAAATGTGACTGACCATGAGTCTAAAATAATACAAAAAATATGTCAAAATTATGCATAAATTATAAAAAAAAGTTTTATAACTAAAAAAACATAAATTCATAAAAGACCAAAAAAGTGAGGTGAAAAAATGGGATTATTCGATTTTCTAAAAAAAGAAAACAAAAAAGAAGAAACAGAAAATGAAGAACAACCACCAAAAAAAGAAAACACAAAAAAAGAACCATTAACAGAAGAAGAACATAAAAAACGTGGAAATGAAATCCTAAAAAACCTCGCAGAAACAAGCACAAACCGAAACGTAAGAATAGCTGCAGTAAACGAAATGCGAGATCAACACGAACTAGCAGAAGTAGGAAAACACTTCAAAGACAAATACGTACGAGTAGTAGCAATAAACAAAATAGAAAAACCATCAATATTACATGACGTAGCAGAAAACGCAGACTACAGCGATGCAAGAATGTTAGCCTGGGGAATACTAGGAGACGAAGGAAGAGCACTAGCAGAAGTAGCAAAAAACGACAAAAACAAACAAAGAAGAGAAAGTGCAGTAAAAAACATCGACGACGAAGAAATACTAACAGACATAGCAATAAATGCAAAAGACAAAAGAACACAAGGCTTAGCACTAAACAAAATAGAAAAAGAAAAAAACTTCAGAAAAATAGCACTAGAATCAAAAAACAGAACCATAGTACTAAACGCCCTAGACAAAATAGAAAAAGACGACGAAACACTATTCAAAGACATAGCCGAAAACAACCCAGATAAAAATGTCCGAACCGAAGCAATAAACCGCATAACAGACATAAACACCCTACGAAGCATAGCTAAAAACGACGAAAACGACAAAGTACGAGCATACGCAATGGGAAAAATCCCAACAGAAAACCAAGACCTAATAAAAGACATAGCACTAAACACAAAAGACAAAGACATAAAAATAATAGCAATGGAAAAACTAGAAGACCAAAACACCATAGCACAAATACTAAAAGAAAGTGACGATAAATCAATCCACACAACAGCAGTAGGAAAAATAACAGACCCCAAAATATTAGAAGACCTAGCTAAAAACAATCCCGACAAATTTGTCAGAAGAGAATCAATCAAAAAAATAACAAACCAAGAACTATTAAAAAAAATAGTAGAAACCGACAAAGACGAATACTCACAAAAATTAGCACTAGAAAACAGTAACTTCATAAACCAAAATCTACTAAAAGAAATTGCAGAAAACAACGAAAATGAAAAACTAAGAAAAACTGCAATAAACAAAATAAATGATGAAAAAATCTTAAAAGAATTAACAACAAACAGTAGCTTCGAAAAAACACGCCACGAAGCATTTAAAAAATTACAAGACCCTAAATCATTTATTGAATTAGCTGAAAACCCAGGATACGGTGAAATACGTATACATGCAACACAAAAAATAAAAGAACAAAAAATCCTAGAAAAATTAGCAACCCACTCCAAATTTAAAGATACACGTATAGAAGCAACAAACAAAGTAAAAGATAGTGCAACAATCAAAAAAATAGCATCAAATGATAATAACTGGGAAGTACGTCATGCTGCAGTTATGAAAATAAGCTCAATTAACGAACTACGCAACCTTCAAAAAAAAGAAACCAATGAATATGTCCTAAGACTCATTGATGATAAAATAAAAAGAATAACTGATAAAAAATGAACTTATTTACTCATTTTTTCATCAGCTAATTGTTTTGCAAGTGGAGTTATATTTTCAGATAATATTTCTTTTAAGAAATCCCCAGTATATGTTCCACTTTTACTTACCTCTTCAGGTGTTCCCTCAGCAATCACACGACCACCTTCATATCCACCTTCAGGTCCTAAATCAATAATATGATCTGCAGTTTTTATAACATCTAAATTATGTTCAATTACAACCACACTATTTCCTGCATCAGTTAAACGATTCAATACACTTAATAAACGTTTAATATCTGCAAAATGTAATCCGGTAGTTGGTTCATCAAGAATATATAATGTTTTACCAGTGCTTGCACGTGATAATTCTTTTGCTAATTTTACACGTTGAGCTTCACCACCAGAAAGAGTAGTTGCAGCTTGACCAAGTCTAATATAACCTAAACCAACATCATATAATGTTTGTAATTTCTTTTTAATTCCTGGAACATTCTCAAAGAATTCTAAAGCTTCCTCAACTGTCATTTCAAGAACTTCATAAATATTTTTACCCTTGTAACGAACATCTAAGGTTTCATCATTATATCTTTTACCTTCACACACATCACATGGAACAAAAACATCTGCTAAAAAGTGCATTTCAATTTGAACAATTCCATCTCCATGACAAGCTTCACAACGTCCACCTTTAACATTGAAACTAAAACGACCCGGTTTATAACCCCTAGCTTTAGCAAGTGGAGTTTTAGCAAATAATTCCCGAATAGGAGTGAATAATCCAATATAAGTTGCAGGATTACTACGTGGTGTACGGCCAATAGGCTTTTGATTAATAATAATTATTTTATCAACATTATTAGCCCCTTCAATACTATCATGATCCCCTGCATACATATAACGGCGATTAAGAATAGTTGCTAATCCTTTATAGAGTATTTGGTTAATTAAACTACTTTTTCCAGAACCACTAACTCCAGTTACACAAGTAAATAATCCTAATGGGAATTCAACATCAATATTTTTAAGATTATTTTGTCGAGCACCATGAACAATTATACTTTTACCATTACCTTCTCTCCGTGTTGTTGGAATTGGTATAGATTCTCTACGAGATAAATAAGACCCAGTAATAGATTCTTCAGATTCCATAATTTCAGCAGGTGTACCTTCAGCAACAATCTTACCACCATGTTCACCTGCACCAGGACCAATATCCACAACATAATCTGCAGATAAAATTGTTTCCTCATCATGCTCTACAATAATAAGAGTATTTCCAATATCCCGTAAATGTTTAAGTGCATCAATAAGTTTCTTATTATCTCTTTGATGTAAACCTATACTTGGTTCATCAAGAATATAACAAACACCTACAAGTCCAGAACCAATCTGTGTAGCTAATCTGATTCTTTGAGCTTCACCACCAGATAATGTTCCACTAGCACGTGAAAGACTAATATAATCTAATCCAACATCCACAAGGAATTTTAATCTTTGATTAATCTCTTTAAGAATTTCTGTTGCAATATATAAGTCACGTTCACTTAAATCAATTTCTTGGAAAAATTTATAACTATCTTTTATTGCTAATTCACAAACTTCAGCAATATTTTTACCACCAACTGTAACAGCTAATGCTTCTGGACGTAATCTTTTACCATGACAAACATGACATTCTCTATCACTCATGAACTTTTTAATATATTTACGATTAAAATTAGATTTAGTTTCTAAATATAATCTTTCAAGACGAGTAATAACTCCTTCAAATTTACGATTCACATGATATGAACGGTTTCTTCTTTTAAATGTGAAAGTGATTCGTTCATCTGAACCATAAAATATTATATCTTGGATTTCTTTAGGTAAGTCTTTAAATGGCACTTCCATACTAAATCCATAATGGGTAGCTAATGCCCGTAACATTTGAGCATAATATCCTTCTTTTTTGTTATTTTTACTCCATGGTATAATTGCCCCTTCATCTAAAGTTAAATCAGGATTTGGTACCACAAGATCAGGGTTCATTTCCATTTTAGCCCCAATTCCATTACACTCTGGACATGCTCCATGAGGACTATTAAAACTGAACATTCTTGGAGATAATTCTTCAAAGCTTATTCCACAATCAGGACAAGCGAAATCTTCAGAATACATTTTTTCATAGTCTTCACCGTCTTTTGTGTATAATACATTAACTACTCCATCTCCAAATTCACTGGCAGTTTCTAGAGAATCTGTTAATCTTCTTTTAAAGTCCACACCTTCGCGGATAATTAAACGATCCACTACTACTTCTATTGTGTGTTTAAATGTTTTCTTTAAGTCAAATGTTTCTTCAAGGTCATGTATTTCACCATCTACTCTTACTCGGACAAATCCTTTTTCTCGTAAATCTTCAAAGATTGTTTTATGCTGACCTTTTCTATCTTTTATAATGGGTGCTAGTATTTGTAATTTCACACCTTCTCCTTCTTCAATTATTGTGTTTGCTATTTGTCCTATAGTTTGTTGTGAGATTTCTTTTCCACAATTTGGACAATGTGGTATTCCTACACGAGCGTATAATAATCTGAGGTAATCATATATTTCTGTTATTGTTCCCACTGTTGATCTTGGGTTTTCACGAGTTGTTTTTTGATCTATACTTATTGCTGGAGATAATCCTTCTATATAGTCAACTTCAGGTTTTTTCATTTGCCCTAAGAATTGTCTTGCATATGCTGATAGTGATTCTACATATCTTCTTTGTCCTTCAGCATATATTGTGTCAAAAGCTAAGGTTGTTTTTCCAGATCCACTAAGACCAGTTACTACTATGAAATTGTCTCTTGGTATTGTGAGGTTTATATTTTGTAGGTTGTGTTCTCGTGCACCTTTTAATATAATGTATTTTTTGCTTAAATCATTGGCCATAAAGGTTTTATCCTCCTTTTTTTATTTTTTTTTAAAAATTAGATTAATTATTTTTTTTTAGATAATATATTGATATTATATATTATATTAATACTATTTTGTGTAAGCATTTGCAAAGTAAAAAAAAAAAATCTTTTTATAAAAAAATTGTCATTCGTAGAATATAAAACTATCTATTTTTATTAATTATAAAAAAAAATTAAAAAATTAAAAAATCAATAATTATAATCTTTCATCATCAGGAATATTATCCCTAGCACTGAAAACAATACCCACTCTAACACCCATATCAGAATAAATTTTAGAACTACCACTTAATTGATGAGAAAGCTCATCAACAATCTTCAAACCCATATTTTGAACATTATCATTAGCTAAACCCACACCATTATCAGCAATTTCTAAATAAAATTCTTTTAAATTTTCCTTATTTTTTCTAAGCTTAATTGAAACAACACCTTCACGACCATTAGGGAAAGCGTATTTTGCACAGTTAGTTAATAATTCATTAATTATCAACCCTAAAGGTATAGTTGTATCAATGTCAAAGTTAGTATTTAAAATGTCCCGCTCAAAAGTAACATTATCTGGAACATCATACACCTTAATAACCTCATCAATTAAAACATCAATATACTTTTGAATATTAACCTGACTAAAATCAAGATTTTGATAAAGTTTCTCATGCACTAAAGCCATAGTATTAATACGTTGCTGAGATTCAATAACTGCCTCACGAACATCCTCATTTTTAGCATTATAAGATTGAATATTTAACAAACTTAAAATAATTTGCATATTATTCTTAACACGATCATGAACCTCACTAAGAAGAACATTCTTATCATCCAAAACAGCACTAATAGTAGAAGTCTCCTCAAGAGTACTAACATCAATAACAGTCATAACAACACCACCAAAATTATCATTACGAATAATTGGTGTTATCCAACCACTAATATATTTAGCCCCTGCAAAATGAACAATTTCCTTATACTCAACAAAAACAGGCTTCTTTGTATCCTTAGCTTGATTATACTCATCAAACAATATACTAAAATACCATTGATTATCAAAAAAAGGAGTTCCAATTAAAATCTTCTCATTTAAACCAAAATATCCACTAAAAGACTTATTAATATAAATAATATTATCATCATTATCAGTAGCTAAAACACCACCACTCATATTCTGAATCAATGATTCATAATAATCACGATTAGTATCAATTTCCTCCATAGCTAATGCTCCCTCTAAATCATTAACCCCTACTCTTCTAGAATAAGTAATTAATAAAAGAAGAATGAATAACATAGCTATACTAGAAATAGTAATATAAGGAAATACATTAGTTCCAGGAGGATATAAACTTATTAAAATTGATGCAGGTATAGTATAAGCAATAGGTATTCCAAAAATACCATATCTTAAAAATTGACTTGCAGGAGTATCTAAATAGAAAATCCAAATAAATCCTTCATCAGGACATGCATTAAAAAGTAAACTTGAAAGAAATACTTTAAGAACTAAAAAGTTAATTATAATCCCAATATTAAGAACAGGATCTGCAAAACAATACATTATTCCAATAAAAGCTAAAAGAACATTGAAAATCGGGAACATTTGTGTAATAAATAATCCCTTCTTGTTTACAATACTTAAAAGCATTACACAATAAGATATGAAAATAAAAGCTAAATATAATGTATTATTAGTTACACTACTATACCATAAATTAACACCAAAAACACCAAAATAAGCAAATAATGCTAAAACTCCCCCTAAACCAACAAGAAGAGATAAAGCATTGTTTAAAACCTTTAACCTTTCACCGAATTCTTGATTTAAAAGGAATACCACACAAACTATCATATAATATAAAGGTTGATGTGCAATATTTCCAATAAAATTTGAACCAATTAAAGAAGTGACGAGATTTGTATTGAATATAAAGATAATTAAACAAAAGATAAATACTGATATCATCCCGTATCTAGTGAAATAGAATACTTTTTGTCTAATAGAATCATCCATTAAATCAGATATAGCTGATCTATTTATATTACGACTAACCACTTCTATAATTCCCCTGAAAAGATAATTTTTAATTTAAAAAAATATTTTAATATTATACTATACTATTTAGGGGATTATATAAATTATTTTCTATTAATTTTTTTAGAAAAATTAGTTATGATTGAAAAATTGTAAAAAAAGTTTAAAAAAAAGTAAAATATAGGAATTTAAAGATTATTCCTATTGTATTTATTCATCTTTAACTGTTAAACATTCATTAGGACAAACGTCAACACATACTTCACATAATGTGCATTCTTCTGGGTGTTGGATTACGATTTCTCCTTCGCCCATTACGAAGTTTTCTACAGGACAAATATCTACACATTCTCCACAGTCTACATTTTCACATTTATCTTTGTTTATTGTTATGGTTACCATAATTAATACTCTCACATAGTTTAATCAAATAAATATAAAAAAATTGTTAAAAAAAAATAGTGAATAATTATTTATTCATCAGGTTCTACTTTTATAGCTTCATTTGGACAGATGTCCATACAAACTTCACAAAGATCACATAAATCTGGATGTTGAATGGTTATTTCTCCATCGCCCATTACGAAACATTCTTCAGGGCACATATCTATACAATCTCCACAGTCTACATTTTCACATTTTTCACTATCTATAGTTATTTTTGACATAAAATTCATTCTCCTATTTTTTTAATTAGATTAATAAATTTTTTAAATATTTATTTTTTTTAGATAGATTTTCTATCTTTAAAAATAATATTTAATTTATTATTATATAAATTATAATGTTTTTTATAATATAAATGTTTTTCAAATGTTTAAAAAAATATTAATGTTTTTTAATTTTATACCAAAACTTTTATATATTATTAGATGTATACCTAAAATACGATGTGAAATGAATTTTGCATCGTTAATGAAAAAATAAAAAAACGTTTTACAACTATTTTATAATCTCCAAAATTTAGATAGAACATAAAACTACACACAAAAGAACAAAAATTTTCATTAACAAACACGAAAGGAACATGAAATAAACCAATGATTTAAAATAATAACAAAATTTATATTAACAGGATATAAATCGCCTTGAAATACTATCATTTAAACAAAAAAAAGAGTATTATTCTAAATCATAAAATACCCTAAAATAATTACATCCAAAAAAAATCAAAAAAGGGTTTATTTTATGTTCCTAATTTCTTACCTCTTATTTTTTAAAACACCTTTTAAAACAACAATTTCATCACGAATAAGAGCAGCTCTCTCAAAGTCCAAATCACTAGCTGACTCCTGCATATCAGATTCTAAATCCTTAATAAGTGCACGTAAATCATCCTTAGGCATAGCACTAACATCATCTTTAGACTTATCAAATCGTTTAATATCCTCTTTACGTTCCTTAAGAGTACGATAAGTACTAGTAGGAGTAATATTATGCTTCTCATTATAAGCCATCTGAAGCTTACGTCTTTTACGAGTAATTTCAACAGAATTCTTAACAGAATCAGTCATAACATCAGCATACATCAACACTTGACCATTAACATTACGAGCAGCACGACCAATAGTCTGAATAAGACTAGTTTCACTACGTAAAAAACCTTCCTTATCAGCATCTAAAATAGCAACAAGAGAAACCTCAGGCAAATCTAAACCCTCCCTAAGCAAATTAACACCAACAAGACAATCAAACTCACCACGTCTTAAATCATCAACAATTTCAATACGCTCTAAAGTATCAATCTCAGAATGCAAATATCTAACCTTAACACCAATCTTAGCATAATAATCAGTTAAATCCTCAGCCATACGCTTAGTTAAAGTAGTAACAAGAACCCGCTCATCCTTATCAGCACGCTTTCTAACCTCACCAAGTAAATCCTCAACCTGACCCTCAATAGGGCGAATAATCACTTCAGGATCAACCAAACCAGTAGGGCGAATAATCTGATTAACAACATTCTGACTACGACTTAACTCATATTCATTAGGAGTAGCACTCATATAAATAACCTGATCAACAGTAGCCTCAAACTCATCAAAACGGAAAGGACGATTCTCCTTAGCAGAAGGCAAACGAAAACCATGTTGAACAAGAGTCTCTTTTCTACTACGATCCCCATTATACATCCCACGAATCTGAGGAACAGTAACATGAGATTCATCAATAATAGTTAAAAACTTTTCCGGAAAATATTTAAGCAAAGTATAAGGCTTTTCACCCCATTTACGACCAGATAAATGAAGAGAATAATTTTCAATTCCCGGACAATAACCCATCTCAGACAACATTTCAATATCAAAACGAGTACGTTGCTCTAACCTTTGAGCTTCAAGCAACTTATTCTCCATTTTAAGCTGATTTAACCTATCATCCAATTCATCCTGAATATTCTGTAAAGCCGCATCCATACGATCAGCACCTACAACAAAATGCTTAGCAGGATAAATCATATACCTTTGCAAACTCTCAGTCTTCTTATTAGTAACACCATTAAACAAACTAATAGCTTCTACTTCATCACCAAAAAGTTCTATACGAACAGGAGGAGTACCATGAACAGGATTAATATCTATAACATCACCACGAACACGGAACTGACCACGTTCAAAAAGAATATCATTACGCTCATACTGCATGAAAATAAGTCTACGAATAATATCCATACGATCATAATTATCCCCAACCTTAAGTCCTAAAGCAAATTCCCCATAATCCTCAGGAGAACCAATACCATAAATACAACTAACACTACTAACAACAATCACATCATCACGAGACAATAAAGATTGAGTAGCAGAATGACGCATAATATCAATTTCCTCATTAATACTAGCCTCTTTATCAATAAAAGTATCACTACTAGGAACATAAGCTTCAGGTTGATAATAATCGTAATAACTTACAAAATACTCAACAGCATTATCCGGGAAAAACCCCTTTAATTCTTCATACAATTGAGCAGCCAATGTTTTATTATGAGAAATAACCAAAGTAGGCAATTGAACTTCTTCTATAACATTAGCCATAGTGAAAGTTTTACCAGAACCAGTAACCCCCAATAAAGTCTGCTCATGCATACCTTTTTGAATACCATTAACTAAAGAAGAAATAGCTTGAGGTTGATCACCTAAAGGCTTAAAATCTGAGTTTAATTTAAATTCTTTTTGAAATTCATCCATAAAAATAATACCCACAAGAAAATTATTAAAATAATATAATTATCATTATTAAAAATTGATTTATATTTATAATATAATATATACATATACTAAAAAATAAAATTTTGGAGAAAAATTTTTATGAAACATGTACCTGAAATAAAAGAAAAACTAAAAGAACTTAAAGAAGAAGAAAGCGAACTAGAAGATATGTTATCTTACATCACAACAGGACACGATGAACTAAAAATACAATTACAAATAGATAAAATACAAATAGAAACATTAGAAGAAGTATTAAAAAAATATAAAGTAGATCCAGATATAGTTGCAAACCTTTTAAACATCGAAGCTGCAATAAGAGACTTAAAAGAAAAAAGAAAAAATGCATCTACAGAAGATCATACAAAAGAACTTAATAAACCAGATATGAACAATTTTGATGTTATAAGTGAAGAAATTTGGAAATTAGAACAAAGAAAAGACATACTTGAATGGGTTATGAGAACAAAATAAATAATTAAGGTTCAAATTCAATACCATAAGCAGTACCAGGACCACTAATTTGATAAAATTCCCCTTCAAGCTGACCAGTAAGACCATTTATAATAGTTAAACCTAAAGAAGGACTATTATAAATATCCATACCTTCAGGTAAACCAACACCATCATCAGCCATTATTAATTGAACAGTACCATCAAAATATTTTAAACTAATTCTAAAATTACCATTCTCACCATTAGGGAAAGCATATTTAATAACATTATGAACAACCTCATTAATAATTAAACCCAAAGGAATAGCCTTCTCCATAGTAAGATCAATATCCTCTAACTCATAATGCGGCTTAATATTAGAAATACGATACAAATTAAATAAAGTATCAACTTCAGAAACAATATAATCCTTAAGATTTATATGAGCCAAATCACCACTATTATACATTTTCTCATGAATAAGCGCCATACTATTAATACGATTCTTAGTAGCTTCCAATGAAAGTTCAGGATCATTATTAAAACGACTATCTAAAGTTAAAAGACTAACAATAATCTGAAGATTATTCTTCACACGATGATGAACCTCTTTAAGAAGAACCTCCTTCTCATGAATAGAATCTTTTAAACGATTATTTGCTTCCAAAATCTCATTTTCAGTTCTAACATAATCAGTCCTATCCTGAACAAAACTTATAAAATGATCTAACTCCCCATTACTTTTAAAATACATTTCTGAAGAAGCAGATAAATATTTAATCCTACCATGTTTAGTTTTTGCACGAACAGGATAATCAATTAAAAAATGTTTACACTCCTCAGGATTATTTTCATATTTACTATAAATTAACTCCATCATTTTTTCATAATCCTCAGGTAATATAAATTCTTTTAAAAAATCAAAACCCGGAGGATAATCATCAGAATTTACATCAAATATTTTATAAATCTGTTTAGTCCATTCAATATACTCTAAAGAACCAGTACATATTGCAAATTTACTTAAATCAAGAAGAATATTTAAATTAGATTCAATAAACTTCGTATTATACTCTGCTTCTTTACGTTCTGTAACATTGAAAAAAGTTATTTGTATAGCATCTTCACCATTAAAAATGAAAGGCACAATATAAAGTCTAAACCATTCATCTTTTCCATTTAAATTATACTTAACCAATCCAGATGCATTATTAATATCATGATATAAAACTTTATTACATGCTTCATAAAAAGATTTTTCCGTGAAAAAATCTTCATTCATATAAATTGGCTCTACATCAAAAGGGGTAAATACAACAGGCATACCTAAAATATCCTCTTTTTTAAAATTAAAAATTTTTAAAAATGAATCATTAACTTTAACATGTTTATCATCCTGAATAACTAATAAAGCCTGTGAATTAGAGTTAAATAAATAATCTTCAAGTTTTTCATCAAATTCTAACTTAGTAACCTCTTTAGTAATAGCAACTACATTCCCATCATATTTAAAAAAGGATTGTTTTAAAACCAAAATCCTAGAATTCGACAATTTAAACTGCAAATTATGAGTAAAACGATTATTATGCTCAATTACATCCTTATATAATTTAGGATAATCTAATTCAACAAGAACAGGAAACATTTCAAAAATACTTTTATTAATATATAAATCTTGATTAAAATCTTCACCAAGAACATAACCTAATTTAGTTAATTGAAAAGAATTATTCACAATAAAATCCGTACAATCCTCATTAGGCATGTAAATATCCACATCCCAACCTAAAGCATTTCCCATTTTAATAATATCAGAATAATCTTTAAGTTCATAATTATAATTAGAACCATCTAAATTAACACTACCATTTTCTGCTGTAGCTCTACCATGAACCTTAGAATTTTCATCAATTGAAACTAATTCCATTTAAAATCACACATTATAATTTTTCATTAAATGGGAACTTTACCTCAAAAAAAGCTCCAGACTTATCTAATTTATTAAATTCACCATCAATTTGGGCAGCTAAAATATTCACAACAGTTAAACCTAAACTACCACTATTACGAATATCAATATCCTTAGGGAAATCTACACCATCATCCCCTATAACAATTCGCCCAATTTCATCCTCTTTTGATAAGGAGATAAATAAATTACCTTCCTCATTATTAGGAAATCCATATCTAATTACATTATTCACTAATTCATTAATTATTATACCTAATGGAATAGCAATATCCATTTTAACCTCAAGATTTAATAAATCATACTCAATATTAATATTACTAGCACGATTACCTGCAAATAATGATTTAACCTCAGAAATTATATATTTTTTCATATTAACATGGGCTAAATCAGTTGATTGATAAACCATCTCATGAATAAGTGCCATGCTACTAATACGATTTTTAGTAGACTCTAATGTTGTAGCAGGATTGGTATTAAATCTAGAATCCAATGTCAATAAACTTAAAATAATTTGAAGATTATTCTTAACACGATGATGAACCTCTTTTAAAAGAAGTTCACGTTCATTAAGACTTTGTTGTAACTTTCTATTCGTATCAGATAAACGTAGCTCATCATCCATCAAATAAGTAATATCTTGAACAAAAACAGCATAATTAAAAAGCTTTCCTTGATTAAAATTAAGTGTAATAAACATTGATAAATATTTTAAATTTCCCTTTTTAGTAATCACTTTTACAGTTGATGAAACATTAGCATGAGTCTCTCGCACATTATTAATCAAATTACGAACTTTAACTTCATCTTCTTTAACCATAAAATTTCTTAAAAAACGATTAGTACCATCATTATCTGAAGGATCTGCTTCTAAAATATCATAAATTTCAGGAGACCAAACAAGCCCATTTTTCAAATCATAAGTAGCAAGTGCATACCCACTTAACCTTAATACTTTATCTAAATCTTTCTTCAAACCAATAAATCTTTCTTCTTCGCGTTTTTCTTCACTAGAATCATAACTTGAAAATAATATAGCATTTTCACCATTAAAAAGTGTTGGAAATGCAAAAATTCTATCCCAATAACTTTTATTATTATAATCAAATTTTAAAAACCCTTCAACAGAATCTATTTCACGATTATTTAATCGTTTTAAAAGTAATTCTAAATTATCCCCATAAGTTAAATCAATAGGATCAAATTTTTCATAATGATAATCAATTTTTTCACCTATAAGATCTTCAGGTTTTAAACCTAATGTTTCAGCATATTCTTCATTAGCATAAACTATTTGGTCATTTTGAATAATAAGAGTTCCCTGTTTTTGAGAATTTAATAAATCTTTATCTTTAACTTGAAGATAAACAGGATTATCCGGATCTTTATACAATATAACAATATAATCTCCAAGGCGTAAAAATGTCATTCTCATTACTTGAATCATATCCTGAGTAATATAAGTTTGAAGAGTTATAGATTGTGGTTTATTCGTACTATAAGTATCCATCATTATTTCATATAATCCTAATTCTTTAAGAAAAGGAAAAGTACCAATTAAACCCTTGTGTATAAACATATCTCTATTTATATTAACAAAATTAGATAATAATTTTAAAAATATATTTATTTCACAGATAATAAAATCTTCACCATCATCATTAAGTTTATAAACTTCCATGACAGTGTTTAAATCTGTAGAAAATTCTTTTAGATTATCAAAATCAGCATTATTTACATGGTATGTTTTAGTATTGAAATTAATAAAATCTTTAGAATCAAAAGATACTTCTTTCCTAAAATCAGAGCCATTTTTAGTTAGAACTACTTTCATTTTTTTATTCCTCAATAAGCTAAAACAATTTTTATGTGTATAGAAAATTATAAATTATATTAATATATTTCAAATAATAATATATATAAGTTTATAAGATGCAAAAAGGAAACCCAAAAAAATGTCAACAAAAGTAAAATCAGCAGATGAACTTCCTAAAAAGCCAGGAATATATATAATGAAAAATGCTGATGAAAAAATCATTTATATAGGTAAAGCTAAAAACCTGAAGAATCGGGTTAAATCCTATTTCATGGAAAAAAAGGATAGACCAAAAACTTATGTTCTTATGAGTCATTTTAACAGCTTAGAGTACATAATTACTAATAGTGAAAAAGAAGCTTTAATCCTTGAAGCTAACTTAATAAAAAAACACCGCCCTAGATATAATATTCGATTAAAAGATGATAAAAGATATCCTTATGTAAAATTAAC
>JAEZRD010000010.1 GCA_023440975.1 Methanobacteriota archaeon | reverse complement strand
ATCTAATGCTTTTAATGGGCTTATGTAAATACAGTAAACTTTATCTTCTAATTCTTCTTTTTCTGCTAATGTGGTGAGTTCACTAATTATGCTTAAGAATGCGGTTAATGTTTTACCTGAACCAGTTGGTGAACTGATTAGTACATTTTTATGTTGGTGTATGTCCATTATTGCCTTTTTTTGGGCAGGGGTGAAATCGTTGAATGTATTGTCAAACCATTCTTTAACCCATGGATGGAGATTTTTATAAATCTCATTTTTAGAATAAGATTTTTCTTGTCTTGTTATCATGTTTTTATCTATAAGAGTATTTTTTTTTATTGTTATTTAGTTGTATTAATATATTTAGTTTTGTTTAACTTATAAATTTAAATAATAGTTTTAATAAAATTTAGAATTAATAAATTATTAATTATTTTAACTTAATTAATATAAGATTAATATTATTTTTTTGAATTATTTTGATTAATTTGGTGATAAAGTATGGTAGATGAAAAATTATCTATGGATGAAGCATTAGAAAAATTAAGTAGTGATGATGTAGCTACTCGTAAATTAGCAATTAATAGTTTAGAAGGGGTTAATGATGAAGTTGCTATTAATCCTTTAATTGAAGCCACTACTGATGAAAGTGCTCCTGTTAGATTTAAAGCTGCTGAAATTTTGGGTACTATGGGGGATGTTGCTGTAGATAAGCTTATTGCTAGATTTGGTGAGGAAGAAGGTCAAAATAAGAGATTCATTACTTATGCTTTAAAACAAACTGGTGATGAAAAGGTTATTCCTTATCTTGTTGAAGCTGTTGGGGATGAAGATCCTATTGTTAGAAAAGTTGCTGTTAGAGGTCTTGGTGAATTAGAAGCTGTAAGTGAAATGGGTAGTATTTCTAAAGGTTTAGAAGATGAAGATTGGGGTGTTCGTCTTGCGGGTATTCGTTCTCTTGGAGATTTAGGTACTGAAGAGTCTGTTGCTTTGATTAAGAAAGCTAGACGTAAAGAAAAAGATAAAGATTTTAAGAAGGCTTGTAATAAGTCTATTCAAAAGGCTGAAGAAGCTATTATTCCTAAACAATTTGAGTTGCTTGTTGAAAATAATGTTGTTGATATGAGTGAAGATGAGTTAGGTTCTACTCCTAAAAAACGTTTAAAAGCTATGAAGAAGATTGTTAAGCAGAATAAAGATTTCTTTAAGAATTAATATTTTCTCTTTTTTTATTTTTTTTTATAAATTACTTTTTTTTGATTTTCCCTATTTTTTTAGTTTTATATTAAAACAGTTTTGTAACAATACATTTAAATATTTTTAAGCTACAACTATTATTAACTAAAAAAAAAATTTTGAGGGAAAATAAAGATGGAAAAAAACAATGATTCCTTAAAAATAAATTCTGAAGATTACATAAACCAAGTAGCACTAATTGCACAAATATCTTTCATAGCAAGAAGTGAAAAAAAGTATTTAATCCAAAGATTGGATGTTTCTAACATATACTTAAGTGAAATAAAACTAATCATGCCAATTCTTGCAAATGATGGATTAAGCCAAGATGATATAGTAAAAACATTTGGTTTAAATAAATCAACTGTAGCAAATTCTTTAAGAAAATTAGAAGAAGAAGGATATATAACTAGGGAAGTTAATCCTGAAAATCGTAGAAAAAATCAAATTTTCATAACACCAAAAGGTAAAGAACTTACAGAAAAAATAATAAAATATAATTTAGAATGGGAAGAACAAATGGGCTTTAAAGATTTAAATCCTATATTTTTTAAAGAATTACATAAATTATCAAGTAAATGTTTAAATGATTTGAATTCTGATTAATGGGGGTATTTATGGCTAATAAAAATTTAGATTTGCTTTTTGGAGATTATAAAGTTGCATTGCGGACTATGATGATTCCTATGATTTTAGGAATGCTTATTACGCAGTCTTATAATCTTATTGATGGTGTTTGGATATCTCTTTTAGGTCCAGGGGCTCTTGCATCTTTAGGAGTTACAATGCCATTATTCATGCTTTTAAATGGTTTTGCTAATGGTATGGGTGCAGGAGGAACAAGTCTTATTGCTCGTTATATTGGGGCTAAAAATCATGAAAAAGCTAATCAAGCATCAACTCAAGCAATTGTTTTAATAATTATCATGTCAATATTTGTATCTCTTTTTGTACTAATTTTCCAAAAACCAATACTTTTAGCTATAGGTGGTAAGAGTGTTATTGATATGGCGGTGCAATATAACACTATAATATTTGAAGGTGCAATATTTGTCATGTTAATGGCTATGCTATCTGGAATACTTAGAGCTGAAGGTGATATGAATAGGGCATTATACATAATGGCATTATCAAGTGTTATGAATGCAATCTTAGATCCAATTCTAATGTTCACATTCAAAATGGGAATTCAAGGAGCAGCACTATCCACAGTCATATCCTCTATAATCCCATGTATAGTTCTAGCATATTGGATAATAATTAAAAAAGATACTTATTCTCAAATCCAACCAAAATTTTTAAAAATTAATAAAAAAATAATATGGGCATTACTAATTGTAGGTATTCCAGCAAGTATGGAAATGATTTGTGTTTCAGTACAAATGGGATTTGTAAACACTATCCTATCCACAGTAATAAACATTGATGCAGTAGCAACTTACACAGCAGGAATGAGAGTGGTTGCATTTGGTATGGTTCCCGCAATAGGATTAAAATTAGCAACAACAACTGTTGAAGGAGCATCTTATGGTGGTCGTAAATTTTTAAGATTAAAAAATGTTTTTAAATATGCCACAAAATTAGGATTAATACTTGGAATAAGTATAGGACTCCTTATTTTCATATTCGCACCACAAATAGTACTTTTATTTACTTACTCTCCACAAACAGCTAAATTAACCCCAGATATAATATTGATGTTACGCATTATGATAATATTCTTCATTTCTCAACCATTAGGAACAATTTGTAGTGGTTATTTCCAAGGAATTGGTAAAGGACCTACTAGTTTAGCTACAACTTTTTTACAAGAACTTATATGTCCAATAGCATTTGTTAGTATTGTTGTTTTATTCTTTAATGCAAATTTTGCACTAATATTAATAGCAATAGTATTAGGAAAACTTGTTGGAGGATTAGTAAGCTGGATATATTCATATTACTATTGTGGAAAAGATATTAAACGATATGGTGAAGAAGGAGAATTAATAACAGAAGATAATAAGCCTAGCTTATAAAAATTTGGAGGAAAAATAAAATGGAAAGTAATCTAGCAAAAGAGTTAAATGGAAAATTCAATCCAATAGTTTTAATAAAAACAGATGAAGAACCCAAAAATGCTATCGGTCCAAAATCTCGAGAAGGGAATTGTATAATGCCATTCATAGCTCAAGTTATAGTTAATGGTAAAACTGCAGTATTTTCCCGGAATAAATGTACTTGTGCTGGAGCATTTACAGGTTTCGGTTTTGGAAGTGGATATACTCTCCAGGAATATGGATTAGATATTTATAATCCATTTTTATCATTAGGTCTAAAAGTTGCAAAAAATAAGGAAGCCTATAAAAAATTTGTAGAATCAACACCTGAACGAATAAGACCTATGTTTGAAGGAGGTGAACGTATATATGATTCTTATGAAAGATGTAATAATTTTTTAACAAATGAAAACTATATCTATGATAATGATGAAGAGTTTGTAGTTTTTAAACCATTATCTGAAGTTATTGAAGGGGAATCTCCTTCAAATGTAATTTTCACTGTTAATCGTCTTGAATTTTCTGCATTAAATCATTTATTCGGTGCAATAAGTAATGAATTAAACTATTGTATGACTCCACAAGCTTCAGCTTGTCAAGCTATTGGAAATCAAGTATTTTATCAAGCAGAACAAGATAAACCTAAAGCAGTATTAGGTTTATTAGATATAGCTAGTATTCAGCATATTAAAAGATGGATTCCAGATGATTATATTACTTATAGTATTCCATGGGATTTATATTTAAAATTAGAGGAAGCTTCAAAAGATGATAGTGTATTTCAAGGTTATGTTTGGAATTCAATAAAAAAAGATAAAAAATAGGGATTAAAAATAAAATTATTTTTAATCTCTTTTTGCTTTAATTTGGTAAAGATCAGTTCTTCTATTTGTGAGTACTGGGATTTGTTGGCGAGTTTCATCAATTAAATCTAAATCAAGAGTTTCAGTAATTAATTTTTCGTCATATTTAGCTTCAGCTACAACTTCTCCCCAAGGATCACAGATAATACTATGACCAAAAGCATTATAAGAACCTTCTTGGTTTAATGCAGGAGATACACCTATAGCATAAACTTGATTGTCTAAAGCTCTAGATTTAAACAATGTTTCCCAATGACTTGGACCTGTGGTTAAATTAAAAGCACCTGGATAAATTAATATACGTGCTCCTTTAAGTGTTAAAATTCTTGCAAGTTCAGGGAATCTAACATCATAACATATTCCTAAACCTATTTTTCCCCACTTAGTATCAACTACTTCGAAGTCATCACCAGCAGTTAATGTGTCTGATTCTTTAAATCTGATTTTTTTAGCAATATCAATATTCTTAACATCAATATCAAATAAATGCATTTTTCTATGTTTCCCTATTAACTTTCCTCTGCTATCATAGAAAAAGCTACTATTGTAAATGGATTCAGATCCATCTTCATTAATTACTTTTTCAGGAATACTTCCTGCTAAAATGTATATTCCTAATTTTTTAGCTAAGTTTTGTATATGTTTAAGGGTATAACTATCTTCAGCTACTTCTGCATATTCGATAAATTTGCTGTTTTCATAAGGACAATTAAACATTTCTGGTAATATTGCAAGTTCAGCCCCTTTGTCGCGAGCAATTGTTATATATGTTTCTGCTTCTTTAATATTTGCTTCTTTATTATCTATAACATTTATTTGGCATAAAGCTACTTTTAAAGTATTCATAAAAAAATACTCCTATAAATTTTATAAAAAATATAATAAAAAATTAAAAAAATAGTAAAAAAAAGATTAAAATTTTTTTTTTAGTTAGTGAAATGTATACTGCTAATCATTTTATTGATTTCAGTAGTATCAGTTGAATTCAAGTATGGGTTACTACTTTTAGCATTGTTTATTACCCAATTGTAATAAGTACCATCGTGTATAACTGATATGTATCTTGAATAACCATGTCCAGTAGTATTTATTACTACATCAGTTGCATTTTCACCATCAATTGTAGTGTTATTCACACTTATAATCTTACCATCAAGGGATTTTGCTGTTTGATTAATACTACTTACAACATTGTCTAACGTAATATCACTACTATTAATACAACTAAATCCAATCACTGTTTTATCCGGTGTACGGAAAGCAACTTCTCCTGCATCTGTATTTCCGCCAGTATTGTTGTATTGTGACCAATTAGTTGGGTAACTGAATGCAACATTATTTCCAGAATAATTTCCAGGACCTATTTGTGTTGTTTCTCCACTGAATGCTGTTAAACCAACAACTACGAGAATTATAGCTAATATTGCAACTAATACAACAAATATTGCTATATATTTACGACTAACTTTATTTAAGAAATCAAGACTAGAACCCTTTTTAGGTGAATCTTCGGTTTTGAAAACAGTTTTAATATCTGAAAAAACATCAGGTTCTTCTTTTGTTTTTTGTGGTGTTTTCTCCTTTTTAGGTTCTATTTTAGTAGTTTTAACTTCAGTAGTTTTAACTTTAGTATTTTTTATTTCGGTACTTTCATAACTAGTATCATAATTAGTTTCATAACTTTGACTAGCTTTAAACATTTCATATTTCTCAGAATCAGTTAAGTAAACTGGATCTTTATCTTGAAATGCTGGTTTTTCTTTTTCAGGCTTTTCTCGATTTAAGTTGAAATTACTAAAATCAGGTTTTTTAATATTAAAAGAAGGTTTATTAAAACTTGTAGAACTGCTTCTTTTTTCTTCACCACTTGTAGACCCGCTAAGATCTTTAAAACTGCCTAATAATTGATTTTTTATACTATCAGTTTTTTCAGATTCTTTTTTAGTGGATCCATGTGCAAAATCGTACCCACAGTTTCCACACTTTGGAGCACTATCATAACTTGCATTTCCACACTTTGGACAATATTTAACCAAAACTTTAAACCTCCAATAACTTATAATATGAATATTTTTTTATTAATACTAATATTTAATATTTATTAAATGATTTTTTAAAAATATAAATTTTTATAAATTTAGAAAATATAAATACTTTATTAAGTAATTAATTTTAATTAAAAAAAAATTTGGAGAAAATGAAAAAATGGTAGAAGAATCTATGGGAAAAGAAATAAAATTTGGAAATGAAAATTACACAATTTATCGTATCGGTGATTGGAAAAATGATTATAAATTAAATGTTACAGGTACCTCATCACAGTTACCTGCTTCAGAACCTACAAAAAAACATTTACTTTTGCAAATGGAACAAATTAGAAAAGCACAATTTGATTTTAAAGAAAAAACAGTTAATGGTATGGTGGGAATAGGTTTACAATTAAATGAGAATTTGATTGATATGCCTATAGAAGATCTTATAAAATTAGAAGAGGAAGAATATAAAAATATTTTAGATGAAATAAATAATTTAAAACTTGAACCTAATGATAAATTTGTAAGTCTTGATACTGAAGATTATTTAATTTATAAACTAGAAATGGAACATGATGGTCTTAAAGTTCAACCTGCAACACCATTCACTCTTGAATTTCATTTAAAAGAAGTAGAAAAGTTAAGAGAGGAAGCTGCAGAAAAAGAAAATGTGGAAGAGTAAAAATTCTTTTTTTATACTCCCAATAATATTTTTAAACCAATAAGAATTAGGATAATACCACCAACTATTTGGAATTTATCTCCAAAGTAATTTCCTAATCTTTTACCAATTAAAACTCCCATTATGGTGAATAAGAAAGCCACAACCCCAATTATTATTATTGGTATCCAAAAACTCACATGTAATATTGCAAAAGTTATACCTACTGCAAATGCATCAATACTTGTAGCTATAGCAAGAAGAGTAACTTCTTTAAAACTGAATTTATCACTTACTTCATCTGTGTCTTTACTTAAGCTTTCACGTATCATATTTAATCCAATAAGCAGTAGTAAAATGAAAGCTATCCATGGAGCTACTGTTGATACAAAACTACTTAATTGTGTACCGCAAAAATAGCCTAATAAGGGCATTATAGCTTGGAATACTCCGAAAAATATTGCATACCATAAAATTTGGGATTTTTTCAAATCTTTTTGAGTGAAACCTTTTGTTAAGGATACACTAAATGCATCCATAGCTAAAGCTATTGCTAATAATATTATTGATATAGTGTCCATTATCATTTAATTTATACATCCATTATGCTTTTTTTTATTGGAAAATGTCTAAAGTTACTTTTTTGTCAGTTTTTAATTCTTTAGGGGGTTCAACACTAACGAATTCTATGCCCTCTTGATTTAGTAATTCTTGAGCATCCTCATTAATGCTTGGTGCAACTAATAATCCTCTGATTTTTTGTTTTTCAGCATTTAAATCTTTCAAGTAATCGTTTTCAGGATTTTCAAAGTCACTTAAATATCTTCTAATCTGTTTTACAGCACTTACTCCAGCTTTTCTTGCTTTTAATTCAAGTACCATTAAGTTTCCATCACAATCTTTACCTAATATGTCAATGAATCCATGTTCTGTACTGTATTCACGTGCTGTTGGTTTAAAACCTTCTTCAATTAAGTAAGGTTTTTTCATTATCATGTCACCCATATCTTTTTCATAACCTGCAAGTTCAATTTCTTCATAGTCATTTGCTACAGTGTAACTTGCAAATTCTGTTTTATGGATTTCCACTTCTAATCTTTCTTTAGGAGTTCTACGATAGCTTTCTAAAAAAAGTTTATTATTTTTAATGTCTATTTTTGTTCTGGATTTTGGAGGTTGCCAGTTAACTGGTTCGACTTTTTTGTCTTGATGAACTAAAAATGAGCCATCTGGTTTTATAATTATTAAACGTTCACCGGAACCTAATTGGCTAAGAGCACGTCCTTCATAAATGATTTTACAGCAACTAAAAAGTGTTATCATGGCTTTTTTACGTAAACCATCTTTAACTAGTTCATAGGTTTCTTTACAATTAGGTTTTTCTAAAATTTTATATTTCAAATTACTAATTCCCTTAAAAGTTTTAAAAAAGTTTTAAAATGTTAAGTTTTTTTTATTCATCGAAGTTTACTTCTTTTTCATTTATTTTTCTTGCAGTAATAAAAGCATCAACAATACTATAAATCCATATTAAAAAACTAAGTACTATTGGGTATATGCTGTATGCTAAAGTAAATCCAACAAATATGAATATTACTAAAATTCCAGCTCCTTTTGCTTTTTGACCATTATAAATTTGGCCTAAACCTGGAATTATGGATAATACTGCTGCAAGGATAGGATTACGTGGTTCAAATTCAAAATCATCTTCCGTATCTAATTTTCCCTTTGTTGGTATAGTCACTTCTGAGTATTCTTCTTCATTATTTGGTGTTGGCATTTTAAATTCATCCAATTATTTTTTAAAAATATAAATTATAATCATTATATTTTTATCTATATTATTTTTAATTAATCTATTAAATATAATTTTTTCATCATACACATATAATTTATTAAACTTAAAAGTTAATAAATTTAATAAATAATAAAAATTTTTAATGGAGGATTAATTGATTTATGAAAATTGAAGATACTATTAAACCTGAATCATATTTCCTAGCAGAATTCAAATTTGAAGCTGGAGACTATATTAAAGGAGTTAAAGTTGAATATGGAACATTAGGAACTCCAAAATATGATGATAAAGGTCATATAATTAATGCAATTGTTTATTGTCATGGTTGGAGTGGAAGTTATAAATCTGTTCGAAGAATTGATGAAATCACTGGTCCGGGTGAAGTAATTGACACTGATAAATTTTTCATAATCAGTTTATCTACATTAGGATCTCCGGGAAGTGCTAGTCCCTCAACAACTGGTTTAGGTAAAATTTTCCCAAATTATACTATTAAAGATATGGTAAATTTCCAAATGCAATTTTTAAAAGAAAAATTCAAAATTAATCATGTTGTTGGAGTTATAGGAAACAGTATGGG
>JAEZRD010000098.1 GCA_023440975.1 Methanobacteriota archaeon | reverse complement strand
GAGCAGTATTTGAGGAATCAGAAATATCTGCTGCAAATGCAGAACTTAAGGTTATAAGACATAAAATTGACATTGTAATGACAACAAATATCAACATCCATTTATTATTCTGCTTTTTCATTTTTTCGCCTCCTTTATGCTTAATTAGGTAAAAAAATCTGCTCATCATGATTGATTTTAATTTTAATAGTTTTTAACCTATTTTTATAAATCATGATTTTACAGATTATGTATTATTATGTACATTATATATATAAAAAGTTTTGTATTACATACAACAATTAATTTTGATAAAATTTAAAATGAAACTTAATAAAGTGAACAAAAAAGTAAAATTAACTAAAAAAAAATGAATTAATTGATAAATATTACTAAAATAAGTAAGAAAAAAATAATTTTGTTTAACAAGGAAAAATTGATATTTATCTATACGAACAGTACAATAATTATCCCAAATCAACAAAAAAACAACAATAAATAACCAAAATAAAAAAAATATTTTTAATAAAAATAGAAAAAAAGAGAAAAATTATTTACGTAAAACTTCTACTGCATCCACAAATTCACGAGCAAAAACTTTAACATCCTCTGGAGGTACAGAATAACTAACACGCAAATATTTATCCCCAAATCTTTTACTAGTATACTCTCCCTCACGAGTAAAAACATTACGTTCTAATAAATATTTAGACATTACTTTAGGATTAATACCTGCTCCAGACAAATCAATAGCCATCATATTACCATCAGAAGGATAACGCAATATAAAACAACCATCACATTTATCAACAGCTTCCTTAATAATTTTTTGATTATTAAAAGTAGTATCTTTAACATAATCAATCCACTCTGGCTTAGATTTAAGTGCAGCAATTGCACCATACTGTGCAACAACATTAGTACCTAAATCATCAATTAAAACTTGTCTAATAGAATTCATAACTTCATTGGTTGAAATTAAAGCACCAACTCTCACACCTGCCATCCCAAAGATTTTTGAAAAACTATAAACAGTTATAGTATTATCAGGAGCATAATTAGCTGCAAGATAATGATTTTGTGCAAAATCACGATAAGTTATATCATGTAATAAAAATAAATCATTCTCTTTAGCTATTTCAGCAAATTCTTTTATCTCTTCTTCAGTATAAGCGCCACCAATAGGATTTAAAGGATCTATCAAAATAATAAGTCCTGTATTCTCATCAATATTTTCTCTTACTAAATCAGGTGTTAATTTATAACCACATTCTTCATTATAAATAGGTACAGATTTAACTTCTTTAGCAAAACGACTTGCAAAATTATCAATGATAAGATAACCTGGATCTGGAGATATTGCATTCTCCTCTTCAGTTAATAAATCACTCATACAATAATAAAGTGCTGTTGTAGCACCAGCTGTAATAACTAAATCCATGTCTTCAAGACCTAAGTCTTCAAGAACTAAATCTTTTAATTCATTAAGACCTTCAGGTGGAGGATATTTACAATAATCTTTACTTTCAACAGCTTTAATCATTGCATCTCTTATAAAATTTTCATCATGCAAATGATTAGTGTTTTGACCCATCCATATTAAATTTTTATCAAGAAAAAGGTCTTCAAAAAAATCATTAGCTGTTTTAAATCCTTCTGGAGCAACCCTTAACTCTTTTCCATGTTCTTTTTTTGGAATCATAAATATCACTAAGTTATATTTAAAAAATTTTAAATTTTTTTCATTAAAAAAGTATCAATAGAAATTTTCTTTTAACTTATTAATAAAATTTTGTACATATCTGAAATTGATTATTCAATCCCCTTATCTGTGATTTTAAATTCTATGGTTTCCCCTTCACTTGCAGTTTTACTTCGTTTTAAAATTGCTACACGTTTACCAATAATTGGTGATTTTTCTAATTCAACTATAGCTTTACTCCAATATTGAAGAATTGTACCTCCAACCGGTTTAACACTATCAGAATCTTCATCATCAAATGATGCGTAAATTTGATTGGTAACTACAATTGCAACATCAAATTTACGAGATATCCTAGATAATTGTGCCATTTGTCTACCTAAATCTTTATTTGATTTGAAATTTTTTATTTCAATTAAACGGTATAATGCAACTGCAGAGTCAATAATAAGCAAATCAACATCTTCCTTGTTTGAGGAAATCCAAGATTCTATTATTTTTAAATCATCTTCTTGTTCTTCAAAAGTATTTGGTTCAAAAACTACAATATTACCTGCCACTTTAGGAAAATCATCTCCAGATAATTGTTTTATACGATCTACAGATACTCCTCCTTCAGTATCAACATAAGCAACTTTCTTCCCTTTTCGAGCAACTCCAACTGCCGTGTTAATAACCATATTAGTTTTACCAGAACCAGGAGGACCATAAAATTGAGTTATACTCCTTCTTTCAACTCCTCCATCTAAAATTAAATCTAAAGGAGAATTAGTTGGAATTTTATTATTAGTTTGAAGATTTGATAATACTTTCATAAGAATTCACTTTTTAAAATTTTTTTTATTATATATAATATTATTATATTAGAAATATTATTTAGTTACTATTGTAGTTTTTTATGGATTTCTGTCTCGAATAACTACAGGATTAATTTTAGTTAAATCCACAATAGTTGAAGGCTTCTTTTTTTCCAAAGTTCCAACATCAATAACTAAATCTACATCCTCATTTAACTGATTCAAAATATCTTTAGGATTATTCAATGTTTCAAGATTTGATAAGTTAGCACTTGTTGTAGTAATCGGAAAATTACAACTTAACATACGAGATATTTTTGAATCAGGAATCCTAACACCTACAGTGTAAGTTTTAGGAGTTATATAATCAGGAACAACCGGTTTTTTATTTAATATAAAAGTAAAAGGTCCAGGAAGCCATTCTACTAATATATCATATTGTTTTTCTGTTAAATTAGCAACAACAGATGCCCCCTCAATATTTGAAACACAAATAGATATAGGTTTAATAGGTGATCTTTTTTTGATGTTGTAAATACGTTTAACAGCATATTTATCAAAAATATTAGCCCCTAAACCATAAACTGTATCTGTAGGATATAATACAACACCACCTAAAGATAAAATGTTTATTGCCTCATTAATTAAATCCATATCGGGATTATTAGGGTTTATTTTAAATACTTCCATAAAAATCTAACCATAAAATTAAAAATTTATTATTTCTACCTCAGATAAAATAGATTTAATAATTTTCCACTAAGATATATATTAGTTAACTCATATAATAAAATATTATGCTCGAAAATTTAAGACCATTACTTACAAAAATATTAGAACCTATTGCAAAAAGATTAAACATTAATCCAAATCTTTTAACTGCTATATCTCCATTTATAGCATTAATTGCTGCTTACTGCTTTAGTACCCACCAATTAATTGCTGCAACAATATTTATACTTCTTAGTGGATTTTTAGATGTTGCTGATGGGGCCGTTGCAAGATATCATAACAGAACCTCAAAGTTTGGAGCATTTTTTGATTCTACTATGGATAGATTTTCAGATGCAATATTAATAATAGGTATTATATTTGGCGGATATTGTAATTGGTTACTTGGAATACTACTTATACATTCAGCAATAACTGTAAGTTATGTTAAAGCTAGAGCAGAATCACAAGGAATTGAATGTAATGTAGGAATAGCTGAAAGAGCTGTTAGATTAATAATATTAATGGCAGGTGCTGTAATAAGTGCCATATATGCTAGTCCAATAATTTTCACATATTTTTTAATAATACTGATGATTTTATCTTACTTCACCGTGGGACAAAGAGTTTACCATGTTTACAACCAATTAAAACAAAAGGGGAATCAATAATAATGGAAACTAAAGAAAAAATAACTATCGATATTCAAAAATTAGAAGATAGTTTAAAACAAGTGCAAACAATAAAAGTTACTGAGAAAGAACAAGAAGTAATTGAAAGAGCTGTTGATTATAAAAATGATTCAAAATATTATTTAGAAAAAGAAGATATGAGAACCTCATTTGGATGTATTGAATACAGTCACGGCTTATTAGATGCTATAAGAATGGTCCATGATTTAATTTAATTTATTTAAAAATTTTACCAAAAAATCCACTAATTAACATTCCAAAAACTTTTTTTAAAGGATTTAATGGAACATTAGGAGCAAAATAATATTTATCATATTTATTTATTGTCCAATATTCATAATCTTTAGGTAATGGATTACTTGAAGTTGACATTTTTTTCCATAAATTATAATAGAATACCGCTTTAAAACTAGGGTTATGAATTTTATCAGATTGTATATCCTTAAACCATTCAGAAGAAATCTTATTTATTTTATCCTTATCTTTTTCTTTTAAAATTCGTGCATGAACTGGCATGTGTATTTTATAAGTTTTATTAAAACCCCAATTACGTAAAGTTTCACTTAAATAATTAGCTACTCTTTTATGACCAGAACCCGCAGTTGTTACAAGGATTAATGCTTTTTTATTAAAAAAGTAGGGTCTATGATAAAAATAAGCTGAATGATCTATAAAGTTTTTCATCAATGCTGTAACATTTAATGCGTAAACAGGACTAGTAATGATTAAACTATCACAAGATTTAATCTTATTCACAATATCTTTAAATGAGTTGTAATGTGGACAATATTCCTCTCCTTTTTGAATGCATAAAAAACATCCATTACAAAATGGAATATCCTGGTCTTTTAAATGTATTTCTTCAAATTTTATATTTGAATCTATAGTTGAAATGTCTGATTTTACTTCTTTTACTACAGCCCAAGTATTTCCTTTTCTAGGGCTTCCATTAATAATTAGTATATTAATAAAAAATTCCCCTTTTTAAAAAATTTATTAAAAATAGTTCTTTTTAAAATATTAAAAAAAATAAAAATTTATGGATGAAAAAAATTTATTCATCATCCATGTCTGTAAATCTTGGTTCTAATTTTTCCATTACACCAGGTAATGAAGTATATTCCATTTCTTCACTAGGTAATCGATGTGGTTCAAAAGGACCATGTCTTCTAATGTAATTTGCAACCTGTGAAGATTGTTTTCTAGCTTCATCAAATGCTGGATCATCAAATAAGTCAACAGGACCTATTAATTGAGCATCAGCTACTTGGAAACCTAAACCAATTATCCGTGGAGGTCCATCGAATCTAATTGGATTTGCATTTTCTTGACTTACAGGCATTATAGGTCCGTTATGAGAACCTCTCATCCATCCACTTACCATGTGTGGGAATGCAAATGGTTCTGCTACTTCCCCATTAGCTGGGAATCCAGATTGTGCTCTTACTATTGCTGCTGGGTCATCTTTTCCAACATATTCTCCAGCCATAAGGTTTAATCTTTCAGTACTTATTGCAGCTGCAATTTCCCCATTTTTCTTCCAAACTCTTTTTATTACATATCTTCCAGTTGATCCAATTAATGCGAGTAAATCATACATTTCTTCAGGACAATCAAGGATTACTTTTTTATGTTCCATTACATCATATACTTCAAATTTGAATCCATCATGTAAGCTAGGGTCAATGACTAATCCTGCTGTGTTGAATGGATCTGCGAACATTTTGTAAATTGGTAAGTTAAATGCACCTGGTTCAGTTTTATCCATACAGAATACAATTACAGGATCACTTGGTCTTTCTTTAAATTCCATTTCTGCTACTCCAGGTCCCATTCCTTTGATGTTTCCAGAGAAAGTATCAGATAATAAATCTTGACCTGCACCATATAATTTTAATTCTCTTGCAATTTCAGTTGCTTGCATAAAAGCATCATATGCTGTTTTATGTACTTCTTCGTTTAATTCTCCGTTTTTGTGAGTCATGATAAGATCTATATCGTCCCCACAACGGGTTATATAAAAGTCTTCTATAATAGAACTTTCCATAGCATCAGTTAAGACTTCTTCACATTTATCTATTAATGCTGGGTGAGCTACACAGTGTCCTGAGACACTACCAATATCTGCTTTAATTACACTAACTGTTGTTTTCAATTCAGTCACCTCAAAATATAAGAGTATTATATATTTTAGCTAAATTAATTTAATATTCTTTTTTAGCTAATTAATTTAATCATTTTAGTTTATAATTGAATTCATTTATTTAAGTAAAAATTATTAACTTAAAATTATTAGTATTCAATAAACACTACTATTTATAAAAATTATCCTATTTAATTATTATTATATTTTAATAAAAGAAATTAGGAATTAAAATTTCTAAAAAAAAGAAGGGTGAAAAATAAAATTTAATTTCACTCAAGTTTAATTTTATCCTTTAACTATATTTACTGTAGCAGATGCTGAACTTGGAGCATAATTAGTTATACCTGCATAACTGCATTGTACAGTATAATTACCTGGACCTAATGTAATAGGTAATTGGAATTCTCCATTATCATCTGTTGTAATCATGTATTGTTTACTTGCACCATCTTTAACACGAGTTAAAGTTAAGGTAATAAAGTTTTCAAATAGAGCAGTTCCAGTGTATGTTGTTAATTTACCTGTAAGATTACCTGGATTACTGGATATTCCTTTATAATTATTAACTGTTAAGACTGTAGGAGTGCGATTATCACTTCCATCAGTAACTATAATGTTAGCAATTTTACTTGTTGCCGCAGAGTAATTATTACTTCCTGCAAAACTAGCCCAACCAGTGTATTTATTTGCAGCTAAATTAATTTGTAATTGCCATTCTCCATTTATATCAGTTGTGACCCAATAAACTTTACTTTGACCATTATTTAATCTTGTTAAGTTTAATGCAATGTGTTGGCCTATTATTGGATTACCATTAACATCTGTAAGTTTTCCAGTAAAGTTTTGACCTTGACCATAAATTTCAGTGAAATCTATAGCAGTTAATGTAACAACATCAAAATTACTAGTAAGTACTTGATTATCAATTTTTGCAGTAAGTATAGATGAAGAGTTTATATTAGAACAATTTGTTTTAAAAATGTTATTACTTAAATATCCACTACTTGAATTAATAATTCCATTATTCAAAGATAAAGTAACCAAACGAGAAGGTAATAAGCTTAACATATTATAAATTTTATTCCCATCTGTATAATTATTTAAACTAACAGTTACTTCATAAACATTTTCACTATTAAATTTAATGTTCAAAGTCATTATTCCCCAATAAGTCATATTAGTATAAGAAGAGCCTTTATTATAAATTTCATTAGTAGAAGGGTTATTACTTCCCCACCAACAATATTCAGCAACACCAGTTACATTAGAATCTTCATAATTAGTATAAATTGAATTTCCAGTAGTTGCAGTGTTATTAATAAAAGCACAATAAGTTATATTATTAAAAGTACCATTAATATTAAAAGCACTTGTATATAAAGCTCCACCACGTGAAGCATTATTATTTACAAAGGTTGTTTTAGTTATAATAGAATTTCCATCAAAAGATGCAACAGTTCCATAAAGCGCTTGATTATTTAAAAAATAAGAATTATATAAATAAAGAGAATTACCTAAACTATGTATTGCTCCTCCAGAAATGGTTACAGTATTATTAATAAATCTAGAAGTTGTTACATTTAACGTTAAATATCTTGCACTGATTCCAGCACCATAACTTGCTTTATTATTATAAAAATTAGAGTTAGTTACTTTTAATGTTCCATTATAAGCATAAATAGCTCCACCATAAGCATAGTTAGCTGTTGCAGTGTTATTAATAAAGTTACAATGATCAATGATTAAATTAGAATTCATATCATAAACAGCAGAACCTCCATTTAATGAACGACCATTAGCAAAAGTGATACCAGTTAATTTTACTGTAGATGTGGTATTGATAGTTAGAATATTATAATTATTGTTTCCATCTAAAATTACAGTATCATAATTTCCATTTGTACTATCTGCAGTTATTGTGAGTCCATGTTTAATAGTAATATTAGTATTTGCTAAACCAGAGTAAGTTCCTGCACCTATTATTATGTTATCATTTTCTTTTGAAGCTGAAACTGCACTGGATAAATCTGTATATGATTTACCTGTACTGTTTACATAAATACTTCCTGTAGAAACTGAAGAACTTAAAGAGTTAGCATCTATTTTTTCAATTGAACTCATGTCACTAGAATCACTTAAAACTATATCTGAAGATACTTGATTGTTAGTTGAAATATTATTAGCATCAGATAAGTTAATATTTTCAGCTGAAACTGCACTTAAGCATAGAAAAAAGCATAAAATTAAACTTAAAACAAATATTTTTTTTAAGTTTTTCATATTTTTTTACCTCCAAAAATTAACCCCAAAAAAATTAAAAAATTGAGAATATTTAAATATTGTATTAATAATTTAATTTTCTTATATCTAATATGTTTTTCTAAAATTAGTTCAATTGATATGAAATTTATTTTAAATTTAAAAAAAAATGATTAATAATATTATATTTGAAAAAAAGAAAATAAAAAAAGTTTAATTAAAATTTAATAGTTTTATAAGCTTTATTAAGCTCTTCTTTTTGATGCATAGACTCTTTAGCTTCACGTACAAGACTAATATCTGCATTTGTTTCAGGATATCTTGGTACTGCTTTACATCCTCCATCATCACGTTTAGATATTTCAAATGTGCCTATTTCATCAGCAATACGAGTTATTTCAACTTTATCTAAGCCAATTAAAGGACTGAAAATTGGCACATCTACCTTTTCACGTGTAGCTAAAATATTAGGTAATGTTTGACTAGCTACTTGTCCAAGACTACTTCCATCAACAATTGCTAAAGCATGCATATCTTTGGCTAATTTACTAGCTATTTGGTACATTCCAGATTTACATAAAACACATGTCATTCTTTCTGGTGCTTTAGATTTACATTGGCTTAAGTAATCTCCATAATTTACAACACGTCTTTTAATTGGAGCACCAGAAGCATATTTTTGTAATTGATTTATAATGTCTTCATTATTTTTTAATGCATCAGGTGTTGTATATGGATTATTATCACAGTATAATGCTATGACTTGGCAACCTCTTTTCATCATCATATAAGCTGCAACTGGAGAATCTATACCACTTGATATGAGCACTATAACTTTTCCTTGAGTCCCTAAAGGTAATCCTCCAGGCCCTTGGATTTTTTCATGATAAATATATGTATCATTGTCTCGAACTTCAACAAATATTTCTAAATCCGGATTTGTTAAGTCAACTGGAGATCCTATTTTTTTAACTACTACACTTCCAGCATATGCTGCTAATTCTTGTGATGAGAAATCATGAGATCCTACTCTACGACATCGTATAGCAAACTTTGTGTTTTTATTTATTAATCCATTTTTTTCAAGTTCATCAACATATTTTGATAAAGTATCTTCTATTTCATCAAATGTTGTGTGAGTAGCCACAGCTGGTGAGAAAGAAACTAATCCAAAAATTTTTGATAATTTTTCTAATGCTTCATCAAAGTTTTCTGGGAAAATAAATATTCTTGCTTGATCAACATCAATTTCTGCATCAATACTTGCTTGTATATTCTTTACTAAACGTCTTTCAAATCTACTTCGAACTTTATGACTTTTCAGACCAACTTCACCATAACGTGCTATTATTAAATCATGTTTCATAAATTTTACTATCCTTAATTTAAAAGTTCTAATGCTTTATTTAAAGCTTCTTCCATTTTATCTATGTTTTTACCTGCACCTTGAGCAAGATTTGGACGACCTCCTCCTCCCCCTCCAAGGATAGTTGCAGATTCTTTAATTATATCATTAACTTTTACTCCAGCATCTATTGCTTTTTGTGATGCTGCACCAACAATTTTACCTTCATTATTACCTAGGAATACTAAATCTGCTTTTTCATTATCTGTAAAATCTGTTGCAATATTTTGTAATTCTTTAATATTTCCTTCAATAATCTTTTTAAGTACACTTAATCCATTAATTTCTTCAAGGTTATCTGTTAAATTATTAATTTTTAGGGAAGCAATTTCATTTTGAAGTTTTTTGATTTCATTTTTTTGTGCTTTCCATTCTGTGAAGAATCTGTCACAAGTTTTTGGTAACTGATCATTGTTAACTTTAAAAGTGTTTGAGCTTTCACGAAGGTAAGTTTTGTCTAATTGAATGGAATCTACTGCTGCAAGACCTGCTGAGAAGTCTATTCTTTCAACACCATCTTGAACTCTTTCAGTTTTATTAATCTTGATTGGACCCACATCTCCAGTTCTTGGTACATGAGTACCTGCACAAGCTTGAACATCAATTCCAGGTATTCTTACTACACGTATATCTGAACCAGGAACAACTCCTCCTTGATAAAGTACAAATCCATAGTTTTTTTCTGCTTCATCACGAGTTAACCAATTGATATCTAATTCTATATTTTTCATTACCAACTCGTTTGCGATTTTTTCTATTTCATCAATTTCTTCTTGGGAAATACGTTTATAATGAGATAAATCTATACGTGAACGTGCTAAACCTTTTTGTGCTCCTGCTTGCCATATATGATTACCTAATACTTGTTTTGCTGCAGCAACAACTAAATGGGTAGCAGTATGATGTCTTGCAAGAGTGATTCTTCTATTCCAATCGATTTCTGATTTTACATCTTTACCAATTAAATTGTTAAGTGTTTCTTCAACAGTTTCAATTTCTTCATTTTCTCCAATGTCAATTTGATGTAAGACAATATTATTTAATTTTGAAGCATATACCACTTTAAATTCTTTATCATCCACAGATATAGTACCGATATCAGAAGGTTGACCTCCTCCTTCAGGATAGAAAACTGTTTGATTTAATATTACATTTAATTTTCCATCTTTATTTACGACATCTAATATTTTTGCTGTGGTTTCAGTTTGTTTAAAGTCTTTATAAAATAGTAAATCTGTTTTTGGAGCATCAATTTGGAAATCTTCTTTTTCTTTTACTTCATCTGTTTCATGCATTGCTGCTACTTGTGTGAAGAAATTATCAGGTATGTTTACTTCAAAGTCGTCGGTTGCAAATTCTTGAACTGTTTCTGGAGGCATTCCATGTGCATCATATAAGTCAATTAAAGTTTCAAGGGGCATGCTTGCTTTTCCTTCTTTTTTAAGTTTTTTAATTGTTCTTTTTACAACTTTTCGTCCTTTATTAACAGTTTTTCCATATCTTTCTTCTTCAAGATTTATTATGTTCATTATATGTTCTTGTGAATCTTTTATTTCAGGATAGAAATCATTTAAGAAGTCTAATTGTATTTCCATAATATCAGATAAGGATTCTTTCATGTTTAATTCCTTCATGAAACGAATTGTTCTACGTAATACTAATCTTGCTAAGTATCCTTCTTTAACATTTGATGGTATTATTCCATCAGTGAGCATGAATGCTAAGCATCTAGTATGGTCTGCTATTATGTAGATAGCTTCCATTGGTAAGGCAGATTCCAAATATTCTTCCATGGATATTCCTAGTTTATTTGCTACTTTTTCACGTAGTTCTCTAATATCGGCATATGTTTCTATATCCATCATTCCAGCGATTTGTGCATTTTCTGCTAATATTTTTTCATTAACTTGGACATTGGTTAATTGTTTTAGTTTTTCTATAACTGGTCCAAAACATGCATCGTAAGCTGTTGGTGTTCCTTGAGAAATCCATGCAAATCTTTCTAATCCATATCCAGTATCTACTACTTTTAATGGTATTTCTTCTTTTTCTCCATTTGGTAATGTTTTGTATTGTATGAAAACTAGAGTAGCTAGTTCTACTCCTCTGACCATTACTTCATAACATGGTCCTTCGTTTCCTCCTCCTTGCCACCAAGATTCTATGAATGTTATGTCTTCGGTGTTTATTCCAATTGATTTCATGAATTCATGACAGTATGTTATTGTTTGATCTTCCCAGTAGATTTCATTATCTGGGTAGTTGAATGCATGGTGTGCTCCCATTGTGAAACATGTCATGTGTCTTCCAGTTCTTCCTACGTTATCTACATCGTTTAATCTTATTGATGGTTGTGCGATTGTTAGTGGGTTTGCTGGAGGTTGTACTAAACCTGAGGTTATCCATGGTTGGAAAAGGAATATTGTTGCTCCAACTAAGAATACATCATCTCTCCATCTTTTTGCAAGTACTGGATAACGGGATACTGGTGTGTGTCCTCGTTGTTCAAAGAATTCTTTAAATGTTTTTTGAATTTCGTATAAGTTGTATCCTTTATCTGTTGCGGGGTTTCCTATGAATTCATATTCATCACAAGGAGCATCTCCGCATGTATCTCGGTCTATTTGTGACCAAAATATTTTTCCACAAGTTTTACATTCTTGTTTTGTGTATCCTAAATCTTCAAGTATATTAGACATAATTATCAGCTGATTTTTTTTATAAATTATTAAGTAATTTTAAAATTAAAGTTAAATCGATTGTTTAAAAATCAATACTGTTATAATATTTTGTTATAATAATTTAAAAAGATTTTCAATAAAAAGTTAACAATTGTTAATTTTATCTTGTAAAAAAAAAGAAAAAAAATGAAAAAAAGATAGAAGAATCTATCCGAATAAAGCACCTAATCCAGCAGCTGCTTCTTCTTCAGCTTCTTCTTCACTTTGTTCTTCTTCCTCTTCTTCCTCTTCTTCTTCAGCTTCAGCTGCAACAGGTGCTGCAGCTACTGGTGCTGCTGCCATAGCAGATGTTTCCATAGCTTCATCAATATCAACATCTTCTAAAGCTGCAATTAAAGCTTTGATTCTAGAATCATCAGCTTCTTCTCCAGCTGCTTCAATAATGTTTTTTACGTTTTCTTCATTAATTTCTTTACCAGTGGTGTGCAAAATCATTGCCGCATATATATATTCCATGTTATCACCATTTTGTTTATTCTTAAATAATTTTTGTTTTTTAATAATATTAGATGTTTTAAAACAATAAAAAGTTTAAATTAAATATGATCAGCCAAACAAGGCACCTAACCCTGCTGCTGCTTCTTCTTCAGCTTCTTCTTCACTTTGTTCTTCTTCTTCATCTTCCTCTTCATCAGGAGTTTCTGAGACAACTGTTTCTACAACTGCTACAGGACGATTAGCTAATTTATCTGCTAATTCATCACTAATAGCACCTTCAGTGCCAGATACTTCACTAGCTAAAGCTAACATTTTAGCTTGAGCTAATCCTAATAAAATGTCAGTAGTTTCAGAAGTTAAAATTCCTGCTTCAACAGCAACATTTGTTGCTTTAGTGTAAGCAGATCCAATAATAGCTGAAATAGTTTCTTTTGTAGGTATTGCTGCAAATACAGATAAATTGAAAGCTTTTCTGAAAGCATTTTGAACATCTGCAAGAGTTTTTTCTTCATCAATTGCTAATACATCAGAAGTATAGATTGATTCATCTTCATACACAGCTTGTAAATCGATTCCCACTTCCATAGGATTAATTCCTAATCTAGATAAAGTAGAAGCTGCTTGTTTAGAAACTTCTTCTCCTTCAGGAACTAATACACAGTCTTTAGAAACTACAATTTTACCCTTATCAATTTTAGCTTGTACTCCTACTTGTTGTAATTCACCAAGGAATGGACCTGGTTCAAAACCAGTATCCCCTGCAGGAATAATAATATCTTCAGGAGCAACACTTCCAACCTTTGCAGGAGCAGAAGTCTTGTTATCTTCCAATATTTTGAATAATCTGAAAGGGTTCATATCAGTTGCTACAAGAGCAGGTTGACCTTCCATATATTCGGAAAGACCATTAATATTTGCCTTTTCATTAGCACAATCTTCAAAAGCTAAATTCATAAGATTCTTTTTAGATAATCTAATAACAGCATGGCCGCCAAGAGATTTTCTCATTTCTTGAAGTTGTTTTGCAGGAATGTTTAATAAATTAACAATCCCAATAACTTCATGAGAATCTATCATATCTTTAAGTTCTTTAACTTCTTCTTTCTTCCATTCAGCAACATGAGCCATTTTAAATCACCCGCACTACTGAACCCATAGTTGTTTTAATAAACATGGATTTTATTTGGTTTCTTCCTTTCTCTAAGTTGCGGTCTAGAACTGCGAGAACAGCTTCAATATTGTCAGCTATTGCTTGATCGTCCATATCTTGTGTTCCAACTAAAACTTGAATAGAAGGTTGCTGTTTAACTCCCACTTTGATAGTACTTTGTAATCTATCAAGTAAAGGATCAAGTTTGATACTTGCTGGTACTGGTTTAGGCATTTTCTTACGAGGACCAAGAATTGGACCTAAGAATCTACCAACCAAAGGCATCATATCAGCTTGAGCAATAAAAGAATCAATAGAGTTTGCTATTTTTTTAGCTTGACCTCTATCTTTTCCTAACTCTTCTAAATCTTCTTTAGACAAAACAAGATCTACGCCAGCGTTTTTAGCTTGAACTGCCAATTCCCCATCACCGATGACTCCGATTTTAATTTCTTTGCCTCGGCCATTAGGGAGAGCAACTTCCTCATCAAACCGATTTTCAGGTCTTTTGACATCTAAGTCTTTGATATTAATAATAACATCAACAGACTGTGTGAAGTTTCTCGGCTTTGACTGTTCTTTAGCCTCCTTCACCGCTTCTAATATTTCTTGTGTCATATCAAATCCTCCATGAACTTTTTAAAAGTTCATTGGATATTTATTCAATTTTTTTGGTTTCATGAGTAATCGAGAATAGAAACCATAAGTTATGATTAATTAGAATTATTCATACTATGAGTTTCTGTAATAAATACGATTACATGAACATAAAGTAAATAATTTCATATCAATTACAATTCCAACTCCCAAAGAGCCTTTTTTTATTGTAACATCATTTACAAAACCTTTTTTTTAATTTTTTTAATATGAAATTTTTAAATAATATTCTAGAAGTTTATTCTCCTAAAATATCATCATACTCTCCAGCATCTACAGCTTTTTGAGCTTCTCTAGGATCTTTACCATCAACAGTAAGTCCCATACTTACACATGTACCCATTACTTCTTTAGCACCATGCTTGTAATCATTTGCTAATAATGAATCATATTTCATTCTAGCAATTTTTAAAGCTTGTTCAACTGATAAATCAGCTGCAACTTCAGTACCAGGTTCATGAGAACCTTTTTCAATATTGAGTTCATCCATAATGAGAGCTGTAGTAGGAGGAGTACCTATAGAGATTTCAAAATCTTTTGTATCACTATCAATAGTGACTATAACAGGAACTTTCATTCCCTTGAAATCCGCACTTTTTTCATTGATTTCTTCAACTACTTGCATCATATTGATACCGAAAGGGCCAATAGCAGGACCTAATGGTGGTCCCGGAGTGGCGCTTCCACCTTCTATGAGGATTTCAACTGTATCTTTAGCCATTAGTCAGCCTCCTTTTGAATAATTCTAATTTGATCAGCTTTAACAGTTACCGGAATTGGAACTGCAGCTTCTATTAGCTCGAGAACTACCTCTTCACGAGATTCATCTATACGAACCACTTTAGCTCTTTCACCTTTAAAAGGACCAGAAACAAGTTCAACAATACTTCCTTTTTGTATAGAAGATATAATAGGTTCTGGTTTTAAGAATCTTTTCACTTCTTCAAAAGTAATATCATGTTTTCCTTCGACAATTCCTCTTAAATGAGGAATCTTCATTACCGGATTACGCATATCAATTTTTGTATAAGATTCTACTATAATATATCCTTTTAATGATTCAGGGACAAGAATAGATGTTACACCAATACCAGAATCTTGAATCTTTCTAGCTAGCATTCTAGCAACATTTCTTTCCTGACCTGCTGAAGTTTTAAGAGCAAATATGGAATTTTGAGTATCTTCCATGTAAAATTCACCTATATATATAATTAATATTCTATTAATTAATAAAATAACTGATTAAATTATTTATTATATAACCTAATTGTTTATTCTACCATATTATTAAAAATAAAGTTTAATACATGAGCATTAAACTAAATAACTAATTTTCATTAATAAAGAAATATAATAAAATTAGATTAATATAATATCTATATGTTTAACTTAACAAGTATTTAAACTTTTCAAATTTACACATAAAATATATAAAATAGTTATTGAATTATGGAAAAAATTTTCCAATAATTATAAAACTTAAAAAATTTTAAGACCACAATAGGCCTAAAAAATTTAATTAAAAAAATATAAAACAGTAAATAAATCAATAAATTATTTTACTAGTCCCTTTAAGTTATAAACTTAATAATTGACCAATAATAACAATAACAAAACCAACAGCACCGATAATTAAAATACCTATAGCTGCAACTTTAATAAAGTTGACATATTCTTCACCATCAGGCTTTTTAGCTACTCGAATAACTCTTTTACATTGTTTATTGAAATCACTAGCATCTTCTTTAAAACTCATTGATAATCCCTGCATATATAATAAAAATAATTTGTTATAATAATAATTAATTTTTAATCCAAAAAATATTAAACTTAAATTTCTTAGATTATATTAGTATTTTTAATATGATTATTTATAAAGGTTTTCATTAAAATAAGAAAAATCTTTAAAAATAGTTTAAATGAAAAAAAATAGCTTAAAAAGGACTATTATTAAACTTATAGTCCTAGCTAAAAAAATATAAATAAAAAATTAATTTTTTAAATTAAAATCTAAAAAATTCCATCAATTAAATCATCTAAAGGATCGACTTCTGCTTCTTTAACATCAGATTTAGTTTCATCTAATTCAGAAAAGTCAGGTTTGTCATTAAACTCATATTGACCTTTAACACCAGATACAACAATTGTTGTTCTAATTGCGTTTTGTAATGTTTCATCAATTTGAGCTCCCCAAATGATATTAGCTTCTGGATCTAATTTATCAGCTACAATTTGCACAATTTTTTCTGATTCATGTAATGTTAAATCAGAACTACCTGAAATATTAATTAATGCACCTTTAGCATTAGATATATCAAGATCTAATAATGGACTGCTTAAAGCTTCATGAACAGATTCTAAAGCTCTATCCCCAGAATCAGATTCACCCATACCAATCATTGCCATGCCAGAACCTTGCATAATTGATCTAATATCAGCAAAATCTAAACTTACTAAGCCAGTTTTTGTAATTAATTCTGTAATGCCTTTTACAGCTCTACCTAAAATTTCATCAGAAACCATGAAAGCTTTGTTTAAAGGAAGATTTGGAGCTACTTCTAAAAGTTTATCATTAGGAATCACAATTACAGTATCTGCATTGGTTTGTAATTTTTCTAAACCTTTTTCTGCATTTTCTCTTCTTTTAATACCTTCAGCTGAAAATGGCATAGTAGCCACAGCAACAGTTAAAGCTCCTGCTTTTTTAGCTAATTTAGATATAATAGGTGCGGAACCAGTACCAGTTCCTCCTCCAAGTCCACAAGTTACAAATACCATATCAGAGCCATCTAATTCTTCTCTAATATCATCTTCACTTTCTTCAGCACATTCTTCACCAACAGTAGGTTCTCCACCTGCACCAAGACCTCCACAAGTGTTTCTTCCTAAAAGTAATTTTTTGTCTGCTTGGCTATAAAATAAATCTTGAGCATCAGTATTAACAGTAATGGTATTTGCCCCTTCAATACCCATTTCATTTAATCTAGAAATAGTATTATTACCTGCACCACCAGTACCAATAACAGTGATTTGTGCACGACTTTTATCAATTAAAGCTAATAATTCTTCATCTAAATCAGAAGAAGATCTATTAACATCTTCATTTTCCATCCGTTTTTCGGATTCTTTTATTGCATCATCTATAAATTTCATTACTAACCCCACATTAACATTTTTATAGTTTTATTTCTTCTCAATAAGTCATATTCAACAAAATAAAAAAAATTAAGTATATGAATTTAAATCTTATAGTATCCCAAATAAGATGAATTCACAATATGCCGAATTTGTTAAGGCATTTAAATAATTAAGCTCTTTTACAATGCTATTTTAACTTATTAAGTATAGAATAGAAAAATACTGCTTTTATCTATCCTAAATAATGGTTAAATTTTGGTTTTTTTATTAGTTTCCTTTAAACTAATTTATGTATTTTATTTAAATTTTTCAAGTATATAACTCTTATCAAAAATTTAAAAATATTGTTTAAACAAAGAATAAATAATAAATATTCATGTAAAATATTATATAAAAGAAATTAATCTCTTGGCATTGCTATAATTTCATGAAATTTAATATCAAAAACTTTAGTCATATTAACTGGAGTAACTATTGCTGCAGTATCAATACCATGACCTGTACCACCAATAGCAAGTATTTCTTCACCTACCGGAACCAAACCTGCATCTGCAAGCATAATACTTATTTCTGCACAAACTTTTATTCCTTGGGAAAATGTTCTATATGTTTGTGCAACAATCTCTACAGGGTTTAACCCTCCTAATTGTTTAGCTATTCCTTTTCCAACTCCACTTAATGCATGAGATCCTACAAAAGTTACAACACCCATATCTTCAAGTTTTAATCTCATTTCATCAGTTATATCTAATTGATTAGGATTATGAAAACCTGCATGATGAGTAACATTAATTATAGTAACATCTTCTAAAGCATTTGCTAATTTAAGTGCAGATTCTCCAGATGCAGAAGCAATAGCAACATATTTAATATCTGAATCTTTTAATCTATCTTTAACTAAAGATATAACCTTATTAGTATTTTCTTCTCCGGATTTTTCAAAGTAAGTTATTGATTTTTCCATTAAAACAACCTCAAATTTAAGAATTTTCAAAGATTTTTACTTATGTTTCAATGAATAATTAAAATTAGGTTTAAAATAAAAATTTCCTAAAAATTTTTCAATATAACAAAGTAAAACAATTTTTAAATATAATTCTCTAAAACATATAATATAAAAATTTAGTTTAAAAAAATATAAATAAAAATAAACCTATTTTAAATATAGGTTAAAGTAGAATTATAATTTTAAACCTATTGTAGAGGAAAAAAATGCAAAATAATGTTCCAACTGAAAATAAGGATAATAATCAAACTAACAATATCATCATAAATGATTATGAAGTAATACCTATTAAAACAACATACATTGAACCTAATGAAAGTTTAAATAAGTTAATTGAAACTATATTATTTAATTGTGAAGATGGAGATTATTTAGTAATAGCTGAAACTCCTATTAGTGTTTCACAAGGCAGATTAGTTGATGAACAAATTTATAATCCATCTTTAAAAGCAAAATTTTTAGCAAATATTTGGAGCAAATATTTTTGGGGTTATTTCTTAGGACCTTTGTTAGGAATTAAGAAAAGAACTATAAAAAACTTAAAAAAATTACCTAAAGAAGCTGAAAGACATAAAGAACTTGTTTTAGATTTATATGGTTGGAAACATGCTCTTAAACCAGCATCAGAAGCAGGAATTGATTTAAGTAATGCTCCTGGGACTTATGTTTCTTTATTGCCTGAAAATCCTGAATTAGTTGCAAAAAATATAGCTAAAACTATTAAAGATAAAACTGGGAAAGATTTAACTGTTTTAATAATTGATACAGATGCTACATACAAAATACATAATACTTATTTTACTGGTTTACCCATAGCAATTGAACCTATTAAAAAAAATAAAGGAGTTTTTGGATATTTTTTAGGACAACTTGGTTCTAACGAAGGATCTACACCTTTAGGAACTTCTAAAAAATTAAATATTGAAAAAGCTTTAAAATTAGCGAATACTGCTGAAGAATATCAAAAATCTTTAGAAACAAGTATGGAAACTATTTATAGTGCTAAAAGCGTGCTTGATTCTGAATATGACGAAGTAAGTGTTGAATCATTAGAAACAATTATACACACTCCCGCTGTCTTATTAAGAGAATTATAAAAATAAAATTTAATGAATATTATTTATATATAATATAAACAAATGCGAAAATTTATATTACAGTAAATATATAATAAATCTTAAGATTATAAAAAATCCAGTAGTCTAATCAATATTTTTTTTTAAAAACACTCAAATTCTAAACACTTAAAAAAAACTGTCACAACTCTTAATTTATGACCACTTACTCTTAGAATTAAAAAGTGCAATATAAAACATTGAATAAAACACGAAAAAGAGAGGAAAGAATTAAATGCCAAAAAAATCCATACTTAGCGACCCTTTAGTCAAATCATTGATTGTAGATGTTATTAAAGACGACCCTTCTTCTAACGACCCTAAAAAAGATGAAGAAAACCTTCCAATTGTTAAAGCTTTAATAAAAGGAATAAATACTGATGAAGAAATCGCTGAAAAAACCGAAATTCGTTTAAATATCGTTAGAAAAGTTTTATATAAACTATACGATGCTAAATTAGCTAGTTACAAAAGAAGTAAAGATCCAGAAACACAATGGTACACATACACTTGGAAATTTGATAATAACGAAGTAAACGAACAAATAGAAAATAAAGCAACAAACATTATCAATAATTTAGAAAAACAATTACAAAATGAAGAAAATGGTATGTTTTTCGTATGTCCAAATGATAAATCACGATTTGACTTTGATAATGCCACTGAAACAGGATTTATATGTCCACAATGTGGTGAAGAAATTATTTACGAGGACAACAGTCCAAAAATAGAAAAAATCAAAGCAAAAATTGATGAATATAAAGATACTTATAAAGTTGCATTATCTAACTCCAAATAAATAAGAGATTTAAAAATCAAAATCTCTTAAATTTTTATCTTTTTTTTATTATACAAAATTTTAATTAATTATTAAATCTTTAATAAATTAAATAAATTCTAATTTTAAATTTTAATAATTATACATATTTTTAAAAAGTGTTTTACTATGGAAATTGAACTTTTAAAAAAGGTAGGGTGTCCTGAATGGGTAATTAACCATTCTATAGCTGTTTGTAAAAAAGCATTAGAAATAGCTAAATATTATCCTGAAGCAAACCAAGAATTAATACGTAAAGGTGCTTTACTCCATGATATTGGAAGATCTAAAAGTAACGATATAAATCATGCATATATTGGAGGCAAAATTGCTAAGGAATTAGGTTACTCACAGGAAGTAATAAATATTATAGAAAGACATATTGGAACTGGTATTTCAAAAGAAGATGCCGAGAAAATTGGTATACCTATTAAAGATTACACTCCCCAAACATTAGAAGAAAAAATAGTTTCACATGCAGACAATTTATTAAATGGATCTGACGAAGTGGATGTTGATTTTACTGCTAATAAATGGAGAATGAAATTAGGTGAAAATCATCCTAGTATAAATCAACTTTATAAAAATCACCAAGAATTAATTAAATCTAAAGAGAGAAAAAAACAATGAAAGTAATATGCTCAAATGAAGAATCTTTATACCGACCAGAAGCAGTAAGATGGAGAAATCGTATGGAAATGATGGATCCTCAAGGTGATGTGATTGTGGTACTTCCATGTAGTATGAAAAAGCCATACTCTAATTCTAAATCTCACCAAAAATTTAGAAGAGCAACAAGAGGTTATCAAGAAGTTATAGTAACTTCACCATTTGGAATATGTCCTAGAGAAATGGAAAATACATTTCCAATACAATCATATGATACAGCTGTATCTGGAGACTGGAGCCATGAAGAAATAAAAGTTGCTGGAAAATTATTAAAGAAATATGTTTCAGATAAAAATGTGATTGCAAATGTTCATGGGGGTTATGAAGAAGTTTGTAGAGAATATTTAGATGATTGTATTTACTCTTGTCAAGATAATAAGCCTACTTCCCCAGATTCAATTTATAATTTAAGAATGGAACTTAAAAAGTATAAAAAAATTAAAAAACATGACAAAACTTTACATGAATTGCGTTCTATAAGCAAATATCAATTCGGAGTTAATGGAGATAAATTCATTACTGATGATGTTATTGCAAAAGGTAGATATCATAAAAAGATTTTTTCTAATAATAAACAAATTGCACGTCTTAATATGGATTATGGTTTATATACTTTAAACTTATCTGGTGGTGAAAGATTACTTGAAAATAACATCAATGTTATAGAAATTAACTTTAATCTAGAAACTAATACTTTATTCTCTCCAGGTATAGATAAAGCTGACCATAATATTATTCCAAATGATGAAGTAGTAATTGTTAAAGACAATGAAGTTGTTGCTGTAGGAAAATCTGTATTAACTGGTTCTGAAATGGAAAAATCTAAAAGTGGAGTAGCAGTTAAAATTAGACATCGAAAAAAATAACAATCGATATATTTAAATACAAACATAATAATAATGAAATAATATTATTAGTATTCAATGAAATAAATTTTAACGAATATTCAAATTATTAAATTAATTAGAGGCGAAAAATATGTCTGAAGAAATAATTGAAAAGATTAAAGAAGCTTGTAGTACTGTAAACGATCCTCATATGGGTGTGAGTATTGTAGAAATGGGTATTTTAAGAAATATTGCAGTTGATGGTAAAAATGCAACACTAACTATCCAACCAACTAATCCTAGTTGTATGAGTGTAACTCGTATAGCTGCTGATGTAAAAAATGCTACTGAATCTTTAGAAGAAATTGATAAATGTAATGTTACAGTTGTCGGTCATGTAATGGCTGAGCAATTAACTGAAATGTTCAGTGCTTAAAATTTTAATATTTAATTTTTTTTACGAGGAATTATGAATTTTCTTAATTTATCATACCAATTTTGATTAATTTTTCCAAAAGGTATATATATTAAGAAAATCTAAATTTGATATAGCTCTAATTTTAATATAGAATTAAGCAATTTTTTAAAATCTTGAAAGTTTTATGTTAGAATTAACTATTTTATATAGGCTAGTGGCACAGCTTGGTTAGCGCGCACGGCTGATAACCGTGAGGTCATGGGTTCGAATCCCATCTAGCCTACTATCTTTTTTAACTTTTTTCTAATAATATTTTAAAAAAAACATACTAATTTTATAAAAGTTTATATACTTACCAAAATAGTATATTAATGTAGAAAAAATAAACATTGAGAGTAAAAAATAAGGATTAGTGATATAAATGTGGGAAGAAATAAACACAAAATTTAAAAAATATCCTGCAAGAATGGCTGTTGCACAAAAAATGATAGAACTCGGATTACGCGTGGATAAAAACAACAAAATTTATTGTGATAATTTAAAAATAAGCGACGCTGCATTAGCAAAATCAGCAGGAGTGGACAGAAGAGTCATAAAATCCACAATCGAAACTATTACAAAAGATGAAGAATTATCAAACATTTTCGGAAATATAACACCTGCAGGAACTTTATTAAAAAACATTGCTAAAAATTTAGGACTTGGAGTAATTGAAATAGAAGTAGGAGAAGACAATGAAGGAATTTTAGCAGCTGCTTCTGCATTAATTTCATCAAAAAACATAAGCATAAGACAAGCTTATGCAGGTGACACAGAATTATATGACAACCCGGTTCTAACAATCATCACTGAAGAGTTCGTACCAGGAGATCTTATAAGTGAATTTTTAAAAATATCTGGTGTAATTAGAGTTTCAATATATTAACTCTAAACTAATTTTAATTTTAAAAATATAAAAAATAGAATCATCATTATATTTTATGATGATTTTTATAAATTATTGAAAAAATATTTATTTTATTTAATTATTTTCTTGAATACGTTCTTGATCTTCTTCATCAAGGATTTCTAAAAGTTCATTCCATGCTTCTAAAGATTCTTGAGCTGCTTGTTCAGTTAATTTTTCTATAGCATAGCCTGCATGAACTAACACATAATCCCCTAATTCAATATCAGGCATTAAATCAATCTTAGCTCTTTGTTTAACTCCACCGAATTCAACAAATGCGACTTTTTCATCTTTATCTAACTCAACAACTTTAGCTGGTGCTGCTATACACATAAATATCCATCTCCTCAACTTTAATAAGTTGTAGTTTTATAATAATTTTTATTAATATAAATTATATTTATTTCTTGTTAATAAGATTAATTATTTTAATGACAGTTATAATTAATCATTACAAAGAATATAATATTATATATTAAATTTTTAAGTGTGATTGAAAATGAAAAATATAATAATAGGTGCAGGGCCTGGAGGAAGATTAGCTGCAAACGAGCTTGGAAAATTAGGTGAAGAGGTCCTATTAATAGAAAAAAGATATATTGCAGGAACTTGCTTAAATGAAGGTTGTATGGTTATATGTGCATTAAATGATGTAGCTAAATTTTTAAATACATCTAAAAGATTCGAAGATTTAGGAATTATAACTGCCAATATTGATTTTTCTTATGAAAAAGTTGTTGAAAAAATTAAAGAAACACAAGCAATGCTTAGAAAAATCGAAGAAAATGAAAATAAAAGTGTTGGTAATGAAATTATTTATGGTGAAGCAGAAGTAGAAATAGGAGAAAATAATGAAATTAATGTAAAAGTTAATGGCGATACATACCAAGCAGATAACTTATTGATAGCTACTGGAGCAAGACCATTTATTCCAAATATCCTTGGAGTAAAACATGCTTTAACAAGCAGTGACATACTTAAATTAAAAGAACTTCCAGATACAATAAACATTATAGGTGGAGGAATAATAGCATGCGAATTATCCAATATTTTTACATCATATGGTGGTGAAGTAAACATATTAGCTAGAAGTTCCGTGCTAAAAAATTTAGAACCTGAAATTAAAGATTACACAATAAGAAAATTATTAAAAAAAGTCAATATCTACGAAAATACAAACATAAACGAAATTCAAGAAGATAAAGTTATTACATCCTCTGGAACTTTCATTGGAAAAACATTAATTGCAACAGGACGAACACCAAATAGTGAAGCATTTAAAAATATTGTAGACTTAAATGATGATGGGAGTATCAAAGTAGATAAAATGATGAAAACTTCACATCCAAACATTTATGCTGCAGGTGATGTTACTGGAGGAATCCAATTAACACCCGTAGCAAGAAGAGAAGGATTAACTGCTGCAAGAAATATGGCAGGATATTCAAATGCAGTTCATTATAAAAATACCCCAGAAGCTATAAGTTTAGATTTAGATGTAAGCTTTATAAAAAATGACACTAATAATACAGATGAAAATGAAATACGAAAAATAGTGCAACCTGGTGGAGCAGGGCCTGGAGCATTTTGGAGATTATTAACCTCAGAAACAGGTTTAACTAGCTTAAGCATAAATAAAAAAACCAATAAAGTTGAAAATGCATCTGCAATATCTCCATCTAGTGTAAGTGATACTGCTTATATGGCATTTTTAATAAATTTAGGAATTACAAAAGAAGATTTTGATGAGTTTTTAGAATTACACCCATCTACAGACACTTATTATAAAATTTTAAAATATATGTAAAAAGAATAAGTTCAAAAAAAACTTATTCCCATTATTTTTTATTAGCTTCATTTATTACAATATTAGCTATTTTTTTACCTGAAGATAATATTTCTTGACTATATTCTTTAGTTTTTGCTTGAATACTATCGAGATTTTTTAAAGTATCGAATATTTTATCATTTAAGTCTTGAATATCTGATTCCACAACTGCACCTGGAAATATTGCTGCCATATTATGATAACGACCATACTTAACTTTTGTCAAAGCTATAGATGGTAATTCACAAGCCAATGATTCCTGCATCATATTTCCATCATCAGTTAATACAGCTAAATCTGTTAAAGCATAACAATCTTTAATCCAATCAATATAACCTAAATTAATTACTTTAGAATCATCAACCATTTTTAAATATTCTTTCTCTAAAGGATCCCCCACTAATAATATATTATATTCATCATTTACAATATTTGTAAAATTTTCTACAGCCTTAACAGTCATTTCAAACAGAGAAGATCCTGAAGAAAAGAGTAAAGTTGTTTTATTTTCATCAAAATCTGCAAATTTTTTATTGGGATTATTTGATTTAACTTCTTTAATATGTTCTTTTACTTTATTTAAACCTTGATTTTTATCTCCCTTTGTAATACCTGGAGTTAAAGGGAAAAATGATTTTTCTAAATTTGAAGGAAGATTATTAGATTTAAACAGTTGATTTTCAGGTAAAACTATACAATAATTTAATTTTGAACATACTTTTGAATCTAACGGAGTGTCTATTAAACCAACAGCTGGAACCTTAGCTAATTTAGCAGCTAAACAACCAATAACAGCTCCTCCACCAATAATTCCCACTACAATATCTGGTTTAAGCTGTTTGATTAATTTTTTTGTTTCTCTTGCTGCTTTTAATGTTTTAACCCCAGCTTTAATAGTTGAAGTTTTACTAGCAGCATGTCCTCCAGCTTGAGGTATAGATACTTTATGCCAGGAATAACCATTTTTTTTATATAATAATCCTGGAGCATTATGATCTAAAGCAATTTCACACTGAACGCCTTCATTTTCAAGAGCTTGGGTTACATTCAATCCTACTCTTGCATCTCCACCTATTCCTCTTCCTGTGATAACTAGTAATGCTTTCATAATTACAAATCCAATGAATTATAATTCCATATTAAAATCCTATTTTTTTAATGTTTATAAACTAACATAACAATTAAAAAGATTAACTAAATCTATTATTTTTATTGTAAAATTTAAACAGTTTATAGTAAAAAAAATTATAAAAAATGTTTGTTTTGATTATTAATTTAATTTATAATAGTTATTTTTAATTAATATAGTTTACTATTATTAAAACTCTTTTAAGATAAAAATAGAAGAAATAAACTAATTTAATATGAAATTAAAAAAATATTAAAAAAAATATAAAAACTAAAATTTTCTAAGACTTTTAGTATTTAAAGAAATATCATTAGAAAAATGTTGTTTATTATTAGGTGCATAAGGATTGTATAATAATCTTCTGAATCCTAAAAGGATTAATACAGTGTTAGTTACGGTTATTTGGTTATTTTTTAATATTAATTTTCTAAGAATATCTCCTAAACCACCACCAGTTAATACATCCATAAAATAATCACCTGGTGTAGGGTTATAAATTTTTAATTTTGTTGTTAAAAATCTGTTTAAACTATTTCTTCTAATAAATGCTATTAAAATTGTAGTTATTATGAAGAATATTAATGTCCACCAAAATCCTCCTAACATATAGAATGTTATTCCTAAAGCAATTGCAAAAGAATGGTTTCCAACTTCTCCTAACATTATTTTTCCAGAATAATCTAAAGGAGCATAACCTAAACATACTGCAATTATTAGTATAGGAGTGTAGAATGCTGGTAATTCAGATATTGGTTGCACTCCAGTTAATATCATTAAAAGACTTACTATAACACTCATTATAAGTACAACACTACAAGTAGAACCTGGTTGCATATCTGAAATATTTAATGGTTGAACCATTAATGCAACTAGAATAGCAGACCATCCCATAATAGGATAACCTACAGCCATAACAAGCAACATTCCAATTCCACGAGATAATTGACCCCATTCTATTGAAAGATTAAATATTTTAACTCTTCCCAATAAATCATCTATAAACGCAAATATTCCAATTATAAGAACCAAATTATTATATCCTTGAGGTAAAAATAAACTAAGTAAAATAAAAGGGATTAACCCTATTGCACGAGGCGTACCGCCTCTAATATTTTGATATAGATTACCTAATAATCTTCTCTTACCAAAAAATCTGAAAATGATATTTAATATCATTGTTCCGAAAAAAGATATTAAGAATAATCCAAACAATTGAAGATAAATGAGTTGCATGCTTTTAAACACCTAAATTTTTAATAAAAACCAAATAGATTTTTAATATTCTATTTTATAATAATTGCAAGAAAATTTTTAATTAGATATGGAAATGTTAAAATGTACTTAATAAAAATACACAAATCCTTAATAAGTTTTATTGCTTACTTATAAAAACTTTAATCGTTCCCATAGCGACGAAATAAAAAATTTTTATAAGACTTTACTAGTAAAATTTTAGTAAAAACTGATATATAATAGTTTTTAAAATAATAAAAATTTATAAAAAAAGATTAATTAATTGAATAACGAAGCAAAGCAGCTACTCCACCAAGAGATTTTAACTGATTACCCCCTTCATGCTCACTACTTATAATAACAACTTCACCAGACATGTTTTCAACCATATCCATTAAAGATTGTGAATCTTTCACCTTAATATCAGTATCTAAAATAACTAATTTATTAACAGCCCCTAAATTTACAGCATTAGTTACCTCCTCAATACCATAAGCAACTTTAGGAGTTCCTTTAGACAATTCTTCAAATATTTCTTCTAAAAGAGACATTTCAAATGCAATTCTATTTTCAGCAGTTAATTTTTCAATAGTTCCCTTTTTTAAAACCTCATGAATTCCAGATCTACCTCCAGAACCAGAATTTTCAATAATAGACTTTTTAGCTATTTCAGGATATTTATCCTGTAAATATTTAAAAAAATCATTTTTGTAAAAACCTGGACCAGAAATAATGAAAGTTGAAACATATTCAAAACGAGATATTACTTCAACAATTTTCTGATAAAATTGATTCAAAGTTTTTTGTCTATTTTTATCTACAATTCTTTTACCTGAAACATTTCCAATAATCGGCCCATAATATTCTACCCCAAATTGTCTAATTAAACCAATATCTGCTATGTCATCTTCTAAACTGATAATTATTGCAGATAATTTTTTTGATGATTGGATTGCTTGATTAATTCTTTTTAATACCCACTTTGACCAGACTATTTTTGTTATTTTTATGGGTGTGTTAAGTTTGGCTTCTATAGTATGGTGTGAACCTAAAGGAACAAGTTCTTCTGGCCCTTGAACAATTGATCCAGTAATTCGAAGTTTACCTGTAAATTTATGAAAGCTAATATTTTCAACTTTAACTCCTAATGTGAAAGTTTTTTTAACACCTCTATCACTTCTAATTTTATCCCCTGATGTATCTTGAATACGGCGGGTAGTTTTAGATGAAACAATGTCTCCAATTTCTATTATGTGAGATAAGTGCCATAAATCATCCAATATTTCTGGAAGAAGTTCTATAACTCCTTTTTTCTTATCTTGATAAGTAATTTTCATGTAAATAGTATACTCCTTTAAACTTTCATGATTCTTTAATAATTATAATATTAATTATATTGAATAATAAATATAATTATATAAAATGATGAATTTATTTTAATATATTATAAAATTTATTATAGTTTGATAAAAATGAAAGTTGGAATTATTGGTGGAACTAGAGGTTTGGGAAAAACATTAGGATGGTTCTTTAAAAGAGAAAAATTTGATGTAACAATCACAGGTCGAGACAAAATAATTGGAAAAATTACTAGTGGAGAATTAGGTGTTAAATACTCTGCAAATAATGAAGAAGTTGTTAAATCTAGTGATATTGTTGTAATTGCTGTTCCTATAAGTAGTACACGTAGTGTTATAAAAGAGTTAGCTCCTTTTATGAGTCCTGGATCTTTAATGATTGATGTAACAAGTGTAAAAGAAGGCCCTTCTGATGTTATGAATGAATTTGTTCCCGACGATGCAGAGTTCATTCCAACTCACCCTGTTTTTGGTCCTAGAACAACTAGCTTAAATGGGCAAATAATTGTTTTAACACCTATTAAAAAGGGAAAATGGTATCCTAAAGTTAAAAAATTTTTAGAAAATAAAAAAATGAGAGTTATTGAAACTATTCCTAAAGAACATGACAAAATGATGGCTATAGTACAAGTCTTAACCCATTTTTCTTATATTTCTACTGCTTATACAATTGCAAAATTAAATGTTAATGTTAAAGATACACAAGACTTTGAAAGTCCAATTTATAATCTCATGATTGATACAATTGCTAGAATTGTATCTCAAAATCCTTTTTTAACTTATTCTATACAATTAGAAAATAACAGTGGAGAAATAGTTCGTCAAACATTTGCTGATGCAGTATGTGAATTAAGAGATGTTATATCTTATAAAGACGAAAAAAAGTTTGTGGAAATAGCATTGGAAGCTACTAAAAACATGGGAGATATTCAATCTGCATTAGGTAGAAGTGATAAAGCTGTTAATTCTCTTAATCATGAAGCTAATATTTTAAAAAATTCTATTGGTCAAGAGATAGGTTTAAAACATATTTATTCTGGAATTGTACATATTGGTGTTCTAGAAGATTTAGGTCCTGAATTTCTAAAATTAAACATTAATAAAC
>JAEZRD010000046.1 GCA_023440975.1 Methanobacteriota archaeon | reverse complement strand
ATCATAAACAATGAAAGCTGTGTTTTTAGATCCTTCTAAATCTGAAAATTGTTCCATTAAATCTTTAACAATTAATTCCTGTTTTTTATTATTTGTTATATCCCTTAAAATTAAACGAACAGATTCATTATTAATTAAACGCATATGAACAGTTAACCATGTGCATGTTCCATTTTTTCTAAGGATTTCAGCTTCAAAATCAAAAACGGGTATTTTATATTTAAACATTAAATTTAGTAGTTCATTAAAATTTTTAGCATCCTGGGTGGGGGAATTGAATGTTTTTAAAATACTTTCTAAACCTATAAGGTTAAGTTCTTCTATGGAATATTTTGTGTTTTTAAAAAAAGAGTTATTAGCATCAATTATTTTTCCATATTTATTAATTTTAATTATGGGAAATGTGGATTTTTTCTCAGAATCATGTTTTTCATAGTATTCTGTTTGATCTTTTGTAAATACAAAGAGTAAATCGTTTTGACGAACACAGAATTGATCTCCTGCAAATATTAGATTTTCGTCTTCAAGCATTTTAAATAGAAATTTATTCTCAGTTTTATTATTGTATGAATCTGAATATTTTTTAATTACACCTGTTTTTTTAAAGATGGGGAATAGTTCTCCTAATAATCGGCCTTTCATGTAATCTGGAAAATTTTCTCCATATATTCGCCAAAATACTTTGTTAACATATAATATGAGAAAATCATCTTTTACGGGTTTTAAGACAACTATATCATAATCTAATTTTTCGCATAAGTTATTATATGGAAAATCATTGACTTTTTGGTATAAAGGAACTTTTTGATAAAAATCTTTTAGGTTTGATAATTCTAATATTTTAGAAATATCAGATTCTTCCTCGTTAACTATCCATTTAAACATTTTTAATAAACACCCAATTTTTTTATAAAATATTTATATTATACTATTATGTATTAATTAATGGTTTTTATATTTTTTTAAATAAAAATTGTTATAGTGTTATTAAATTTTGTAAAATATTATTAAACAACACATTAAGTTTTAAAATATATAAACAGTTTAATAGAAAGTATTAAAAAATAGAAAAGTAGTGAAAAAATTATCTTAAAAAGTAAAAATAAAAAAAATTAAATTAATCCTTAGAAAAGACCAACTTAACACCAAAACCCTTAACATCACTTAAAAGAGTTAACTCAGCTTCTAACTGATCAGCTAATCTATGAATAATATTAAAACCTAAAGAATCAGAAGAACTAAAATTCACATTCTCAGGTAAACCCTTACCCTCATCCCAAATTTTTAAAATATAACTATTTTCACTAGATTTTAAATCTATATAAAAATTACCCTCACTGTTATTAGGATAAGCATGAGTTATAACATTTAAAGTTATTTCAGTAATTAAGAAACATAAAGGCATAGCCTTATCAATATCAATAAATATATCATCAATTTCATATTTAAATTTAATATTAATAGCATTAAACTTAGTTAACAAGTCACCTACTACATTTACAATTAAAGGTTCAACAGGAATATTAGCAACATCATTAGACTTATAAACTTCTTCATGAGCTAAAGCCATAGTATCAAGACGATTTTGAGTCTTAGCAATAACATAATTAGGATTATTTTTATAATAACGTGAATCTAAACTTAAATAACTACTAACCAATTGAAGATTATTCTTAACACGATGATGAATCTCATGTAAAAGAATCTTACGTTCTTCAGATAATTGCTCTAGCTCTAATTCCCGATTAACCTTATCAGTAATATTAGTTACAGTTAAAAGTTTACCAATATACTCCTCTTCCTCAAAAATATCAGTTTTCTTAATTTCAAACCATAAATCATCAAAAATAAAGTTCTGAATATTTAAATTATTATTATTATAAAAATCCAATACATCCCTACGATTATTAAAAACATCATCCACATCATGATTAATATCATGATCAGTAAGTCCAATCATTTTACTTGCAGGATTCAACCCATATAAAAGATTTTTATTATTAAAACTTAAAATTCCAACATCCACACTTTCGATAGCATGTTGATTAACTATATTCATCACATTAAATGCATCATAAGTAAATATAGCAAAAGATAAGAATACAAACACAATTAAATATGCTGTTACTGCGAAACTGAATCCGGGATAAATAGAAGTCAATGATAGAGAAATCACTATTTCAGCTATTAAAGATGAAATTAAAGCAATAAGATAACTATTTCTATAAATCTTTGAACCCTTAATAATACCTTTAATAACGATTAAAATAGAAACTAAAGATAATAAATACTGATAAATCCAAACTGCAGTATAAAGCCATGTCCCAGTGTAGAATAATTGTAATTTATATGGAACATTAGTGGGTAAACTAATATTTGAAAAGAACAAATGGGTCCAAGGATTACTATAAGCAATTACTAAAAAAAATGCAGAAATCCCTAATAATGGAATTTTATATTTCTTATAATTGCTTATAGTAATCCTTGGACACATCTATTCTTCTCAAATATAAGTTTACCATATAGTGTTCCTTATAAATTACAATTATTTTACACTGGAACATGGATTTACACAATAGTTTGGAT
>JAEZRD010000031.1 GCA_023440975.1 Methanobacteriota archaeon | reverse complement strand
TCCATAGGGAGTGAACTTCTCCTAAATCATTTATTAGCAATGAAAGGTATTAAAAATCTTAGATACCTGCAAAACATTAATGGTAAACCTTATTTATCAAATAATGATAGTGTAAAATTTAATATTTCACATTCTCATAAAATGGTTGCTGTATTAATCGACAAATACAGTGTAGGTGTAAACATAGAATATATAACACCAAATATAGACTTAGACATAGCTAAAACCTATTTCACCACTGACGAATATGAATATATACTAAATAATAAAGATCCTAATTTGACTTTCTTTAAAATATGGGTATTAAAAGAAAGTTACTTGAAAATGATTAATCAAGGATTTAAAGTTCAACTTGACGATTTTAGTGTGATAAATTCTAAAGGCCAAATTGAATTAAATCAGGAGGGAGTTTACACAGAAGATATTAAATTTAGCCTGTTTACTGATGATGAATACTTTTTAGCGACATGCTGTCGAAATGACGTTAATCAATTAAATGAAAATAACATTAAATGATATTAAACAAGGATTAAAAATAAAATGGTGATTATAATGGAAACATTTGACTTATCTAATTCACAAAAGCAAATTCTTAACTCAGAAAATCTTAGTAAGAATTCTTTAAAATTTAAATATTCTTTACCATTAAACTTGGAAGAATATATTAATGAAGCATTAGATTTATTAATTAACAATTACTTAAATTTACAAATTACACAGGAAGAAGATTTATTTAAACAATATATAGCTCCTCAGATTCAGGGAAGAAATTATATTTTTAAAGATTTATCAAATAATAAGAAAGAAGATGAAGGGATTAATGAATTTTTATCACAAGATTTTAAAGAATACCTTATGTTCCTTGTATAAATTCTTAATAATTAAAACAAACAATGACATTGAAATTATAGGTAACATACATTCATTATTATCCGATATTGGTTCAATAACAAAATTATATGATTATTTAGTAGATATTATAAACTCATTAAAATCAAACAAAGAATATGAATCAGATTCTAATACTTTTTCTTACAAAAAATTTATTGATTCATTTAATGATTATTCCTTATCTAAATCATATGAAGAAGATGTTCAATTTTATGTAAACCAATTAAATGACATATCCTCTTATGTTGATAGATTATCATTAATTAAAGAATTCTCATTTGATAAAAAAGTTTTAAAATTAAATGATAAACTAATCAGTAATATTCAAAAATTACTAAAAGAAAAAGGAGATATTTCAAAGCTCACATTTTTCACATCCATCTTATCTTTATATTTAAGCAGAACAAACAATTCTCAAGGTACTATTTTTAAAACTTATTATTACAGAGATTATGAGAATATTATTCCAGTTAAGATTCCTTTTAATAAATTAGAAACTTTTAATGAAACATTAAATAATAATCAAAAAATATTTGAAGACAGTTATGCTCATGCTAACATATCATTTAATGATTACAGTAATCTTTTAAATAATCAAATAGACAATTCACTTTTATTATATTATTCAATAAGAGAAATCCCTAATAGTGAATGTGTTGAATTCTTATCTTATGGGGATAATGAAGATTCAGCATTATCTATTACAATTAACAATTGGGATTTAGAATTTCAGTACAATAATAGTAAATTCTCAGATATTGAAATAGAACATTTAATATGTAATCTAGAAAGCCTACTACAAAATATTCTAGAGGATACAAGTAAATCCTTAAACGATTATGATATAATATCTGATGAGGAAAAAAGTTTAATAGAAAAATATTCTAAAGGTAAAACAGTCCCATTTGATTATTCTAAAATTTTAACAGATTACATAGTATATTATGCTCAAGAAACACCAGATAATTATGCAATTGAAGATAAAGATTCTAAAATCACTTACAAACAATTTAATGAGGATATATCCTCTTTAAGTTATCAATTAATTAATAATGAAGGTATTAGTAAAGGGGATGTTGTTGCGATTATGCTTCCACGATTATATAGTTTTCCTTTAACATTTTTAAGTATAATGAAAGCTGGTGCAACATTTGTTTATATAGATCCAGAATATCCTCTTGAACGTATTAATTCATTCATTTTAAACACTACTCAAGCTGATTTTTAATTACAACAAATTAGATTATGATTTAAGCCAATTAAAAGTAGATAATATCCGTTTTGTTGAAGATTATGCTTTAAATGTTAAAGGAGAATTTGAAGTTAAAGTAAATCCAGATGATTTAGCATTTTTAATTTTCACTTCAGGTTCAACAGGCACTCAAAAAGGTGTGGAAATATCTCATCTAGCTTTTATGGAATTTATTGTAGGTTACTGTGAACAATATAATTGTAAAACTGGAGATTTAATGCTTGGTTTTTTTAGTTTTGGTTTCATTGCTTCTTATCATGTGTTTTCTGGATTATATAAAGGTTTATCCTGTAAAATCTTAGATGAAGATATTAAGAAGAATATTCCAAAATTAATTAAGTTCTGTTGTATTCCCAAGTAATTTTGGTCTACAATTACATCAAGAAAATGATTTTAAAATTGAAAATTTAATTGTAGGTGGGGAAAAATTACCTAATTTCAATAATAAAAAATTCACTCCACATAATTCTAATTTATGTGATGGTTATGGGGCTAGTGAAACATGTGGTGGAGTATTATCTTTTAACATGGATTTCAACCGGTTTTATAGTAATATACCTATTGGAAAGCCAATGAGTAATGTTTGGGCTTATATTTTAGATGATGAAAACCGAAAACTTCCAATAGGAGTTGCAGGCGAAATTGTAATCTCAGGTAAACAGTTATCTGATGGGTATTGGAAAAATGAAGATTTAACAAATAAAAGTTTTGAAATTAATCCATATTCAACATGTGAAGATAATAAAATAATGTATCATACTGGAGATTTAGGTTATTGGAACTTCTATGGTGAAATTGAAATTATTGGAAGAGTAGATAACCAAATTAAACTTCATGGGTTCCGTATAGAACCTGGTGAAATTGAAAAAATAATAAATGATAATATTGGAATTAAATCTTCAGTGGTAATGCTTAAAAATGATAATCTTGTAGCATATTACACAGCTAAGAAACCAATTGATAAAGAATTATTAAATGAACGTATAAGTGTTAAAGTTCCAGAATATATGGTTCCATCATATTATGTGGAAATGGAATCATTCCCATTAAATAATAGTGGTAAAGTTGATAGAAAACAATTACCAGATCCTGAAATAGTGTTAACTGATTATATTGAACCAAAAACTGGAATGGAAAAATCTATATTTGATATATGTAGTAGAATATGTTAATGTATTAAATGATATAAATGTGGGTATTATCTTTTTTAATAATGAAAACATTTTAAAAACAACTAATCCATTAAGTAAGTTATTGGGTGTTGAAAAAGAAGATTTAAATTTAGATGTTTATGAAATTTTTAATAATAATCAAGAATTTTTAGATTTCTATAATTGTCATGATTTAAGTAAACAAATCTTTTTATTTAATGATAAGTATATAGAAGTTAAGAAAAAAGACATGATGGAAAATGGGGATAAATTAGGACAAATTTTCACTTTAACTAATGTTAGTAGTCGTGTTCGTGAGTTAGAGCAAAAAGATATGCTTGTTAAAGAGCTTACTCATCGTGTTAAAAACAATTTACAAATTATTTTAAGTTCACTTAATCTTGATTTACATTATCATCCTAATGATTCAGAAAGGGTTATTGCTGATACTTGTTTTCGTTTAAATTATATGTTTACATTACATGATAAGATTTATAGGTCTAATGGAAGTACTAATAAGAATATTAAAGAATATTTGCTGATATTGCTAATAGTTTACTTAATCTGTATGAAAGTGATATAAAAGTATGGGAAGATATGGATGATGCTATGATTGATTTAGATTTAGCTATTTCTCTTGGTTTAATTTTAACAGAAATGATTAATAATACTATTAAATATGCTTTCCCTAATTCAAATGAAAGTAATTTTTATATTAAATTCCGTAAAAATGGTGATGAAGGGGTTTTAAATTTATATGATGAGGGTGTAGGTTTACCTGATGGTTTTGATATTGAATCCAGTACAGGTTTAGGAATGACTGTTATAAAGAGTTTAACTACTCAAATTGATGGAGAAACAACTATTGTCTCTGATAAAGGTACACATTTTAAAATAGTGTTCCTTTTAATTCTAAAATGAAATTTTTTTTATATAATCTATATTTTATATTAAACTATTCATATATTCTAAAAAAAAATTAAAAACATTTATTATATATTAATCATATACTAATTTTCATGATATTTAAGTTTACATGGTTTGGAACAATCTTAATAATATTAAGTTTAGTTTGCCTATACTTCACATATTACTCCTTTAAAAGACGAGATGACAATATATACTTTTATTTCGGTTTAACTATGTTAACTGTTTTCATAGATTTATTCTTCCAAGGTATGGACTGTAACACAGTAATATTTAGTTTAACCTTGTATTTTGGACAATTATATGCTATAGGGATGGTTTTCTATCCAATTTTTGGTTTATTCTTTGTTTATAGTTTAATAAAAAGGGGAAAAATATTTTCAAAATACTTAAGATTATCATTATTAATAATCCCTATTCTAGGTTTAATAATGGCATTAACAAACCCATGGACCCACTTTTATTACTTAAGTGTATTTGCATCAGATCCATCAATTAATTTACAATTATCATATGTTCCTAACTGGGGATTTTTAGTAACCTACTATTATAATATTCTCATAAACTTATTAATTATTGGATTATTAGGTTATAATTTATTTAAAGTTAGTAAAATTTATAAAAAAACCTTAATAATTGTTTTAATCACTTCCTTAATGGTTTTATTGTTAAATTTATTAAGATATACAAATACATACTCAGGATTCATTTACACAGTAATGACAATTTTAATGTTATTTGCAATAATAACTATGATATCATTAATACGCACAGATTTCAACCTATTTTCAATTGTAAATCAAAATATTGTAGATAATATTGATGTAGGAATCTCATATTTCGATTTAAAAGATAATTTAATATCAGTTAATCAAGCATGTAATGTTATAAACCTCACATCAGAAGATATAAACTCAAATGCAAATGAACTCTTTAAAAATAATAAAGATATTCTAGAATTATACAATAATCCTGAATTAAATGTAATAGAATTCAATCATAAAAACCGATGGTTCCGTGGAGTTAAAAAGCAAATGCTATATAAAAGTGATGATTTTGGTAAAATATTAACATTTGAGGATATAACAAGTGAAAAATGGGAATTAAACCAAAAAGACATGCTTATTAAAGAAGTTAATCATAGGGTTAAAAATAATCTACAAATCATTTTAAGTTTACTTAACTTAGATATGCGTTATTATTCAAATGATCCAATGATTATAATTAATGATACTAAATCTAGATTAAATTATATGGCCGTTTTACATGAGAAGATTTATAAATCCACAAGTTTTACTGATGTGAATGTAAAAGATTACCTTCCTGAAATAATAAATAGTCTTTTAAGTATGTATAATAGTCAAATAACTTTAAATGATAATATAGAAAGTTTCATGTTAGATTTAGATGCAGCTATTCCAATTGGTTTAATAGTTACTGAAATTGTTAATAATGCAATAAAATATGCTCATCCAAATGATGAGAATGGTAATTTATACATTAATTTTAAAGTTGAAGGTAAATGTGGAATTTTAGATATTCATGATGATGGTGTGGGTCTTCCTGAAGATTTTAATATGGATGATAGTTCTGGATTAGGTATGACTGTTATTAAAAGCTTAACTGCTCAATTAGAGGGTAAAGTGATGGTTATTCCAGATAGTGGTGCTCACTTTAGATTAACATTCCCATTATAAACAACTTTTTTTAACTTTTCATATCATTGTTCCATTATAATGCAATGATTTATATAATAAGAATCATATATAATAATGATAAACGAATTGGTTAATGATGAATAAAAATGTACACGATAAAAGTTACAGATTTGAAGAATAAGGAATCATATGAGGATAAATTAAATAACCTCAGTGATTATCATAATCCAAATCCAGAAATAATAGAAGATTTTCCCCCATTAGAAGACACCAGTCTAATTGATTCACTAGATTTAAGTTTCAGAGTTATGTTACCATTAAATGATGGTGAAGACTTTTTTTACCAATACTTAAATAAACCTATATTTTCAGCTGGAGAATATAATGCTAAATCTCGAAATTAATGGGGAATTAAGAATAGTACCTTATACTGGTGTTCATTATCAAATACGATTCCCTTTAAAACAAGAAAGATATTATAGAAATTTATAAATGGTTTATTTTGGTTTTATTTCACCCATAGCTATTTCATTTATTCTATGTAATTCTTTTAAGATTTTTGGAGCAATACTTTTTTCTTTATTTACACTGTGCATTAAATCCATTATTTGAATTAATAAATATTTGAATATTTCATAGGTTTCATCGCTAATGTATCCACTAGTGTATGCTATTTCTAAGTCTTTAAGAATATTTTTTCCAGTTCTTAATATTTCTTTAAAATCATGTAAGTGTGATTCATGTTTGTATATGTGTTGGTTTAAGTGGTATTCAAGACTATTTGTTTCTTCTTTTAATCTGTTGTATATTCTTTCACGGTCTTCTTGGTTACTTAACATTTTTTATTCACTATTCCTTTAGTTTAATATATAATATTTTTTTGTAGTATATATAAATTTTTAAAATTTTTCACTTATTTTTATAAATGCTTTTTTATACACTATTTTTAAATGTTTTAAGATTTTATTGTTAAATTCTGATGGTTTGTTATTTGTTTCTATTTGTTTAATACTTTTTTTAAGTAGGAATTTAAATTTTTCATAGGTTTCAGGACTTATATATTGGTTTTCAAATATTTCTTCTAAATTGTTTATGCATGTTTTTGCTTTCTCTGTTAATTGTTTAACTATTTCAGTATTATTATCTTTTTCATCATATACATCTATGTAGAATTCAAGGTTTTCTTCGAAGTAATCATAATCTTTTTTCATATTATTGAATATGTTTTTTAGTTTTCTTTTTATAATTTCATTTTGGATTTTTTCATGTAATTCTAAGGTTTCCTTTAATTTTTCAGGGGTTTTGTTTAAGGTTTTTAAATCGATTTTGGTAGTGTTTATTATTCTACTATTAATTTTCAGTTCTTTTTCTATTTTTTCTTTAAGTTCGAAATATAAGTTCTCTTCTATTTCATGGTTTTTATAATTTGTTTCTATAATTTTTAATGTATCTTCTAGTGTGTTTGTGATCTCATTTAAATCATTTTGTCTTACTTTCTCTAATTTAGCTCGTTTTTCCTCTTGTTTTTTTCTTCTTTTATATGTAATTTATTTTCGTTAATTTGATGTTTTGTTTTGATTTTATTTTTTAAAGGGTTTTCATGTGTTTTAGTTGCCATTTTATTTTCTGTCCTTTAGTTAATATTGTGGTTTAAATTAGTTTTTTTAGTATTTATAAATTATTATTTTAGATTATTTCCATATTCTCCTTAATGTTTATATTAGATAATAATTAAAAATCCTTTAATTATATTATAATTTAAAACATTTACATTTAATATATTCACACCTAAATCTATTATTTCTCAGGTTACTATTTTTTTCATAAATAATCTTAAAAGGTGTTACATTAAAAATTCTAGATAAATGAAGGATTAAAGTAAAAATATACATATTCCTAGTATAAATTTTGAATTATAAACTGTTGCCCAATTTATTTATTCCATCAATCTATATATTGTATGGTTAAGATTTGTGAATATTATAAATGTTTACTTTACTGATTTTAGTAAAATTTTAAAAAAATTTAATTTTAAAAAAGCCCTAGAAAGTTCTAATTATAATAAATCTTACTATATGCAATTAAAAAAATAATCTGAAACAATATAAAATAAAAAATCTATCTCATAAATTAATATAGATAATAATTTATTCATATAATAACAGAAGGAATAAAATATTATATGCTGTTTATATTGGGAAATAACATCCCATACATAAACCATAAGTTTTAGAATTTAACAAATAAAAAAGAATAAGGATGTCTACTAAAAAATTAGATTCAAAATTAGAAAAGGAATTAAAAGATTATATATTAAATCATTGTCCTTTTATAGACGATTATGTTTATGAAATTAATGATGAAGGTAGTGAGATTAGTTTCACATACCCCTCCAATATGGCAGATATTAATATAATGTTTGAAGTTATCAAACATATTGAAAACCAATTAAATGCTAAACATATAGGTATTAGAGCTATTAGTAGCAATATTATTTCAGTTTATAGATTTAATCAAAAAATATGAATAATATTTCATTTATTAGATTTTCTCTAAAATTCTTCTTAATAAATTAAAATAATAAAGTATTTAAGATTTAACTTTAAATTAATTTATTAGTGATAATTAATGAATCCATTAAATTATATTTGCCATAGAAAACCTGAAAGGACATTTCAAATCAGAGGGCACTATTTCCCTGTTTGTGCAAGATGTACAGGATTTTATATTAGTATTGCAGCTTATTTAATATATGCTTACTTTTTTTATGTAAATTATAATATTACATTAATGATTATAGCAGTCTTATTACTTGTTCCTGCTTTTGTAGATGGAACTACACAATTTTTTAATTTAAGAGAAAGCAATAATCCATTAAGGTTAGTTACAGGTTTAATGGGTGGTATAGGTTTATGTATAATATTTAAAGCTATAAAATGGTATGTTCTTGTAGTTTTATAAAAAATTTATAAATAGTTGGTTAAAATGGTAGATGAAAAAGAGAAAAAGGATAAGAAAGAATCAATGAGAAAATGGAGTGAATTTGACACAACTGAAAAGCTTTTGATTGATTTTGCTTTGTTGTGTTTGGCTATTGTGTTAATTGGAGCTATTGCCAGTATTGTTTTTCCTGATGTAAATACTAGTGGTTTGTTAACTAGTTTATTTTAAACTTTTTATAATTTTTTTTAAACAAAATATAGTTTTGTAAACAAACAGTTTTATTATAAAACTTTATATATTAAAACTCACAAAAAAATCAAACAAGTGATAAAAAAATGCAAATAAAACTAAACACAATGATAGTACAAAACATGGAAGAATCCATAAAATTCTACACAAAACACCTAGGATTCAAAATACACAGCACATACAACCTACCAAACAACAACAAAATAACCCTACTACAAGACAAAGGAGAAGTAATGATAGAACTCATAGAAAACACAGACTATGAAACAGGATTCTACTCAATAGGAATAGAAGTAGAAAACATAGAAAAAGAAATCACAAAACTAAAAGAAAAAGGAATAAAAATCCTACAAGAAACCACAAAAATAACAGTAGGAGAAATGGCAAAAATCCAAGACCCAAACGGAGTAATACTAGTACTAATACACCACAACCTAAAATAAAAAAAAATAAAAACTTAATAATAAATTCCTACCATAAAATATAAACATAAAACCAAGTAGGAAAAAAACATGGAAAAAAAGATAATACTCATAGTATCCATAATAATCATAATAATAGGATCAATAGGATTTACAACCCACACCAACTCAAACATTAACCTAAACACCATAACAAAAAATATAAACCTAACAAACCCTAACGGAGACAACTCCACCATATTCTCCGAAGACGAAAACGACTCAACCAACTACACAACCCTATCAAACAAATATGCAAACAACTCACAAATAACCAACCAATACAACATAACAAAAATGAACAACATACCAATAGATGACGGAAACTACCCACACTTCAACACAAAAGCAGAGTTTAAAGAATTCTACCAAAAAGCATACATAAACAGTCCAACAGGCCACTATGACAAAAAAGGAAACTACTACCTACCTGGAGAATCATAAAAAAAATAGCAATAGAGAAAAAAAATTCTCTATTAAAAAAAATATTAAAAAAAATAATTTATATAAAAGTTATTTAACCACCATTTAAATAATAATCTTCCATAATCCGTTCAGATCTTTCATCAACAGGAGTTAAATCGCCAGGTCCATCACGTGTTGGATTATCATCCCTATAAATACCTCCCATTATATGATAAGTTTTACCATAATTAGGATTAGCATCACCAGCACCCCAATATTTGCTTGATTCCTGAAAATCCGCTTCGGTTAAATAATCCTCATCACTACTAGATCCTCCACTACTACCAGAACTTACAACACCACTATTACTAGATTCTCCACTAGATTGTGAACTAGAAGCAGTAGCAAGTGTGGACTCATTAACAGTAATATTAACACTATTCAACATCATCTTTAATGTATCAGTATCATTAGCACCAACTATTACAACAGAATTATTTTGGCAATAAGTTCCAATATATTTAACACCCATAGTGTTATTGGAAGCTAGCTGGTAAATTTTACAATTACTACTTAAATTAGTAATATTATTTAATGGAGTAAAATCTGATTGTTTACTTAATAAGTCACTCATATAACCTGTAGAATTTCCTTGAAACATTTCACTAAAAGCATAACCAGTTATTAAACTATCGTTAATATCAGAGTATATAGTTTGACCAGGTAATAATCCAGTGGCATTACTAGTATTTGTAAAAACAGCATTTGATGGAACATTCATTGTGTATTGATTAAAATTATACTCTTTATTAGTATTTAATGGATTAACACCCGTTAAAGCTATTGCTGTTCCAGCAAGAATTACTGCAACTATAATGACAGTTACTAAAATTATTATTAATTTTTTATTTTCCATAATATCATTTATTTCTTATTAGTTATTATTCAAAAGTTTAAAAAAAAAATAGGAATAAGATTCTAATTTATTAATTATGGAATCTTACTCCTAGATTTTATATTTTACTTGTTCATTTTCTAACAAGTGCTAAAATACCTGCAATTCCAAGTAAAACAGCCGGTAAAATACCGAATAATGAAATACTTACAAGCACCCATATAGCAGATATTATTAGTATGATTCCTGCATATTTTGCATTATTTTTTACATATACTGCTCCAACAATACCAACGATAGATCCGATTAATGCACTCATTCCAAGCATTAATATTTCATCTCCACCAAAAGCACTGAATACTATTGCGAAAATTGCTCCTAATATACCAAATACTCCTCCAATTATACCTAATACCATTTCAGTAGTTCTACTTATTTCTGGTTGTGGTGTATGTTGTATTTGGTTTTGTCCAGTTGGATTTTCTGCATCTACTTCTGCTCCACATTTATCACAAAATACAGTTCCTTCTTTAACTTCTGCTCCACAGCTA
>JAEZRD010000097.1 GCA_023440975.1 Methanobacteriota archaeon | reverse complement strand
AGATGTTATGGATAATCCTAGTCAAGACTTTAAACCAAGCATGATGCAAGAAACATTCCCAGATTTAAAACCTGAACCTGATGAATACATGGAGATTATTAATAAGTATCCGGAAATATTAGATATTATGGATAATTCAGATTATTTTGAAATTCCAGGTGCTATAAATGATTATGAGTTCTGGAGAGAGTTTGATGATTCAATAGATTCAGAAGGTTTTGAAGAAGGTGGATTTGATTTTGTTTATGAAAAAATAATTGAAAAAAGGCATGAACGTATTGATGAAGCTATTGATGAAGGTTTAATTGATTCACGGGATGAAGCTGTTGATGAAGATTATGATGCTGATTTAAGTAAAGATGCTTATTACTAATTTTATTCTTTTTTTATTTTTTTTAAATTAACTTGTTTTTCACTTTTCGAATTGTTCATATTAATATTACAGAAAACTATTTATAATCAAAAATACTAAAATTGTATAAGAAATAAAACAACATATTCTAATAAATAATGTACAATTAATAAGCATTATAAACTCTATTTTGGGAATATAAAACACATAATGCAATATTCTAGAATAATAATTAAAATTAGAGGGTTAAATAGAATATTTCTATTTTTTTTTGAAGATGATTAAACAATGATATAAAAAAAATTATAAAAACAGGTGGTGTCTATACTATGAAAACATTTAACTTATCCAGCACACAAAAAAGAACAATAAATATGGAACTTAATAATCCTGGTTTAGATACCGAGAGGTTAACCTATTTAATGAAATTCCCATTAGAAGATTATGAATACTTAAAGGAAGCATTAAACACTTTAATAAGTGGAAACTTACTACTTAGAATTACTAAAGATAAAAACAATAACTTAAATCAATATTACTGTAAACCTGAAGGGGAATTATATGAAATAAAGAACATGGAAAACTCCAGTAAAGAAGAAGTTAACAGTTTCATAGAAGAATTTACAGAAAAACCATTCACCCAAATTTTTAATCATCAATTATTCTCATTTATACTAGTAAAAACTAGTGATGAGAATATATTGTTAGCTAAAATCCATCATTCAATTTTTGATGGAACAAGTAAAACTATTTTTTACCATCAAATCAAAGAAGCTATAGAAGATTTAAAGAATGGAAAAACAATAAAACCTAACCTTGATGATTATCAAAGATATGTGGTAATGGAGAAAGAATATTTAAACAGTAAATTAGCTGAAAGAGATTTAAATTACTGGTTGAAAAATTTAAAAGATTATAAAAATGAATATTTAAACCCTAAAGATCTTCATTACACATCCTATGATTTCCCATTAACAGAAAAATTAACTCAAGATTTGGAGCAACTTAGAAACATTGATGGGGTTAAAATATCTCCTTTTGTTATAGGTTTAGCAGTTTCAGCATTATACTTTAACTGTGTATGCCATACAAGTGAAACTGTTTGGAATACAACTTATCATGGTAGAAATTTTGGATCTGATGTGGATAATATGCTTGGGGAATTTATAAACATATTACCTATGAAAATTGAGTATAATCCCAATATTACATTTAAGGAATACTTATTACAGGTTAAAAATGTGTTAAAATCTTCATTAGCTCATGGAAGATTATGTAATTATCAATATAAACAGAATTTAAAGGAAAATGGTGTGGATCCAGATTGTCTTGCTAATTATAGTATAGTGTCAAATGCTAGTAATGCTAATATAACTAACCTTTTTGCTGATTATGAAAGTTCATACCCTCTTCATATGCGTGTTAATAGATTCCTTGATGATGCTAAAGGTTTACAATTATTAAGTATAGAAGCTAATAATGAATGTTTCAGTGCCCATCAAGTAGCGGAAATGGGGGAAAACATTATAAGAATTCTTGAAACTGTAAGTTTAGATTCAGAAAAGCTTTTAAAAGATTATCCTATTGGATATTCTAGTCATTTTGAATCTAAAGATTATTATGCTAATTTGCTTAGTGGGTTTAGTGAAGCTACAATTATAAATCCTGATTTAACTAATTATGAGGAGAATAATACTAATTACACTATTAAATCTTTAACAATTCCTAGTGAAAACATTAATGTTTTTTTAGATAATAAAGATTTAAATCCTAATGACTTATTTTTAGCTAGTACATTATATATTTTAAGTAAATTCACTGCTAATAATAAAATTTTGATTAATAATGTTTCTAGTTATAATGAAACTAATTTTTATGGTGATTATTGGAGATTGCCTATAGGATTAGAAATTAACAATGAGCAAAATACATTTGATTATTTAAATAATGTTAAAAGCTTGTTAAATAAACAAGTTAAGTATAGTAACTATCCGATTAATAATCTCTGTGATTGTTTATATGAAAAACAGTTAAGTAGTAATTTTTTATACACATATAATGATGGAAAAGAGAATTTCAATGATTTCTATGATATGCCATTGAATCTTAACATAATAAACAATGGTGAAAGTTTCACTATTAACCTAAAATTTTATAATAAAAGTTTCAGCACAAACTTAACTGATAACTTCCTAAATCATTTATTAATAATTATAGATAAATTTATCACAGAATATAATACTAAATTAAGTGAATTAGAATCCTATGGATATTATATGGATAAATTTAAGATAAGTAGTAGTAAATAAAATAAGATGAATTTTATTTTTTTTTAGATAATATGAAAATAAGAACAGCAATATCAAAAGATCATGACTCAATATATGACCTAGTTAAAATAGCTTTTCAAACAGCTGAAGTTTCTAATGGGAAAGAACAAGATTTTGTAGTTGATTTAAGAAGTACACAAGGTTATATTGACGAATTAGAATTAGTAATTGAAGAAAATGATGAATTAATTGGTCATATAATATTAACAGAACATGAAATTAATTTAGAAAACTCAAAAATCATTGGTTTATATTTAGCACCTGTATGTGTTAAACAGGATTATAGAAAAAAGGGTTATGGGACTGAGTTAATAGAAAAATCTTTAAAAAAAGCTCAAAAATTAGGTTATACAAGTGTTTTCCTTGTAGGTAATCCTGAATATTATAGTAAATTTGGTTTTAGGAAAACTTCAGATTTTAATATTTATAATAGTAATGGAATTCCTGAAGAAGTATGTTTGGCTTTAGAATTAAAACCAAAATCACTTAGAAATCTTAGGGGAACAATAGATTTTTAATTAAATTTTAATTTATTATTTTATCATTGTTATAATAAGATTTAATCTATTTAATGTTGATTTAATTGAATTTGCTTAAAGGAATTTTCTACATTTTAAGAAATTTAAATGTTAATGTTGATAAATATTATTTTTTTTTTAGGGAATGATTTTTATTTCATTTTTTTAGGAATAATATTATCGTTTTGTTTGTTTATCTTTTTTTCAATTATTTCTTTAATTATTTCAACACATTTTTCTCCTTCTTCATCAAGTCTACTGGTGTCATTAGGGAAATAATCTGTTTTTAATAGTTCATCGTTTACTATGATGGTATCTACTGGTTCAACGCCTTTTTCTTTAAGAATTTTATTTGGACAATTGTTATTACAACCATTAACAGTAATGAGAGGATATTTTTGAATTAATTTATCGAATCCAACACGGTCTCCAGCTGTAGCTCCAATACATATGGCTAAAACTTGTGGGTTTTCTTTAGAAAGATCATCACATGCTATACGTGTTATTAAACCATTTGGGCTTAGTCCTGAACAAGGACTAATTGCTATTTTATGAATCATTTTTATTCCACACACATAAGAATATATTTTTTTAATCAGTTGTGAATTTATTTTTTAACTTATTAATAATTATTGATGAAGTTTAATTTTTATTTAATTAAATTTTTTATGGTTTGATTATTTTTTTTTAGAAAGTTTTATTAATGGTGTTGTTATAACATTAATCACTCAAGTTAAATTGTAAATTATTAAAGTTAAATTTAATTTTTTACTTTTTTTTTTACTTGAGTAAGTCACACAAACAAAAATTTTTTTCATGATGTAATTTGGAGATTAAATCCTAAAATAATGAAATAAAAAAAGTAAAAATATGAAATATAAATAAATTTTCATAAAAGAAAAACAATCATAAAACACTAAATATTTAAAAAAATAATATTATTAATCCTCCTTATTATTTTTTTCCCAAAAAAAAACTTCCAAATTACATCATTTAAAAAAAAACAAATATTAAATTTTTTTTTTAAATCAAACTAAATTCTAATTAATAGTGAGGTGTAATAATTTATAAAGTAACAAAAGTTATGATACTGTTTTTTACTTTACTAATCCTAATGATAGGAGCAGTAAGCGCTACCGATGTAACAAACACTACAAACAATCATCATAACTTAGAAAATACAGAAAATACAAATTATAATATAAGTAACCTAAATTTATCAACAACAGAAAATCCTGAACATAACCAGGTAAAACTAGACAATTATACTAATTCTAATAACAATACACTAAGTGTTTCCAATAATCAATCTTTAAAAGAAACTACCTTTTCTGTAACTGAAGATACCTATTCAACATATTTCGATTCAGAAGGAAAAACCATAACAACTACAGTTCACTCAGGAGATACTCTAGATTTAAGTGGAACTTTCACAGGTAAAACCTTTGATTTAACTGTTCCATGTACATTAACAAGCAGTCAAAATAATGCTAATTTAATTGATTCAATTGTTAAGATAGAGCAAAGTGCTAGTGGAAGTAGTGTAAGTAATTTACATATTCAAAACAGTAATGAAATTATAGGATTGGTAATTGATACTAGTGAAAATAACACGGTAACAAATAATTTTATAAATACTACAGGTTTCACATTAATTGTAAGTTCATCAAATAATAATAAAATAAGTAAAAATTATTTATCCAGTAATCCTTATAGTGGAATTATAACTCATTCAACACTTGTTTTAGTTTTAAGTAATAATACAAGTATTGATGATAATATCGTTGAAACTGCAGGAAGTGCAAATAGTATATATTTATGTATTTATAGTGCGGGTGATTATACTGGTGGACCATGTTATTATAATAATATAACAAACAATAAAATTTCAACAACTATAAGTAACCCAAGTGCATACAATTATGCAATTTGTGTATTTGGTTCATATAACCTTGTTGAAGGTAACACTATTAATGATGCATATGCAGGAATTATAATTAATAGACCATATAACAATGTAATCGGTAATACTTTAAATAATATTAAAGGAACTACAGATTATGGAAGCTCAACAATAGTTGCAACAAATTCCATAATTTCAAACAATATCCTAAACAATTGTACATCTGGAATAATTAGTACAAATTCAAATGTAACAGGAAACACAATTAATACTCCATTAGGTATTGGAATAACACTTCAAGGAACATTATTCAATGTTTCAAGTAATAATATAAATTCTAAAGAAGGAATATCTTATTCTCAAACTGGAAAAACAGCTACAACTGGAATAATTGAAAATAATAACATTACAAGTGCAGATTCTTATACAATTGATATAAAAGGAGTAAAAAATGTCACTGTAATAAATAATTACTTAATTGCTAATGGTAGTTATGGTGATAATTCTGTTTTAAAAACAGATAATGATACTGTAGTTAACAATACTCCAATTGATACTAAGATAACAGGGAATTATGGGGGTAATGTTTATACAATTAATTTAACAGATTCTTATGGAAATCCATTAAGTCAGACTGTAAGTTATATAATTAAAAATAATGAAAACAAAACAGTTAAAACTAGTAATGTAAATACGGGTAATGATGGATTAAGCTTAATAGATTTATCAAGTTTAACTAATGGAATATACACAATTAACTACACTTATCCTGGAAATACTTATTATATTACAAGTTCAAACAATGATACATTCAATATCTCAAATGTAAAATCAAAGATTAACACAACAGTAAAAGTTGATAATGTTAATTTAGCATATGGAGAATCAGGTGTTTTAATTGTAAATATTAACAG
>JAEZRD010000092.1 GCA_023440975.1 Methanobacteriota archaeon | reverse complement strand
TGGAGTATTACGTATATCTGCAGGTAATTTTGGTGGAAAATTAGGAGACAGTACAACTAACTTATTAGATATCTTAAAATAAAACATTAAAGGAAGTAAAAAATGAGTGAGAAAAATAATGATTTAAATTTAAGATCTGATACTATTATACCTACCCCTGATGAAATAATGGATGATGATTTAAAAGTAAAAGTAATCGGATTTGGGGCATTAAATTTAGATAAATTATTTTATGTAGATACAATTGTAGGTCCTGATGAAGAAACATTCATTAAAGATGAAACTTCATCTCCTGGAGGATCAGCAGCTAATACAATGATAGCATTATCTAAATTAGGCATATCAACATCTTATATTGGTAAAATTGCAGCTGATGATGATGGTGATGTATTAGAAATGAATCTAGCGAAAAATGGAGTATATTTAAATCATTTAATTTATGCAGAAGAAGGACATTCTGGTAAAGTTTTAGGATTTGTAGATAATGAAGGTATTAGATCATTATATGTTGACCCTGGAGTAAATGATGAAATAAAAATTGAAGAATTAAACCATTATTTTATAAATCAAACCAAAATCATCCATTACACCAGTTTTGTAGGTGATAGTTTCCATGCTCAAAACGAATTATTAGATAAATTAAATGATTCTGTAATTTTAAGTTTCGATCCTGGAATGTTATATGTTCAAAAAGGAGTTAAAGGTTTACGTAATATTCTTCATAGAACTGATATTCTTTTAATGAATAAGAATGAGTTAATGATTTTATTTGAGGATTATTATAGGGAAAAATTTAACTTAAATGAAGATGATGAATTAACATTTAGAGATATTTCAGTTCATTTACTTGAAGATGGAATTGACACAGTAGTTGTGAAAAATGGTAGTAATGGGGTTTATGCTATAAATAGTCATCAAGAAGTTAAAATACCTGCTTATAAAGTTGAAGTAGTTGATACTACAGCTGCAGGGGATTGTTTTAATGCTGGATTTTTATATGGTTACTTGAAAAATTATACTTTGGAAAATTGTTGTAAATTAGGTAATTGGGTAGCAGCTTTATCTATAACTGAAAAAGGTTTAGATAACCTTCCTAATAAAAAGGATGTAACTGAATTTGAGGCATTATTTAAGTGAAAACATTTATTTCAATGAGAAATGATTTAATAGTAGGAGAATAAGACTATGGAAATAACATTTAAAAAGGACAGGGAAGAATTACAAAGAGAAATAGTCCTTAAATCAGTTGATTTGGCTGAAAATAAAGATTTTGAAGTAGATCTTGAAGATTATAATAATACTGATAAATATATTAGTATATCTCCTCGTTGTGTACGATGTGATTTATGTGTTGAAGAATGTCCAGTAAATGCAATCAGATCATCAAATTCTGGAATACGTGCAAAAATTTTAGAAAATTGTGTGAAATGTGAAATTTGTGCCCAAACTTGTCCGATAAGTGCAATTTATGTTTTAGAAGGAAACTCTAATGTGACTGATGGAGAAGATGTAAAATACACAATCAATGAAGTTAAAGTTCCACATAGAATAGTTAGAATGGAAGAGATTAATATTACACGAGATGTTTGTGTAATGTGTGGTACATGCACTAAATTTTGTCCAACTGAAGCTATACAAATGAGAAATAAGTCTTATATTGAAGAGAAAACTGGAGAAAACCATCCTGAAATGAATGATGACCAGAACTACCCATTTATTGATGAAGATTTATGTGTAGGTTGTGGGTCATGTGCTCATATATGTACTCAAAATGCAATTAATCTAAAACGTTATTTAGGTCCAGTTCAAATTTATAATAAAATTCATGTTGATGATGATTTATGTGTAGGATGTTTCTTATGTGAAGAAAATTGTCCTACAGGAGCTATAAAAGTTATTGATGGTAAAGCAGTATTGGAAGATGATAAATGTATCAGATGTCAAGAATGTACTATTAGGTGTCCAGTAAGGGCATTAGAGTTAAAACCAATTGGGGAATAATGTTTAAATTTTTTTAGAAAAATTAGGAAGAATTTTTTTTTGAGGTAATAATAATGAAAGCAAATCAAATGATGAATGAAAATTTTGTATATGGGACAGTAAATGATTCTATAGTAAATATTAGTAAAACTATGGAAGATCATAAAACTTTCACATGTCCAATATTAAATTCAGATAAAAAACTATTAGGTTGGGTAACTAGTTTAGATATAACACGAGGATTACGAGAAAATAAAGAATTAGTGTCAGAAGTGATGCATCCATTTGAGGAGATATGGACCATTTATGAAGGTGAACAAGCACGTTTGGCTGTAATTGAAACTACTAATCGTAAACTTGTAAGTATACCAGTATTGAATAAGGATGATCAGGTAATAGGAATCATAAAATCATTTGATATGATAAAGACATTCAGTGATTTATATGATATTAAAGTTTATAAACTTTATGAAGCTATGTTGGATAGGCTTAAAGGAGTAAGCTGGCAAGATTTAATGGAGGCTTCTGCTGTAGTTTCAACTAAAGAAACTGGAATAAAAATAACTCCAGAAGAATATGAAAATAATATTAAGAAAGCAACATTTGGTGAAGCTATTTGGGCAACTGAAGGGTTAGAAAACTTTTTTGCAGGTTTAATAAGTGTTGGGGAATTAGTTATTGCTAGAAAAATAGGAAGAGCTAGAAAATAACTAAAATTTTTAATTTAATTGGAATTTATAAAATGCATTTCATTTTTACTTTAGAAAATTCTATGCTTTCATTATGATTTTTTAAATTTTATATCCCTCAAATTTAAGATTTTTTAAAAATCATGGAATGTTTTTATATAATTTTTATTAAGTTTTATAAATTATTATAATAAATATATTATATATTAATAAAAAATAGGAATTATTGATTATTATGAGAACTTATAATGAATATGAAGGAAAAACTGTCCTTGTTACAGGAGGGGCAGGTTGTGTTGGTAGTAATTTAACTAAAGCATTATCTGAATTAAATGCTGAAAAAGTTATAATCTTAGATAATATGTCATCAGCTTATGAATGGAATGTGCCTGATTATGAGCAAATTGAACTTATTGAAGGGGATATTCGTGATGATGAAGTATTGAAAAGAGTGTTTAAAGAAAGTCCTGATATTGTTTTCCATTTAGCTGCTCATTTTGCTAATCAAAATAGTGTTGATATGCCAGAAACAGATTTAGAAGTTAATGGTTTAGGTATGTTAAAAGTTTTACAATACTCCCAACTAACAAATGTTGATCGTTTCATATTCTCAAGTAGTGGATGCGGAGTCTATGGTTTAGATAGTAAAATGCCATTTAAAGAAGATGACATTTCAATTTCCTTACACACTCCTTACCAAGTAACAAAATTATTAGGTGAATTATATACTAATTACTTCCATAACTTATATAACTTACCAATTGTAAATGCAAGATTCTTCAACGTATTTGGACCAGGAGAAGTACCAGGAAAATACAGAAACGTAATACCAAACTTCTTCTATTGGAGTATGAACAACCTCCCATTACCAATCACAGGAGACGGAACAGAAACTCGTGACTGGACATTCGTAGAAGACATAGTAAGCGGATTACTCGCAATGGGAATAGAAGAAGAAGCAATAGGAGAAGCAATAAACCTCGGATCTGGACAAGACCACAGAGTAATCGACATGGCAAACCGTGTAAACGAATTAACCGGAAACACTGAAGGAATAGCATATGCACCACGCCGAAACTGGGATGCAAAAACAAAATTATTAAGTTCAATAGATAAAGCAAAAGACATTCTCGGATACAAACCAACAACAAGCTTTGATGATGGACTTATTAGAGTACACAAATGGTTTACAGATAACTGGGAAAATATAGATGCATGCGCAGAATTTGATAAAGAAGGAAAATTATAAAAAAAATATAATTCCTTTTTTCTATTTTTTATTTATACCCTCATAATGAGCATTACACTTGCTACAAGATTCACTATTAAAACTAATAACCCCACCACAATTAGAACAAGTATACTTCTCCAAATCCTGACTCATTATTTTACCAATACCAGTACCATCTAATCTTTTACAATTACCAATAGTACTAAGATTATATCTTTTAACAGAATTCTTATCATGCTTTTTAATAAGCTTACAAGGAAATTCACTACAACGTTGACAATACTTAAAATTCTTCTTATCAAAACAAGCTTTAATCTTACACTTTAAACTACTTTTACTTTTACCAGAATCACTTATTCTACAACCTGGACAAGCATTATCTTCTTTCAAATGTTTTTCACATAAAAAACAATTAAATCCACAAGGTGCAAAATATTCATTTTCAATCTTCTCAGGCATTAACATAAAAATAATCATTCCTTAATAAACTTTTTAATAATCCACAATTAAACTATCTTTCTTCTTATTAATTATCTTTCCAACTTTCAAAAGAATAATTCCCACAATAACAATAACAATAAAACTAACAAACATAAAAGCAATAAAATTACCAAATCCTATTCTACTATAATCTAAGAAAAAATAAGGATATAATGAGGGTGTTTTAACATCCAATCCCATAAATATTCTAGTTTTAAAAATAAAAGCTCTACCATAAATCAAAACCAAATATAATATAAAAGGTATTAATGTATAAGAAATTGATTTAAAAGATAAATTATCCTTCTTAGCAAATAATAACCAATCAACAATATACAATATTGGAACTAAACAATGAAGTAGTAAATTTTTATACCCATAAGTAGTTAAACTAAAACCTGCTGTTGGAAATATTATAAAATTAAAAGTGAATGCTACAACAAAAATTGACACAGTAATAATATATTTATAAATATTTAAACGATTTTCTCTAGAAACGGAGTATTTTTTATGAAGTAAATCTTTATATAAAAAGAATGCAGCACTAATAATACAAACAGTATTAGTAAGTATAGTATAATAAAAAAAATTAGTAGCAAGGTCTCCATTTTTCACATTAAAACAGAATATACCTATTAAACCTAAAATTATCACAAGTGTCTTAAATATATTAGAAATGATCTCATTATTTTTCATAAAAAAACTTCCCACAATTTTAAAAAAATGTTTTAATATATTATAATTAAATTTTCATACTATTAAATATATAATTAATTTCTTAAATTTAAAAAGTATAATAAAAATATACAAATATAATTAATTAAATAATAAATATTAGAAAAAAATAGTAAAAAGGTTTATATTTTATGAAAATTTTAGTAGTACAAGAATCAGATTGGTTAGAAAGAAATCCTCACCAACAACACCATTTAATGGATAGGATGGATGCAAGAGGTCATCAAATAAAAGTAATCGACTACCCAATTGACTGGCCAAAAGATACAGAAAATAAAGGATTAAAATTTAATCGAGAAGTCCACAATAATGTATGTAAAGTAAACCCACATACTAATATAACAGTTATCCGTCCAAGTTTCATTAAAATTAAAGGTCTAAACTATGCAAGCTTATACTTCTCACATAAATCAGAAATAGAAAAACAAATCAAAGAATTCCAACCCGATGTAATTGTAGGATTAGGCTTACTAAACTCCTACACTGCAAGTAAATTAGCTAAAAAATATAATATCCCATTTGTTTACTATTTAATAGATAATTTATATGCTCTTATACCTGAAAAAATATTCCAAGGATTAGGTAAACAAGTATTCCAAAAAGCACTGAAAAATTCAGATCTTGTAATAACAATAAATCAAAAACTATCCGAACTAGCAATATCCCTGGGAGCAAAACCAAATGAAACAATATTAATTGATGCAGGAATCGATTTCAACAATTATAACCCAGATTTAGATGATACAAATATTAGAAAAGAATACAATATCTTACCTGATGATATAGTGCTATTTTTCATGGGATTCATCTATGATTTTGCAGGAATGAAAGAGTTAGCTAAAAAATTAGGCGAAAATAAAGAACAATATCCTAAAATGAAAATATTAATAGTTGGAGACGGAGATGCATATGAAGAATTATTAAAAATTCAAAAAGATTATGCCCTTGAAGACCAATTAATTTTAACAGGAAGACAACCCTATACTAAAATCCCAGAATTTTTAGCATCTGCAGATTTTTGCCTACTTCCAGCATATATCCATGAAGAAATAATGCAAGATATTGTCCCAATTAAACTTTATGAATATTTAGCTATGAGAAAAGTAGTAATTGCCACAAAATTGCCTGGAATAAATAAAGAATTTGGTGAAAATAATGGAATAGTTTATGTGGAAAGTGCAGATGAAGTATTAAATTGTGCACAGGAAATTTTAAATAATGGAACATATGAAGATATGGCTCAATCCGGTAGAGAATATGTTAAATCTAATGATTGGGAAGCTATAGTTGATAAATTTGAAAATACACTTAATAATTTAATAGAAAAATTTTAATGAAAGATTTTATATTTAATAAAAATTAATATAATAAACAATAAATTTATTTAAAAAGGTGAAGAATAAAATGAAAGATGAAGTATTTTATGGAAAAGGAATGGAAAAAGTTAAATCTGAAGATGAAGAATTATATCAAGCTATTGTAAGTATAAACGATTCAGTTTGGAATGGGAAAGTTTTAGATTACAAAACCCAAAAACTCATAGCTATAGGTATTGCAGCATCTAATGCAGATACACGTGCTATTAAAAAACAAATGACAAGTGCTAATAAAGAATTAGGTATAACTCGTGATGAAATACTTGATGTATTAAAAGTAGTACTTCTAACCTCTGGAATGCCACCATTCAACAAAGCATTACAAATATTAAATGAAGTATTTGAATAAAATCTTTTTTTCTTTTAATCCTCCACTAAATTGGAGGAATTATTATACATTTTTTTTTAAATTAAAAACAAAGGGGGTTTTTAAGGTCAATGAGTTTAGTAGATCATACACAGAGTGTAGTAGTACCTTATAATATTGATAATACTTTTCAAGCTACAAAAAATGCAATTTATAAATTAAATGATTATAAAATTGATAGTTTTAATGAAATCATGCATACTTTTAATTTAAAAGCAGGAGTGGGCTTGTGGAGTTGGGGAGAGAATATAACTCTCACTTTAACAGAAAATAATAATGGAGAAACAATTATCAATATTTTATCCACACCAAAAACAGGTATAATGTTTGGAGGAGCTATGGATATGGGTAAAAATCGTAAAAATATTCAAAATTTATATAATGCTATTTCTCAGGAACTATTATCCTACCCTCAAATAAATCAACAAATCCAACAAAATACTAAGGATAATACTAAATTTTGCACTCAATGCGGTGCTCAATTATCCATGGATGCTAAATTCTGTAGTAATTGTGGATTTAAAACTAATTAATCTTATTTTTCTTCAGGTTTTTTAAATTTAATTTCTAAACTTACACCTTTATCTGGTTTTAAATCAGTAAAAGTACCCTCAATTTGTTGAGTTAAACTATTTATTATAGTTAAACCTAAACTTGGACTATTATAAATATCCAAACCTTCAGGGAATCCTACACCATCATCACTTAAAGTTAAATTTATACAGTCACCATCTGTTTTAAGATTTATATAAATATTTCCTTCAATTTCATCAGGGAAAGCATATTTAATACTGTTAATAATAACTTCATTAATCATCAAACCTAAGGGTATTGTAGTGTCCATATTTAGCATGATTTCTTCCACATCTACATGAGGTGTGATATTGGATGCATTATATAAACTTAAAAGACTTGAAACTTCATCAGTAATATAATCCCTAATATTTATACTAGAAAGAGTACTGGATTTATATATTTTTTCATGAATTAATGCCATAGTTTTTATTCTACTTTTTGTTGATTCAATAAGTTCTAAAGGATTATCTTTATTAAAACGTGAATCAAGACTCAAAAGACTTAATATAATTTGTAAATTGTTTTTAACCCTATGATGAACTTCTTTTAATAGAATTTCTCTATCCTGTAAAGCTTCTTCTAATTTTAAGTGGGATTCTGTTATATCAGTTATATCTTGTATGTATGCTTGTGTAATAATAGTTCTATCAAATAATTCAATAGGATTATATTGAAGATAATTAGAGAGATATTTAGTTTCTCCTTTATTATTAATTATTTTAATTGTATCTTCAAAAATTCCATCATTTTTTTCTGCAATTTTAATTCTATTATCCCATTTTTCCTTATCTTCATCACTTATAAACAATTTAATTAAATCAGTTTTATCATCGTAATCGTCTTTTTTAATTCCAAGAATTTGATAAAATTCATTAGTCCAATAATAAGTTTTGTCTTTAAAAAGATTTCCTATTGCAAGTTTCACACGACTTTGTAAAATACCTAAGTTTTCTTGAAGTAAAATTGCTTGTTGCTCATTTTGTTTAGTTTTAGTAATGTCCTGATTACTAAATAATGCTGCAGGCCTATCATTATATACTGTTGGAGTTACAACAGTTCTTAACCAATGTATATTCCCTTTAGTATCTGTAAATTTAATATTACCTGTATATAAACTTCTTTCACGATTAATAACTTCTTTAAATATTTTTTCTAATTCTTCTTTTTTATAATGTTCAGATTTAAAACTTAAACTAAAAATATCTAAATTTAAAGAATCTTCCAAAGATAATGCAAAGATTTTGGCCTGATTTTCATTACATTTTTGTATTTTTTGATCTTGAAGAATAAATAATCCATTATGTGAACTTTCAAATAAGAAATCAGTATGAATTATATTTAAGTCACAAGTGTCAGTTTTGTTTGTGAAAATGTAAATTTTACCATCAATATAAAATATTTTCTTTTTAAAACAATTAACTAAATATTCATCAGAATATAAACTTATAGTAAATTCAAGAGGTTTATTAGTTTTTATAACTTTTTTCATTAATTCTTCAAATTTTAAATTAACTAATACTGGGCTTGCTTCATCAAAGTATCTTCCTTCTATATCTTTTTTATCTAACTGGGAATATGCAAGTCCATTTCTACTAATTTGTTCAATAATGAATCGATTCCCATTATTCACAGGGGATAATATATCAGATCCTTGATCTATAAAATCAAATACTTCTTTAAGAGGGGATGATTTAACATCACATACTTTTTCTGCTTTTATAAATAAAGAATTTTTGATTTCACTTTTGGAAATCATTTTTCCTCTTTCATCTTTTACTATTAATGTTTCCATTTTCCTTTCCTCTAGCATTATCTGAATTAATTTTATGTTTTTATTTAATTATATATATTTTTTATTAAACAATAATTTTAAACATTAAAAATAATCTTTTTATAAAATAAAATAGTAAAGTAATAATT
>JAEZRD010000071.1 GCA_023440975.1 Methanobacteriota archaeon | reverse complement strand
ATAATATATCGTTTAGTTATGAGATTTAAATATAATTTACTGTTATGCATATTAATTACGTAAATCATTGCTCCTTATTATCTTTATGATAATATCCATTTATATTATCAGTTTATTAATATTAATATGTACATTTATAATTTAATAGTTATAACGCTTTAATTCTTAATTTATATTTTTTATAACAATCTTTAATATTTAAATCATATTTTTACGAAAAGAATTGTAATTTTAATATTTTTTTACAACGAAATCAAAATAAAGAATAATTAAATACTGAGCAACAATTTAAAAAGTATAAATAGATAATATTTATACTTTTTAGATTATATAATTTAATCATTCTATTTTTATTTTATTCTGACCATCTAGTAAAATGGTAGTAAGATTTCCATTACTATCTAATTTATATAAAAGTGGATAATAACCATCTTCGTATTTCCAATTGCTATCTGTTTTTAAATTATTTATCCACCAGTCAGTTGTTTTTAAAGTATTTTTATCGACGATCATTCCTGTTTGATTAGTCATTATTTTAGTTTGTAAAAATGAATAACTGTTTGTAACAATAGCATCAATTCCTTCTGTAATACCCTTGATATTACCAGTATTAGTAATTCCATTTATTTGTCCGCCATTAAATAAATTTTCAGCATTCATTACTTCAATCCCAATTAATCCTACTTTATTAATTCCTTGCATATTACCTATTGCATAACTATTTCTTAGTGTTAAATACTTAGTTCTAGCATTTTCACTAGACGCACCATTTTGTCCAATTAGTGTTCCAGATTCAGCTGTACTATTATTGATTATATTACCAGTAGCATAATTGTTTTGAACTAAAATAATTGAATGGTCACAATCAGTACACCCTATTAAACCTATTAAACCACCTACATTTCCAGCACTAGTCGCTGAAACAGTAATATCGACATTTGAATAACTATTCTTAACTGTACCTGCAGCAAGCCCTATTAGACCGCCAGTCCCACCAAGTGTTGAAGATATTGTTCCTTTTGAATAACAATTATAAACAACTGATCCAGAAAGCGCTTGTCCTAATAGTCCCCCTACTGATTCAACACCAGTTATTGTTGCATTTGCATGCGAATTACTAACAATAGAATTCGATGATACTATTCCTGCTAATCCTCCAACACAATTATTCCCTGTAACTGTTGAATTAGCATATGAATTGTTTATAGTAGCATTCATTGATACTGAACCAACTAATCCTCCAACATAATTATTCCCTGTAACTGTTGAATTAGCATATGAATTGTTTATAGTAACATTCGTTGATGCTGAACCAACTAATCCTCCAAGAGAATTATTACCTGTAATTGTTGATTTAGCAAAATTATTTTCAAGTCTTGCTGTACGACCTAAAAATCCTATAAGACCACCTATGACATTTTGCCCTGTAGCAATTCCCTCAACAATGTTATTTGTTATAGTATTGTTACTATCATGTTCAACTTGACCAATCATTAAACTAATATATGATGATCCACCAGCAGCTGCAAGTGAATTTACTTCACCTTTGGCATAACAATTATTTACTTTGCCAGATGTCATATTTGCAATTAATAATGATAGTAAGGCATTACCAGTTACTTTACCATTTATATTTATGTTTTCTATATTACCTGTAGTATTAGCAAATAGTGCTTGAGCATTTTCAGAAGTTCGGTTAATATACAAATTAGAAATTGTATTACTCATACCATTAAAAGTGCCAGCAAAAATTGCAGTATTAGTACTACTAATTCTATAGCCAATTGGATTCCACCCGGTGCTCGTTGTTAATTCGGTTTTAATATTATTTACAGTACCATCACCATTTATATCACCATAAGACAAACTTGTTGCATCATCATAGCTAGTATCATCATTAAAATCTAAATTTCTTGTTAAAACATATATGCTTCCTGATTTATTATTTCCAGCATCAACATCTTTTGCCAAATCAACTAGATCTTCAATTGTATTTATTTCAATCGAATTAGAGCAATCATACATTTTTATATCATCACTATAAAATTCTTTTGTAACACAATAACCATAGTACAATAAACTGATACCTATTTTACCTTCAGAATTTAATACAATATTTCCTTTTTGAGGTAATTTTCCTCTAATCTCAAGTGTATTTTCTTCATTCTTGCATTTTTCACCATCACAGGAAAAAATAACCGAACTCGATATTTCATTACTCAAAATTTGTTTATTATAGTATTGTTCAGTAGCCTTTATAAGAGATTGCACACTAGTTTTTGTTACTTCTTTTTTAGAGTTTTCTACTATCTTTGATATTACAGGAATAGCTATTAACGCAATAATTCCTAATATTAAAATTACTGCTAAAAGTTCTATTAATGTAAAACCTGTTTTTGAAATATTTGACGTTTTTGACATTCTTGTTGACATACTACCATCCTATCTTACTATTTATAGTATAACAATTCTACTACATTTTGTAAATATGTAAACAAGGTTTTTTTCTGAAACTATTTAGAAAAGTTTTTTAATAATTTATAAAATTTCAATTATTAACATCCAAAATCAAGTCTTTTATATAAAAAAAAGGGAATCAAATTCCCTTTAATCTTGATCTAAAAATACAACTGTTGCTGAAGATAGTTGACCAGCTTCCAATTTATCAATTTTTAAATTATTTCTTTGCAAGAATGCTAAATCCGCAAATGACCACATAATAAACCAGAATACTAATGATCCTACTTCAAGGACTGTTCCTATAATGTTCTCAATAAATAAAAAATAGAACATTAAAAAACTTAAAACCCCAAATATTAGTAAAATCATGTACTTATCACGATTTTCATTTAAAAGAAGCATCTTATCACCAAGTTTAAGTCCAAAATATGTTTTAATAACTTTTTCAATTACTTTTTTTTGTTCATCTGTAAATTTTTTTCCGGTAATTTCAATAACTATTGGTTCCTCTACTGGAATATAGTATGCCATTAATTCTAAATGATCTGCAAAATCTTTGTTAATCCATTCATAATTATCAACAGAATATTTAGATACAATATCACTATAATCATTAACTTTTACAGTTATATAAGCACTATTTTGATCCATATAATAATCATTAATAAACTTATTTAAATTAAATTCTTTTTTTCTAAACATTTGAATATTTTTGGCTTTTGTTGAATTTTTTCTTAGAAAATGCATATTATTTCCCCTTTCTAAATTAGTTAAATATAATATTATTTTTCTATTTCTGTTACTTTTGTGCCAACTATATCATAAGTGATTTGAAATCCATCTACATAAAATACAGCTT
>JAEZRD010000042.1 GCA_023440975.1 Methanobacteriota archaeon | reverse complement strand
AATACTAGTACTGCTCGAGAAGCAAAAAAACAGGTATTTAATTGTAAAATAGTAGTTATTGAAGAAGAAACACTGAAAAAATATTATCCAAAAGAAGCTAAGGAATATGAATATAAAATAAATTCATTTTCAATTAATTCAAAAAATTCTAATGCTTCTGTTAGAGTTCATAGTATTGAATATTCTTTAGACATTACAACAATCAATATAGAATATAATAATTTAAAAACTATTAATGGAAATATTTTAAATGGAAAAATGAATGTTAAAACATTCGCTCCAGGAAAACATAATGTTTTAAACATTTTATCTGCTATTACAGCCAGTTTATCATTAAACATTAAATCTGAAATTATTTCAAAAGGATTGACTAATTTTAAAGGAATTGATGGCAGGACTTCTAAAAGAATTATTAATAACCAAGTTGTTTTTGAGGAAATAAATCCTGGTTTGAATGTTAAAGCCATAAATTGTTCTATGAATATGATAAAAAATTTAGATAATTATACTGTAATTATTGGAGGGAAATATGGAGTTACCTGTGAAGAAATAAATGAAAAAGAATTAATTCAATTATTAGAGGAAAAAATTTATTCTGATAAAATTGACTTAATTTTCACAGATGAATTAGGTTTTAATTTAAAAAAACAAATGAAAACTGAAATCCCTTATTATAAAAATTATAATGATGCAATTAAATTTTCTATTAAAAATAAGCATAATATACTTTTTATTTATAGATCAAAATACTCAGATATAAGTAAAAGATAAAATTTTAATATTTTAATACAAAGATAATAAATTTAATTAAATTTTTAAGTTTAAATAGAAATTCAATAAAAATTAAGTTAATAAATAAGATTTATATTATATGAAAAAGTAAAATTGAAATGAATAACTATTGATTTTTTAAAAAAAAACTTTTTTTATTAAATAAATTATATTTTTTTATTTAAAAATTTTAAAGGCGAAATAAATGATTGTTGGAACTAGAGGAAGTAAACTTGCCCTTGCACAAACTAACCAGGTAAGTAAAGCATTATCCCAAATCAGTGGCGAAGAAGTTGAAACTGAAATTATTAAAACTAAAGGAGATAAAATTACTAATTCTCAACTGTATAATATGGATTCTAAAGGATTATTCACTAAAGAATTAGATAAAGTAGTATTAGAAGAAGAAGTAGATTTTGCGGTTCATAGTCTTAAAGATGTTCCTACGGAATTAGATGAAGATCTTGAAATTGTAGCCATTCCTCTTAGAGAATCTCCAAATGAGGTTTTAATATCACAATACGAATGGGATGATTTATCTGAAGGTTCATCACTTGGAAGTAGTAGTTTAAGAAGAGAAGCTTTTTGTAATCATTATAATAAAGGTTTTAAATTAAAACCTATACGTGGAAATATTGAAACTCGTATACATAAAGTTTTAAAAGGAGAAGTTGATGCCACTATTATGGCAGAAGCTGGATTAAAACGCTTAGGATTAACCCAATATATTAAAACTAAATTTTCCACTGATTATATTTATCCCGCCGCGGGCCAAGGGGCAATTGCAATAATAGCAAGAAAAGATTCTAATAAAAAAGAAGTTATACAAAAATTAAGTGATTATGTCAGTTTCCAAGAAGTTCTATCTGAAAAAAGTATTTTAGAAGAAGTAGGAGTAGGTTGTCAATGGCCTTTAGGTGCAATATCATTATTTGAAAATAAAGAATTAAAACTTAATTCCATATTATTAGACAAAAATGGAGAAATATTATTTAAAACTAGTATAACTGGTTCCATTAGAGATGCAAAACAATTAGGAACATCTATTGGAAGAGAAATGTTAAATTATATTTAATTTTTCCATTTAATCAAATTGAAAAAAAATTTGTCAAAAAAATGAACATTTGAAATAAATTACAATAATAAAAAGAAAATTGAATTGATAGTTAAATTAATATAGAACGATATTTAATATAATAATAATATTATCTAAAACTTTAAATTAGTTTTTAGACAAAGACAATAATAAGTAATTATTCAATAAAATTTGGAGGAAATAATTGTGAGAACTGTTAACGTAGGAGTTATTGGTGTCGGAGCAATGGGTTATAACCATGCACGTGTGTATTATAGATTAGAAAATGCAAATCTTATAGCTGTTTCAGATGTAAGTGAAAGAACTTTAAAAAAAGTTTGTAAAAAATATGACACAAAGGGTTACAGTGATATTGAAGATTTATTATGTGATCCTGAAATTGAAGTTGTTAGTGTTTGTGTACCTACAACTCACCATTATGATGTAGTAATGAAAGCTATAGAACATGGCAAACATGTTTTAGTAGAAAAACCTATTGCTTTTACTGAAGAAGAAGCAGAAGGAATGATTAAAGCTGCAAAAGAAAAAGGAGTTATTTTAGGTACTGGACATGTTGAAAGATTTAATCCTGCAGTACAAAAAGCTAAAGAATTAATTGAAAATGATGTTATTGGTGATGTTGTATCTGCATCAGCTAAAAGAGTCGGTCCATTCCCTCCAAGAATAAAAGACGTAGGAGTAGCAATTGATTTAGCAATTCACGATTTAGATGTTATGTACTACTTATTCGATGAAGAAGTTGAACAAGTTTATGCTACTATGGGAAGTATTCTCGATAAATGTGAATATGAAGATCATGCTGAAATTATGGTAAACTTTGAAGACGTTACTGGAATATTAGAAGTTAACTGGTTAACCCCTTATAAACGACGACAAATAGAAATAACAGGAACTGATGGGATTATTTCTGTAGATTATATTGATCAAAGTTTAGATGTTCATGGTAAATTTGCTCAAGATATCCAAATTAACCATGAGGAACCATTAAAAGAAGAATTAAATTCCTTTTTGGAATGTATTGTTAATGGTGAAAAACCAGTTATTACTGGTGAAGATGGACTTAATGCTCTTAGAATGGTATTAGCTGCGAATAAATCTTCTAAAGAACATGTTCCAATACCTTTGGATAAAATTTAAATATTTTATTACTTCTATAAAAAGAAATTTATATTTTTAAATAGGTAAAATTCGTGATAAAATGAATTCAAAACTTATAAATAGAGCTAATGAACTTAGAAGCCATGGTTTTACAACTGGAGAAATTGCTGATGAACTTAATGTTTCAATGGATACAGCTAGATGGTTAACTCTCCAAAAAAATGATGAAAAAGAAGAACCTAAACAAAAACCTGTTGATTTTGCAATTAATTGGAAGAGTTTAGGAGCAAGCTCTTCAAGACTTCGATATATATCTGCAGCATTAGGTGATATGGCAATAACTCATGGGGATATTGATACAGTTATTGGTGTAGCTATTAGTGGAATTCCATTTTCAGTTTTAATGGCTGAATTTATCGAAGATAAAACTGGAAATAAAACATCTCTTGCAGTTTATCATCCAAATAAACATAAAAAAGTAGATAGTGATAGTGAAGGTACAATTAGTAGTAATTTTGGATCTGTTGAAGGAAAAAAAGTTGTTATTGTTGATGATGTTATTACTAGTGGTAAAACTATGAGAGAAGTTATTAATGCAGTTAGAGATCTTGGAGCTGAACCAACAGTTTGTACTGTATTAATTGATAAAGCAGGCCTTTCAGAAGTAGAAGGAGTGCCTGTTGAATCTTTAATTAAAGTTAGTAGATTATAATTTTTAATTTATAAATTTTTTACTTTTTTTTAAAATATGAGAATTTAAGGATCGATATTTTTTAATTATTTAATTTATATCGATCCCATAAATAGATTTTTTTATTGTTTTTAAAATTATTTCACCTCATTTAATTTTTTTAATCACTCTCCTCTTTTTAATTATATGTTCAACTATCAAGAGTTCTTTTTTTATTTTTTTGAATTAAGTTTATTTTATACCAACCTAAATTATTTTTTTAAATCATTATTATTTAATTTTATAAAAAGGCGTTTTTCCATTTTTAGTTTCTAAAAATTATTATTTAAACATTTTAGTATTAGTTCATCACCTCTCCTGGATTATATTTAGGATATGTTTCCATTAAAACTCATTCATATTATTTTTTATTAATATTATATGGATTGTAATAAGTGTGCTCTAAATTCATTTCCATTCGAGAATTTATTAACCAGTTAGCTTTTTTATTAATGGGAGATTGTTTATTTATTCCAAGTTCTTGATTTATGTTGTTTATTATTTCCATAAATGTAAATCGATCAATTCCATATTTTAGACCATATTTTTTAAAAAGAAGTGATTTAGTTTCTTTTCCATGAATATAATCTTTTTTAATTTCATTAATTATATTTTGATTGACTATTAAATTATCACTCCCCTGAGGATTAAATTTTTGCTTCATTTTATCTACCATTTTTCAAAATTTTATATTTTTTTTAGAAAAAATTCTTTTTTATTCTATATTTTTTTATCTTTTTTTAATATTATAGAAAGTTTTTACAATTTTTAACATTTTAAATATTTATACATTTAATTTTTTGAAGTTTTTAATTAACTTCGTAGATAATTAAGTTATTAATCATATATAAATATATATATTTAATAAAAAAAGTTGAATGTTTTAATAAAAAATTAGATAATATTAAAAAGAATTCTATAAAAAATTAAAAAAATGAGAATTAAAATTGAACGAATAAAAAAATCGTTTTTAAATTCCTAAAAAAAGGGGTTTTAACAAAAAAGATTGATTTAAAAAAAGATAATAAAATTGTGAACAACAAAAATTTAATGTTCACAATTAATTTTTAATATATTTAGACAATTCCTTGGGAAGTCATTGCATCTACGACACGTTTAAATCCTGCAATGTTAGCTCCAAGAACGTAATTTCCTTCAGCATCATATTCTTTAGATGTGTCATCTAATGCATGGAAGATGTTAACCATTGTTCTCTTAAGTAAGTTGTCTACTTCTTCAAAGCTCCAATGTAATTTTTCTGCATTTTGACTCATTTCTAATGCTGAAACAGCTACTCCACCAGCGTTAGCTGCTTTTGCTGGAGCAAATAATACATTATTGTCTTGTAAATATTCAGTTGCATCTAAAGTAGTAGGCATGTTTGCTCCTTCAGCTACTGCAAATGCACCATTATCTACTAAAGCTTTTGCATCATCAAGGTTTAATTCATTTTGAGTAGCACAAGGAAGAGCAATATCAGTTTTTATACTCCATACTCCTGTACCTTCATGGTATTCTGCAGATTTTCTTTCATCAGCGTATTCACTTACTCTACCACGTCTAATTTCCTTGATTTCTCTGAGTAAATTAATGTCAATACCTTCAGGATCATAAATCCAACCAGTTGAATCAGATGCAGTTACAACATTAGCACCTAATTCTTGTGCTTTTTGAATTGCAAAAGTTGCTACATTACCTGATCCAGATACAGTTACTGTTTTATCAGCAATATCATTACCATTTGCTTTTAACATTTCTTCAGTTAAATATAATAATCCATACCCAGTTGCTTCGGTTCTTGCTAATGATCCTCCAAAAGATAATCCTTTTCCAGTTAATACTCCTTCAAATCTTTTAGTAATTCTTTTATATTCTCCGTATAAGTAACCGATTTCTCTACCACCTACACCTATATCTCCTGCAGGTACATCTTGAGTATCACCGATATGGCGGTATAATTCAGTCATAAAACTTTGACAAAATGCCATTACTTCTCTGTCGGATTTTCCTTTAGGATCAAAATCAGATCCTCCTTTACCTCCACCAATAGGGAGATCAGTTAATGCATTTTTAAATATTTGTTCAAAACCTAAAAATTTGATAATTCCTATATTTACTGAAGGGTGGAAACGAAGTCCTCCTTTGTAAGGTCCTAATGCACTGTTAAATTGTACACGATATCCTGTGTTTAATTTTACTTGACCTTCATCATCAACCCATGGAACTCTAAATTTAATTTGTCTTTCTGGATTAACTAATCTTTCTAAAACTGCATCTTTTCTGTATGCGTCTTCATTTTCATCCACAACAACTTCAATTGATTTTAAAACTTCATTTAAAGTTTGGTGAAATTCTACTTCACTCGGATTTTCTTTTATAGTACGAGTTATTACTTCATCAACGTATGACATATTATCCTCCAATTTCATAAATTACATAATTAAAAAATATTCAATAATTTTTAATTATTCATTAATATGTATAGTTTCATAGCATTTATAGTATTCTATTTTATACAAATAACCAAATTTGTAAAAAATTATAAAATCTTAAAAGTTTGTAGAAAAAATAAACATGAAAAAATAAAAAAAATTAAAAATTTCTCAAAAAAATAAAAAAAATATTGTAAAAACTGTTTAAATAAAAAAATGAAAAAATAAAAAAAAATAAGATAAAAAAAATAAAATTAAAATGATTCAGAAATGAAATTATTCACAAGATTCTTGCATTCTTAATTGGAAAGTTGCTTTATCACTTAACATTATAGTTCCTGGAATGAAAAATTCATCATATTCATCTGTGATTTCTTTCATTGAACATAATATTTCTTTACGAGTAGACCCCAATTTTGTACTATCTACCTCAATAACTTTATTATTTACAAGAACTGAAAATCTTCCTTTAATAATTTCCTCTTCAACCAATTTCATAATTTAGCTCCATTGTTCATAATATATTTTTTAACTATAAAAATATTTTCTATTTTTACACATGATATCTTAAAATAGCAGCAATTCCACCAAATGCTCTAAATAATTGCATTCCTTCTTCCGTTTCTGTGGATATTATCTCAACATTAGAAGCTGTTTGTTCTGCTAGTTCACTTAATTCATCAATAATATCTACAGATTTTACAATTTTCATTTTTTCATTACAATCTTTACAGAGAATTTCTTCTTCAGGTTCACCATCTTTCAATGTTTTATTAAACTCAAAACCACATACTGAGCATTGATAAGTTTTTCTGTGTGAACGGAGCCCCTCGGATAAAAGAAGTGTATCAACAGCTCCCATTTGCAAATTATTTCTTACTTCTTTTTCACCATAAGAAGCTAATCCTTTTTCATTAATTAATTCCTTTAAAAATCCTTGTACAATATGTTTTTCTTTCATTACATCCATTTCTTCAAGGATATCCATAGATTTATCAATGATTTCACGTATACCAAATTCACCAGTATAAGAGGTATCAATAGTAGCAATAACTTTCTGTTTTATTTCATAATGAAGATATTCTCCTTTAAGAAATTCCTCTTTAGTATTTCCTGGACCACCTATAATTACACCTTTTAAATCATCAATATCTAAAAAAGCATTATTCATATGTTCCCCAATTCTTTTCTTAAATTCATGAGCTGCAAGGTCAATTACACGATCAAATCTTCTTTGTGATTGCCCACCTGCTTTATGTTTTCCTGGAACACCACTAGTTAAATGTTTCAAAATTTCTATTTTTTTCCCTTTAAGAGTAGCTATTGTTGCTTCTTTTCTATCCAATACAGTTATCCCATAAATTTCTTTAGTTTCAATCATTTCTTCCAAAGGTTCTAAATAGAATACATTATCACAAATGTACCAATAAGTGCTTATTGCTTCAGGAGGTTCAAAAACATATGTTTCCATTTTTTCAGTCCCAGGCCCTCCTTTTGGTATCATTCCAGTAAATAATACTAATCCTTTTTCAGGAGCTTGTTTGAATAATCTTATTCTTTGTATAATAACTTCAATAGCAGATTGAACATTTTTTTTGGTTGTTTTACTTTTTATATTAGAACTTTGTCCAAGTTCATCTCTCATTTGCTTAGCAACATCACTAATTTGTTTATCATGAGGTATGTATACTGATACTAATTCAGTCCCTCTTCCTTTTTTTTCAGATAATTCTCTTAAAGTTCTTTTAAACTCATATAAGTCTTTTGATGATACTTCTGACAATTGATTCACTCCATGATTTTGATAAATTTTTTGATAAGATAATAAAAATTAAAAAAATTAGAATTAATTTTAATTCCATTGTATTATAATATAGTAATATTTATTGAAACTTGAATATATAATTTAGGTACTAATTTTAGATTTATTTAAGATTTAAATAACATGATTTAAATAAATATAATAAATTTTATATTACAATAAAAATTAGATTGATAAATTTAAATAATAAATTTTTATTAAAATGGGTGAATTAATTTATGAGAATAGTAGCAGCAATTGGAGGATCAATTTTAATACAAGAATTTGATTCTAAAAAGTTTAAAGAATATGCTGAAATATTAAAATCTATTAGTGAAGATAATGAGTTATTTGTTGTTGTAGGTGGAGGAAAGCCCGCAAGAGAATATATAAAAGTTGTTAGAGACTTAAATTGTGGGGAAGCTAAATGTGATGATATTGGAATAGAAGTAACTAGAATTAATGCAAAACTTTTACTTTCTGCTCTTGAAGATGTAGCATACCAAAAGGTCCCACATAATTTCCAAGAAGCTTTAGAATATTCTGCAACAGGAAAAATTGTTGTAATGGGTGGAACAGAACCTGCTCACAGTACTGATGCAGTAGCAGCTATTTTAGCAGAATATGTTAAAGCAGATATTTTAGTTAATTTAACATCTGTTGATGGAATGTATACTAAAGATCCAAATAAGTTTAATGATGCTGAATTGATTAGTGAAATTACCGCTAGTGATATGATGGAATTCATTAAAGGAAATGATGTTAAAGCAGGAACTTATGAATTCTTTGATATGACAGCCATACAAATGATTAAACGATCCTCATTAGAAACCGTTATTTGTAATGGAAACAAACCTGAAAACTTAAAAAAAGCAATTAATGGCGAAAAAATAGGAACAAGAGTTATTTCTAAATAAAAAAAAATAAGGAGAATGAGATAAAATGGCAGTAGAACCACATAAACATTGCCCTGTATGCGGAACACCTATACCTATGAATGAAAAAACATGTTCTGAAGAATGTGATAAAGTTATAGCATTAAGACAAAACAATATGAAAAAATCAAGAATAATGGTTTTTGTATTAATAATTGTTTTTGTTGCAGTTTGGGCATATATGACATTTTTAAGATAATTAAATAAAAATTGAGAATTTTTAAAAAGATTATGGTTATTATAATCTTTTTAATAGATTAATTTATTTTATAAAATTAAAATTTAGGTGAATAAAATATGCTTTTATCATCAACTAATACATTAGAAAATAAAGATATTGTTAAATATCATGGTTTAGTTACTGGAGAATCATTAATAGGTGCTAATGTATATAAGGATTTATTTTCAGGAGTTCGTGATGTAGTTGGTGGACGAACATCCAAATATGAAGAAGAAGTTCAAAAAGCTAGAGAACTTGCCCTAAACAGTATGAAAGAAAAAGCTACTGAAAAAGGAGCGAACGGCATCATTGGACTTAAAATATCTTATAACAATTTAGGTGGTACCATGGGTAATACAATACTTGTTACTGCTTATGGAACCGCAATATCTTACAAATAAATAAATAAATAAACTTTTTTTAAAATTTAAAAAATTTTAATGGATGTTAATATGAGGCTAAATGCAGAAACTCAAGAAAAATTAGATGATATTGGGGAAGCTGCATTTTGTATAACATTAGGTACAATAGCAGGATTATTAACCTATGAATTTTGTTTAATGATAAATTTAGCTATTTTGGGATGGAACTTAGGATTAGCATTTTCTCCCTTAGCTGCAGGATATGTAGAAACTTATTTTGCGAATAAATATATGGGTGAAACTACTGGAGCTGTTAGTGCATTTATATTATTTGCAGTTACAGTTGTTTATGGATTTATCATTGCGAACCCAACATTAGGATTTAATGTTATTACAGTTGGAGCACTATTTGTAATTTTACAAGCAGCAATTCCTACTTTAATTAATTATTTCGTTATTATTGTTGTTTTAGCAGTTATATCTTATATGTCTGGAATATTTAAAAAAATTATGGGTTTTTTATATAAATGTTGGATGAAACTAAAATCAAAGATTACTGGAGTTAATTATCCTTTAATCCGCCCTATTGAAGAAAATAATAATTATGATGAAAGTTTAGAAATTGATATTAATGATTTAGGAGTTTTACTTTTAAGCACTACTCATTTATGGGATCAAGAAATAATTAAATATAATGGTGTTTATGAAGGTAAAGTTATTTACAAATCTAAACATCCTATGGGTTTTGAACAAAACGAAAAATTACTTTTGGAAGATATGAAAAAAGTAAAGAATCAAGCTATTTCTAATTTATGTAATTCTGCAAGAGATGATGGTTGTAATGGAATTTTAGATTTAACATTAGAATACGATATTCTTGATGGAAGTGGAACAGTTTGTCATGTTACCGCTCATGGGACTGGAGTTATCTTAAAAAAAAGTGATACTTGGAATTAAAACATCATTTTTATAGCCAATATGAATAATACAATTGAAAATATTTGTTGTAACCTTCTTTCAGGTAATTTATGAGAGAGATATGCTCCTGCATATGCACAAGGTATTGAAAACAAAATTATTATAAAGAAATTAATTAAACTCACATAACCTAAAGAATAAGGTAATGTATTAACTCCCATTCCTGTAAAAATATAAGAAGATACTCCTCCAATTGCAGCTAAAGAAATAAATACACTAGATATTCCAATTGATTCTATTAATGAAAATCCTAAAACTATTGTGAGTATTGATACAATAAATACTCCTCCACCAATACCAAGTAATCCTGAAAGAATTCCCACACCAATTCCGATTAAAGCTAGAGAGTATAAATTTATCTTTATTTTTGGTTTTGATTTTCCTGTTTCTTTATTCATTAACATATTTATTGCAATAATAATTAGTACAATTCCAAAAACTATTTGTAATATTCTTGTTGGAGCATGAGAGGCTAGAATTCCACCTATAGCTCCACCAATTATACCGAATAATCCTAAAATTATTCCGAACTTCAAGATACCCTGTAATTCCTTGTTATGTTTATATGCTCCAGTTATTGAAGTTGGTATAATAATTGCTAAACTTGTTCCAAATGAAACCATTAATGCTAAATTGGAATCAACACCCATATTTTGTAAAAGGAAGAATTGTAAAGGGACCATTATAAATCCTCCACCAACACCTAATAAACCAGATGCAAGACCTGCAATAATTCCAATTAAAATTAATCCAATAAAATAGTAGACTGTAAAAATAATATTATCTCCAAAAATGAATAAATTTTTTTTAAGTTTAGATAAAAATAATTATTAGTTAATTTAATATTTAATTAACTTAATATTTAATCTTTATAAAATGTTTAGAATATTTAATAGGAATAATTAGAGGTAATGATAAAAATGTTTAAATTCGATAAATATCAAAAAATAGGCACTATTTTTATTGTATTATCTATAATTCTCTTTTTTTCAAACAATTTAGATATGATTATTAGGCCTTTTACACAACCTATCCTGATGGGCTCTTCTAAAGGTAAAGACATAATGTTTTTTGCTATTTTTGGTATTTTATTAATTTTCAGTGAAATGGAAGATTGGAAAATATTTAAGAAAATCCCAATTCCTAAATTTTTTAGAAAATCTCCAGATCATTATTTGAAAGTTGGATTTTTCTTATTGTTAATCTTAGCAGTATGGGGAATTATTACCGAAATAATTATGAGAAATAGTTTAGGTATTGGAATTTTTACAATATTTACTTCTTTACGTCCAGATATGACTTCAACTAGTATACTCCATTCACATGTATATAAATCAGTTCTAGGAACTATAATTAACTCATTAATGTCTAATGTACCCTCTGGAATACATACAGGGCATTCTTTAGTAAATTATGTTCCATGGTACACTAAATCATTATTTGTATTAATACCTATACTTGCTATTATAATGATGAAATCCCTTCAAAATCGACCTTTTATTACTAGAATGTTTTTAGCATTTACAATGACACTGGGAATAATTGGTGTTATGGATGGAGGTTTCTTTGCAACTCCTTGTGTGGGAGGATTATATGGATTTTTAGTAGTTTATTTTGATGGAGCTAGTATAAATTATGGATCTGGAATATTTTTTAATATACCTGAATGGGTTGAACAAGAAAAAAATAATTCAGAAATACCTAAAAAATGGAAGGAATATAAAAAAATTTTTAAGGTTTTATTACCTCATATAATTTTATTATTTATAATTCTTTTAAGATTTTCATTAGCATTTGCTGGTTCTAATCCAGAATATTATGATGTAACTATTATGAATCCTTCAGGTAATATTGATTTAAGTCATTATGATACAATAAAGATTACTGAAACTCCTAATGAAATGCATGTTCAGTTTAGTTCAGATTATAATGAAATGGAATTAGAGAATAGTCTTGCTAAAACGCTTAAAGGTAAGTGTGATGCATTTAGTGAGAGTTGGAATATGTACTCTTACTTTAATTAAATAAAATAAATAAATAATTATTATACTTTTAATCTTAGATGGTGAAAATGAAATTAAGTATTATTATACCTACATATAATGAAGAGAAATATCTTCCAGAATTATTAAAAAGTATTAAAGAACAAAATTTTTCAAGTTATGAAATTATAGTTGCAGATAATGATTCTAATGATAACACTGTGAAAATAGCTGAAAGTTATGGATGTAAAGTAGTTTCAGGAGGTTTACCTGCAATTGGCCGTAATAATGGTGCTAAAGTAGCTAAAGGAGAAATATTCTTATTTTTAGATTCTGATTTAAGATTAACTCCTAATTATTTAAATGATGTAGTGTCTGAATTTGAGGGAGAACAATTAGGTGTTGCAATAACACAAATGACTCCAATGTCTGAAAGACATCGAGACAAATTTCTTCATGATTTAGCTAATTGGTTTATGATTGCTGCTGAAAATATTAAACCTCATGGTGCTGGTTGTTATGGTATTATTGCAAAAAAATATTTGCATGAAATGATTGGAGGTTTCGATGAATCTTTAACTTTTGGTGAAGACACTGATTATATTGAACGATTAGCAAACATAGAGGAGTTTAAAGTTTTAAGAAAACCAAGAATTTGCGTTTCTACTAGAAGATTAGAAGAAGAAGGTTTATATAGTTTATTAAAAGTTTATGGTAAAAGTACTATTAATGATTTTAGAGGTAAGCGCACAAGTGCTGAAGAACTTAACTATGGTTTTGGGCATGACCCTATAACCCCTCTTGAAAAGAATGATTTGGATAAAATTGCACAAAAATCTAAGCATAACCTTAAAAAAGAAATATTCCATCATAGTCACACAGCTTCCTTAAATCAAAAAACTAATGATAATCTTGTTAAAGAGGGAAAATCTCAAAGTATTCAAAAATCTGTTTCTAAGAATAATCTTGCAGTGCCTCCAAATAAAAATATTCATTCTCAAAGAAAAAGAATTTTTTATTCTATATGTGGAGAAGGAATGGGACATGCAATTAGAAGTGCTGTTATAATTGAAGAGTTAATTAAAAAACATGATGTTTATATTTTTTCAAGCGAAAGAGCATATCAATATTTAAATAGTAAATTTGATAATGTATTTGAGATAGGTGGTTTTAATACTGTTTACGAGAATAATAAAGTTAGAAATAAAAAAACATTTTATAAAGCAGTTAAAGCAAATCCTACTAATTTAAAAGAGGGTTATGATATATTATACAAACAATCCCAAATAATTAAACCTAATTTAATTATCTCTGATTTTGAAAATTATGCTAGTATGTTGAGTAAATTAATTAATGTGCCTATGATAAGTTTAGATAATATTCATATGATTACACAAACTGATTATGAGTTTCCTCCAGAGAATAAGGTAGATATGTTAGTTGCTAAAGCTGTTGTTAAAGCATATATTATACGTCCTGAAAAGCATATTTTAACTAGTTTCTTTTATCCTCCTCTTAGACATCCTGAAATAACTGCTATTTATCCTCCAGTTATTAGGAATGAAATAATGAAACTTAAACCTATTGATGGAGATCATATTGTTGTTTATCAAACAAGTGATTCAAATATTCAATTAATGGAAGATTTAAAAGATATTGATGAAAATTTTATTGTTTATGGGTTTAATAAGGATGAAATTGATGAGAATTTAACTTATCGTTCATTTAATGAAGATATTATTTATGAGGATATGAGAACTGCTAAGGCAATACTTACTAATGGTGGTTTTACCATGATTTCTGAAGCTATTTATCTTAAAAAACCTGTGTATAGTATTCCAGCTATTGGAAATTTCGAGCAAATTCTTAATGGTTTTTATGTGGAAAAATTAGGTTATGGTGAGTACCATAAAAAATTGAATAATGAATTAATTAGAAAGTTTATAAAGAATCTTCCTAAATATCGTGAAAATTTAGCAAAGGTTAAAAATACAAATAATTCTTCAATATTAAATGAAGTTGAACGAGATATTCAAAAATATAGTAAGGATTATTAATTAAATTTTTAAAATTTTTTAAAAAAAAGAAGTAATAATGAATCCAATTTATGAATTCATTTGTTTTTTAATTTTTATAGAGTTACGCCCATTTCTAATTGTTCAGTTAACTCTTTATATCTATTTCTTATAGTTACTTCTGTAACTCCCGCTATGTCTGCAACATCTCTTTGTGTTTTTCTTTCACCTAAGAGTACTGATGCAATATATAATGCAGCGGCTGCTACACCAGTTGGTCCTCGACCAGAAGTTAATCCTTTTTCCATAGCTTTTTCTATTATTTCAATAGATCTAGATTGTACTTCACCAGATAAACCAAGTTCACTTGCAAATCTAGGAACATAATCTACTGGAGATGTTGGAGGTAATTTAATGTTTAATTCTCTTGTTAAGAATCTGTATGTTCTTCCAACTTCTTTTTTACTTACTCTGGAAACTTCGGCAATTTCATCTAATGTTCTAGGAACTTTACATCTTCGGCATGCAGCGTATAATGAAGCTGCAACTACTCCTTCAATACTTCTTCCCCGGATAAGTTTATTTTCCACTGCACTTCTGTATACAACAGATGCTGCTTCTCTAACACTTCTAGGAAGTCCTAATCTTGAGGAATCTCTATCGAGTTCACTTAAAGCAAATGCTAAGTTACGTTCTGTAGCTCCAGAAATTCTGATTTTTCTTTGCCATTTTCTGAGTCTGTACCATTGAGCCCGGTTTCTTGCAGGAATATCTCTTCCATAGATATCTTTGTTTCTCCAATCAATCATTGTACTTAAACCTTTATCATGTATGGTGTAAGTAATTGGAGCACCTACTCTAGTACGTTTATCTCTTTGCTCATGATCGAAAGCTCTCCATTCAGGACCCATATCCACTAAGTTTTCATCAATAACTAAACCACAGTTAGCACAGACGACTTCTGCACGTTCATAATCACCTATTAAATCTTCAGATCCACATTCGGGACATCTAGTTTGTTTTTCAGTGACTGATACATCATGTATCATTCTTTGTTTTTCAGAGACGGTTACTGGTTTTTTACCTTTTTTGTTGTATTTTTGTTCCATCTCTTCCATTTCTTTTTTCGTGCTACTTTCCCCCGTTTATTTTTGTTGGATGATACATACAATTTTTCACCAGTTCGATTCTGTAATTCTTCTTTATTAGCTGAACGGAATAATTTTATAGACACATATGGGGATTTTACAGGCCCAAATACATCATTTACTCTGCCTATCTTCTTGTTATCCTTGGTAAATACATATGCCCCTGAAGGTGGTGTAGTATTAGCAATTGCTATTAATTTACCAGAGTTAGCGACATGTAATATATTTCCCAAAACTTTCATAAAAATCAGCCATAATAGATATAGTATGTATATAATATAATTGAATATTATCATATATAAAGTTTACGATAATATTATATATAACCAAAAAACCTTATTTAAATAAGTTACTATTTAATTTAAATAGAAAAAAATAGTAAAATATATCAGGAATATGAATTATACTAATAAATCTTTGAGTATCGTACAGTTTAATCAGCAAATATAAGAGCAAAAATCTAAAAGAGTTAAGAAATTACTCCTCATTACTTAACATTTCTACTTGTTTTTTCTCTAAACGTTTTTTAGAAAAATTTTTAAAATAGTATAAACTTGCTAAAATACCTAAAACCGTAGGGAAAACATAATGTGCTACTCTTTCAAGAGCTGCTGCGGCCAATACTTGATCTGCAAATATTCCAACTGGAACAAATAATAATATCATGATAATTTCTGTAATTCCTAATGAACCTGGTAATGTTGGTAAGAATGATAAAAGTATTGCTATAGTGTAAACTGTTATGAAAGGTGCTATAGGTGGATGAATTCCTATAGCAATAAATGCTAAATATGAACTTGATAAATCTAAAGCCCAACAAACCATTGCTAAAAATATTCCCTTGATAAATAAACTTCTATTTTCTACCATCATCCTGAAACTATGATTAAAGTTATCAATGTACCCATAAGCAAGATTTATAATATGATCATAATCATAAGTCTTCTTAGAAATTTTTTCTACATATGGAAAGAAAAAATCTATAATTTTAGTAGCTAAATTTATAGACCATGCCTTATTAAAACCTGTATAAATTACTATTAAAAATAATGCAAAAACTGCAAAAATTAAGAATAATAATACAATTTTATACATTAAACTTAAATTCCAAGTAATAATACTAATTATAGCTAACAAGCTTATAATTATAAAAGGAAACATTTCAAATACTCTATCTGCCATTGTAGATGCAAAACCAACTTCAAAAGGAGTGCCGTTATACTCTCTTAAAATATAAGCTCTTAATGGTTCTCCTCCGATAGCTCCAGGAGTAATATTATTTCCAAATATACTTGTTAATAAAATAGCTACGACATTCGAGAAACTAGGTGTATCATGCATATTATATAAAATTAGTTTCCATCTGTAAGCCCACAATAATATTACTACTATTTGAATAACAAATGTAAAAGCAAAAATAAGGAGGTTAGTACGTCCTAAATTATTAATAATTGAATTTAATCCTGATAATGCCACCATTGCAAAGATTAATAGAAAAACTATTATGAAACTAATCAAAATAGCATATTTATTATCCAAAATAAAAGAATAGACTGTTTGTAAGTCAGTGCGGTTAGATTCAGCCATCATACAACCTCATATTTTGATATTGTTAATTGAAGTTAAAATTTTTATTTAAGTCCAACTATTTCAGACAGGGATTTTCCATTTTTAAGTTGTTTTATTATTTTAAATTCTTTAATTTTTATTTTTAATGTTTCTAAAATTACATCTGAGAAAATTGATTGTTGAATTACTACTACACCACTTTCATCAGCAAATATGAAGTCTCCAGGGCTAATTAAGTAGTTACCAATTCTTAAATCCGTGTTAATTTCCCCAATACCTGAGGGATTCCCTGCATTTGGTAATGTTTCTAAAGCAAATACTGGAAAATCTAAATGCAATAAAACATCTATATCTCTAGTTGCTCCATATATAACTGCACCAACAATTCCTTTTTCTTTAGCACATGTGGAAGCTAATTCTCCCCAAACTGCTGCCGGTTCGCCAGTTGTGTATAAAAATAATATTTCTCCTTCTTTAGCAGTATCTATTGCTAAAAGAGAATTTCCCCAATCTTTTGATGATGCCTTTGAAGTGACAATTCTACCATAAGCTTTTTGATTATTAATAGATTTTAGACCTTGAATAACTCCAGATTCATCAGTTACTGATCTAACTGCATCAGATATTTGGCAGGCTGAAGCTGTTTCTAATATAATTTTTAATTCATTATATTCTTGAATATTAGATTCAGATTTATCTAGTGTTAAATTTTCAATATCGAAAGTTTTATCATTTAATTTTGAATCATTTAAATCTATTTTACTTAAATCTAAATCAGCAATGTTTTGTGATTTTTTTGTGAAATCTTTAATAAATGTTTTTGCTGATAATTTTCCATTTGTCACTATTTACACCTCAACTTTTTGAAAAGATTAAATTAAAAAAAAATTTTAATTTAAATATTTTTTATAAATTTTTAAAAAATTAGTTTTTTTAATATTTTATTGTTTAATTTAAAAGTATATAATTTTTTTTAATAAAGTAACTTTTGTTTGTTAAATATGAAAATTAATGAAATAATATAATTTTATATATAGGTTTATACAGAATTTAAACTAGATACTATTAATCATATTATACTCAAAAATTGAGTTTACAAATTTACAATTATTAACAATTACAAAATTATTAAAGAGACTTAAATTAAAGACAGGAGCATAAATTAAGGGATTTGACAAGTATAAAATAAGTAAAATCTATTATATTAAAAATCAGTTTATTTTAGATATTTTTTAATAGTTTAGGTATGCTAAAATTTCATAATGAATAGTGTGCCAATAAAAGATAAAACAATTTAAGTAAAAAATAAATAATATTAAAAAATAGGCGAGTAATACTAAAATAATCATATAATTATTATCAAAAAATGAGAAAAAACAATAATAGTTTACTGACAAATATTTAAAAAAAAATCTTTATCTTAAATATAAAAATTGAAGTTATTTTTTAAATTTAGATAAAAAAACCTTATTCACTCATCTTATTTTAAGGATGTAAATTCTATTTTTTCTGTATATGTGAATGTATCATTGTCTAATGATAAACTTAGATTTAGTTTACATAACTAAAATTATTATCAAATTCAATTTACAAAGCATAATTTAACAATTAAAAATTTAATTGTTATCTGTGTAAATTTATCACAGATTATAAATTATCTCTAAAAGTATCTAAGCTTATAGAAGGAGGCTTAAGATGGGTAAAGGAGAAGAATTAACAACAACTAAATATCTTATTCATGCGCAAATTAATGCAAACGGTATTGTGGAAAAACCTGATGTGGTTGGAGCAGTATTCGGACAAACAGAAGGGCTTTTAAGTAATGATTTGGATTTAAGAGAACTTCAAAGAACAGGAAGAATTGGAAGAATCCAAGTTATTATCCATTCTAATGGAGGTAGAGCAAAAGGAGAAATTGTTATTCCATCTAGTTTAGATAGAATTGAAACCGCCATATTAGCTGCATCTTTAGAAACAATTAATAGAGTTGGTCCTTGTGAAGCAGAAATACATGTTCTTAAAGTTGAAGATGTGAGAGCAGTTAAACGTGAACAAGTAGTAAATCGTGCAAAAGAGATTTATACAACCATGATGGAAACTGTCTCACCTGAAAGTATGAAAATGATTGAAGAAATTAGAGAATCAATGAGAATTCATGAAATTTCAGAATATGGTGAAGAAAAACTCCCTGCTGGACCTAGTGTCCATACTTCTGATGCAATTATTGTGGTAGAAGGAAGATCAGATGTTTTAAACTTATTAAAATATGGTATTAGAAATACTGTTGCAGTTGAAGGAGTTAACATTCCTGCAGGTGTTGCAGAATTAACTAAGCACAGAACTGTTACTGCATTTGTTGATGGTGATCGTGGTGGAGAACTCATATTAAAAGAACTTATACAAGTAGGAGATGTTGATTATGTAACTCGTGCTCCTAAAGGTAAAGAAGTAGAAGATCTTGAAAAAGATGAGGTAATGGTTGCATTACGTGATAAAGCACCTTTAGAACAAGTTATAAACAACATATCTTTAGAAGATAATAAATCTAAAAATAATAGATATAATAATCATTCTAACCACAACAATTACAATAACAAACCAAACCGCAGAAATAATAATGGTAATAATAGATATAATAATAAACGCAACAATAGACCTGAAAAGAAACATAACAGTGAAATAAGTTCTATGAAAAATATGCTTGGAAAATTATCAGGAACTGGAAATAGTGAAATATTAGATGATTCATTAAATATTTTAAAAGAAGTTAGTGTTGAAAATCTATATGATGAACTTAAACAAAACAATCCTGAAGCTCACACAGTTATTTTTGATGGAGTAATTTCACAAAGATTAGCTGATGTTTCAGCATCTAAGGGCATTAAAAATTTAGTTGCATTTAAATCTAGCCATATGGTTAAAAGACCAGATAACTTAAGAATTATAACTGTAGATTAGATTTACAGTATAAATTCTTTATTTTTTTTCTTTTTTTATAATTTTTTTTACAAATATACTTTTTTTCTAGAAAAATTTTTAAATCATTAACACAAATATAACGAACATAATATATTAAAGGGAATGATATTTATGCCAATTACAAATTCAAATGAACTAAATCAATTCAACCAAGAAGTTCCCAAATCTCCAATAAAATTACCCACATATGATGAAAATGGAAATATGAAAAGTATTATGGATATTTTCGATTTTCAATCAATGTTTGAAGATTACTTAATAGAATTAGAAATAAGAAACTACTCTAGAAACACTATTAAAACTTATTCCTCAATAATTAAAAACTTCATATTATACTTAAGAGAACAAGATGATTTATTTGATGATAAAAGATTTTTAAGAAGCTTTAAAAGATATATACAACATTTAAAACGTGACAAACAAGTTACTCAGAATTATATTTACTTAGTAACTGTAGTATGTAAAAAATTCCTTGAATTTAACAAACTATACTTTTTAGATGAAGTTAAACCACCAAAACGTACAAAATCATTACCTAAATCATTAAATGAAACTGAAGTAGAGAATCTTATTAATGCTGTAGAATGGGATCCTAACATAGATTCTGAAAAAAAACAAAAAACTATGTTAAGAGATAAAGTTATTTTAGCTTTACTTTATTCTTCTGGTTTACGTATTTCCGAATTAGTTAATCTTATTAAAAAAGATATTGACTTTGAAGAGAGAACTATAAGAATACGGGGAAAAGGAGATAAAGATCGTATAGTATTATTTGATGAGGATACTAAAAAATTAATTTTACAATATATGAATGTTGAAAATTCTAGCTCAGATTACCTGTTTTTGAATCGATCAGGTAACACTATTAGTCCAAGATATATTCAACGTATGATTAAAAAATATGCTGAAAAAGCAGGAATAACTAAACGAGTAACTCCTCATATTCTTAGACATTCTTTTGCAACTCACTTATTAAAAAATGGTGTGGATATTAGAGTTATTCAACAATTACTTGGACATTCAAGCTTATCCACAACACAAATTTATACTAGTGTAGATATGGATACCATAAAAGAGATTTATGATACGGCTAAACACCAAAATTAAATCTAAAGTAATATTTTAATATAATTTCTTTTAAATTAAATAAAACATTATTTAAAATAAAATAATTTTTATTCAGTATAGAAAATTTTTTATAAAAGTTTAGATAATTATTATATTGGTATAACTTATTTTAAAATGAGTTTATACTAAAAAAGAGTTAAAACTAAATTAGGGAATAAATTAGTTTTAACTTTTTTATTTAATAACTGATAAGGAGAAATTAAATGAATATGAACACTTATTCTTATTATCAAAGAAGAGAAAATATTTTTAATAAAATGCAAGATTCTAGTACTGTTACAAAAGTTATTATGGCATTTTTAATGGCTTGTTTTACAGGTATTATGGCACAGATAATTATTCCTTTACCATTTACTCCAGTTCCAATTACTGGTCAAACTTTTGCAGTTCTTATTGCAGGTTTATTCCTTGGTAAAAAATATGGAGTATTAAGTCAAGTATTTTATATTGCAATTGGTGCAAGTATAATTCCATGGTTTGCTGGTGCAACTGGAGGAATTGGTGTAATTTTAGGTGCAACAGGTGGGTATTTTGTAGGATTTTTACTTGCAGCATACTTTGTTGGATTAATATCTGAAAGATATGCTAAAGCAAGAAACTTTACTAGAATGACTGCTGTTGTTGCAATAGCAAATTTTGTATTAATTTACATTCCAGGACTTGCAGGATTAGCTGCTTGGACATATTTTGTTCAAGGTACTGTAATTGGACCAGTTGAATTAATTATTATGGGTCTTGCCCCATTTATTGTTGGGGATATAGTAAAAATTGTAAGTGCAGGTTTAGTATCAAAAGTATTTTTACCTAAAACTTAGATTTTTATTATTAATTATTTTTTTTTTAAAAAGGTTTGTGAATATGGATGCTTTAGAGTTTTTTAATAAGGTTAAAGAAGCAGATAAAAAGTATGATGCTCAAAATAAAAATAAAAAATCTTGTAAGAAAAAAAGCAAATGTAATATTCCCTTAGAACATTTATTAATGTATCAAGAATTATAGGAAACTTATTATGTTAATCACCTTACGTGGCCATCATTTACTTTGTATCCAAGGTTATCAGGGTTATGGTTATAGTGAGAAATTTACAGACAATATGGATAATATTATTGATGATTTAACTAAACCTTTTACTAAAATTTTATTATGTGATTCTTTTGATGATATTTGTAAAAAATGTCCAAATTTAACTGAAGATAAAATTTGTAAAAGTATTGTATGTAATAATCAAATTATTACAATGGATAAAAATGTTTTAATGAAAATAAATTATTCTGATGAAGAAATTTTAGCTGAGGAGTTATTTAAGAAAGTTAATGAATCTTTTAAGTCTAAAGAAGATATTGATATTGTGTGTAATAATTGTAGTTGGTTAAATAAATGTTTATTTTATCAAAAATTTATATAAATTGAACAACACACGATAACTTTAAATATGATGGTATCAGATATTAAACTATGTTGTATTTGTCTAACGAGTGCAACTGATTTTTAGTCCCGTAGGGTAGTGGTAATCCTTCTAGGCTTTGGACCCGGAGACGGCGGTTCGACTCCGCTCGGGACTATTAATTAATTTTAAACTAATTTTAACTAATTTTATAATATTATTTTTCTATTTATACATTTTATATTATTTATTTTAGTTAAGTGGAGAATTAAATAAATGAAAAAATTACTGATTATTGGAGTTAATACTCGTCCAATCGTTAATTCTGCATTAAAACTAGATTTTGAAATATACTCAAGCAGTTATTATGCTACTTATGATTTCGAAAAACCTTTAAATGAGATCCATATATTAAATCAAAATATTGGAGAATCATGTGGCGATTTTACAGAAAAATATAATCCTAAAGATTTATTAAATATTTCTAAAGATTTTTTAGAAATAGTGGATTATATTATTTTATGTTCTGGAATCTCTTCATCTGATTTTACTGGAAATTACAAAAAGTATAAAAAGAAAATTATTGGTAATAAAAATGTTGTAAATATTGAAGATAAATTTAAATTTTATCAACATGTAAAGAATAAATTTTTAACCCCTGAGACATTTAAGTTAAAAGATATAAATGAAGCAAGTGAAATTATTGAAAATGACATTGATAAGTCATATATCTTAAAACCACTTAATGGAACTGGAGGATATAATGTTAACTTTGTTAATAATGATAGCTTCAATCAATTTAAAGACATGATGAGAAGTGATGAAAATATCAATAATCTTAATAATGAAACATCAAAAAACAATTCATGGATTCTTCAAGAATGTATAAAAGGAATTAATGTAAGCTCATCAGTATTAAGTTCCAATAAAGAAGCAAAAACCATAATAAATAGTAGATTATTAACTTTAAATGATTATGGGCAAAAAAATTCATTTATTTATAGTGGAAATATAATACCTTTAGATTTAAAAAGTTTATCCACATTGAATAATTTTAATTTACCTCAAGATGAAATAGGTATAGATAATCTAAATGAAGATATGAACTTGATTTCAGAAAATTTAATAAAAGACCTAAATTTAATTGGATCTACAGGTGTGGATATGATATTATCTTATGATGTTGAAAGTAAAAATATTTTAGAAAATGATATTTACATCATAGAAGTTAATCCTCGTATTCAAGGTACATATGAATGTGTTGAAGAACTATTAAAAATCAATTTATTAAATGCACATATACTTGCGTGTAAAGGAGAAATAATAGAAACTCCAAAATTTAAAGGATATAGTATGAAAAAGATTATTTATTCAAAAAATCGAGTATGTGTTGGAAATCTATCTTTAGATAATGTATACGATGTACCCTATCCAAATGTTATTATAGAAAATAATCAACCATTAGTAACATTAATAAATAGAAATAATAATTTAAAAAAAGTTTTAAAAACTATTGACATAACTGAAAGTTATGTTAATAATAATATTGAAAATATTTAAAGTCGTATTATACCTGCAAAATATAATATAAAAAATATTGTTACTATAACTAATAGTGCAGTAGTTGCAATTTGAACAGCTTGAAAAATTAAAAAAAGTTTAGCTGCATTATCCGGATTTCTTAAATATTGATCTATTGGATTTCTTTGCATAAATTACACACCTTAATAAAAATATCAAACGATAGACAAATTTTATATTAAATAAGTATATGATAATAAATTATATAAATTTGTTTAATTTCAAATTATAAAAAATATTAAAAAAATGAAAGTCATTTTAAAAAAAAGTTTTATTTTTGACTTTCAATGTTTTAAGAAAAAAATAAATAAGACTAATAAAGTCTTATCCATTTATCTTATTTTAAATGATTTCACTTTGAATTCTCGTTTAGGTTTCTCTTCGTCATCAGATTTTTCATCTGCAACATCAGAAGCTTTTGTATCTGTTTTTTCAGATTGGTTTTTACCTTTAACTGCGCTTACTATTTTGTTTATACCTGATTTAGCTTTAGTAGTTATATCAGATTTTTCAACAACCTCTTCAGTTTTAACTTCATCGGTAGTTGTTTCTTTTAATTCTTCAGTTTTTGCAGTTTTTTCTTCAGGAGCAGACTCAACTATCTCTTCAGATTTAGGTTTAACCTTACTTTTAACTGTTTCTTTAACCTTGTTAACTGTAGATTCAGATTTAGCTAAAGCTTTAGCTTCAGCTAGTTCTTTAGATTCTGCTTCAGTACGAGATTTTTTAGCTTCTTCTACACCTTCAGCTTGATCTTCTTCAATTACAGCTCTAATCATTTTAAGTCTAACGAAGTTTTCTCTTTCCATTTCTTGAAGTCTCATGTCAATAGATTTAATTGTTGCTTGAATCTTTGGAATCATAATATGTTCAAGCGCATTAACCCGACGTTTAGTAGCTTCAATTTCTGCAGCTAATAAATAGATTGTTTTTTCTATTTCACCTAATTCAATAGATAATTTTAAACAATGTTCAAATTTTTTAGCGGCTTCATCTAATCTAATAGAAGTATCATTGAATCCATAACCACGATCTATGATTGTTCTTTCTTCAGATTCCATATTTACTATAGGTACAGGTACACCCATAACATTTCTGGATTTAATATCAACATTCATAGATTCAGTAACAGAAAGAGCTGCTTTTTGAACTGCTAAATCACCCATTTCAATTTGAGCAGCAGTTAAATCTTCATAAGCTTCTGCGAGTTCTTCATTCAATTCGTCTCGAGCACCTTGAACTTTATCTAAGATGTCAAAAAACTCTTTAATTAAAGCATCACGTTTTTCTTTAAGTAAACTATGACCTTTAACAGCCAGTTTTTCTCTGTCTTTGAGTTTAAGTAACTCCATACGAGTTGGGTTTATCCCGCTTAATGTTTCTTCTGCCATTTTATCCTCCTAAATAAAGATATTAGATATTAATTTTGTGAATTAATATCTTGTGATTTTATCTTATTCTTCAGCCTTTGGAAGATATTGATCTATGAATTCATCTTTAACTCTTTTGAGTTGGTTTCTAGGTAAAATACTTAAGAGTTTCCAACCGAGATCTAATGTTTCTTCAATGCCTCTGTCTTCATCTTTACTTTGGGTAATAAATTGATTTTCAAAGTTATCTGCAAATTCTAAGAATTTTTGATCTCTTTCTGTAAGAGCTTCTTCACCAACTACAGCTACTAAATCTCTTAATTCACGACCTTCTGCATATGCAGAGTAAAGTTGATCTGATACACCACTTTGGTCAGCACGAGTTTTACCTTCACCAATACCCCCACTCATTAAACGAGATAAGGATGGTAATGGGTCTACAGGAGGGTAAATACCTTTTCTGTGAAGGTTACGACTTAATACTATTTGTCCTTCAGTAATATATCCGGTTAAATCTGGAATTGGGTGAGTAATATCATCTTGAGGCATTACAAGAATTGGCATTTGAGTAATTGAACCTTCTTTTCCTTGTATACGACCTGCACGTTCATACATACCTGCTAAATCAGTGTACATGTATCCAGGATAACCTCTTCTTCCAGGTACTTCATCTCTTGCTGCGGAAATTTCTCTTAAAGCTTCACAGTAATTTGTAATATCAGTTAATATTACTAATACTTGCATATTTTTTTCAAATGCTAAGTATTCAGCAGTGGTTAATGCCATTTTAGGAGTTAAGATTCTTTCAATAGCTGGATCATCTGCTAAGTTCATGAATACTGTTACTTTTTCTAATGCTCCGGTTCTTTCGAAATCTCTCATAAAGAAGTTTGCTTCTTCGTGAGTAATACCCATTGCTGCAAATATTACTGCAAATTCGGATTCTCCTCCAAGTACTTTAGCTTGTCTTGCAATTTGTGCTGCTAAATCATTGTGTGGTAAACCTGAACCTGAGAATATAGGTAATTTTTGTCCTCTTACAAGGGTATTCATTCCATCAATAGTAGAGATACCTGTTTGAATGAATTCTTCAGGGAATTCACGAGATGCTGGATTCATTGGTGATCCATTAATATCTAATTCTTTTTCAGGAATAATTTCTGGTCCACCATCAATTGGTTTACCAGTTCCGTTAAATATACGGCCCATCATTTCTTTAGAAACACCAATTTTTGCAGTGTCTCCAGTAAATCGGGTTTTAGTATTTTTAGTGTTTAAGTCACTAGTTCCTTCAAATACTTGGATAACTGCTACATCTTTTTGTACTTCTAAAACTTGTCCTTGTCTGTGTTCTCCAGCTGGAGTTTCGATTTCAACAATTTCGTTATAACCTACACCTTCAACTCCGTCAACTACCATTAAAGGACCGGTAACTTCAGTAACTGTGGTGTATTCTCTTGTTTTAATTTCAGTATTCATTGTTTACACCTCACTACATTCTTTAGAAATATCTGCTTCAATTTCTTGAGCTTTTGCTTCAAATTCTTCAGCAGGGACATATTTCATTCTTGCAATTTTATCTTTTACAGGTAATGCAACTATGTCTTTAATATTTGCTCCTCTTTTACTTGCTTCAGATGCTTTTTCTTGGAATGATAAAATTACTTTAAGCATATCATGTTGTTTTTGAGGAGGGCAATATGTATCTACATCATCAAAAGCGTTTTGTCCAAGATAGTCTTCTCTTAACATACGAGTAGTTTCTAAAGTTACTTGATCTATTTCAGGTAATGCATCTGGACCTACTAATTGAACGATTTCTTGAAGTTCTGATTCTCTTTGTAATAAAGCCATTGCTTGATTACGGTTTTCTCTCCAATCATCACCTGTAGCATTTTTCCACCAGTTTTCTATATCATCAACATAAAGTGAGTAACTAGATAACCAGTTGATTGAAGGGAAGTGACGTTTATCTGCAAGGGATGCATCTAAAGCCCAAAATACTTTACAAATACGTAATGTGTTTTGAGTAACAGGTTCGGATAAATCCCCACCTGGAGGAGATACTGCTCCAACTACACTAATAGAAGATTCTTTTTCTTCTGTTCCTAATGTATGGATTCTTCCTGCTCTTTCATAGAATTGTGCTAATCTTGAAGCTAAGTATGCTGGGTAACCTTCTTCCCCTGGCATTTCTTCAAGTCTTCCTGAGATTTCTCTCATAGCTTCAGCCCATCTTGAGGTTGAATCTGCCATAAGTGCTACATCGTAACCTTGATCTCTGAAATATTCTGCAATAGTAATTCCAGTATATACACATGCTTCACGAGCTGCTACTGGCATATTTGAAGTATTTGCAATAAGAACAGTTCTATCCATTAATGGATTTCCTGTTTTTGGGTCGTCGAGGAATGGGAATTCTGTAAGTACTTCAGTCATTTCGTTTCCACGTTCTCCACATCCAATATATACTACAATATCTGCATCTGCCCATTTAGCTAATTGTTGTTGTGTAACAGTTTTTCCTGATCCAAATGGACCTGGTATTGCTGCAGTACCACCTTTTGCAACAGGGAAGAAAGTATCTTGTGATCTTTGTCCTGTTACTAATGGTATGTCTGGATCTAATTTTTCTTTGTATGGACGTCCTTTTCTTACAGGCCATTTTTGAAGCATTGTAATTTCTTCAACAGTTCCATCTTCTTTTTCAATTTCTGCAATGACTTCTTCTACAGTGAATTGTCCGGATTTGATACTTTTAACAGTACCAGATTCAATAGTTGGAGGTAATAATATTTTATGGAGAACTGCACTTGTTTCTTGTACTTCACCTAATGTGTCTCCAGTGATTAATTTATCTCCTTCTTTTGCTACTGGTTTAAAATCCCATTTTTTCTCTTTATCGATAGAAGGTACATCTATACCTCTTGCAATGTAATCTCCAGTTAATTGTTTGATTACATCTAAAGGTCTTTGAATTCCATCATAGATTGAACCCATAATTCCTGGTCCAAGTTCTACTGATAATGGACCTCCTGTACTTTCTACTTTTTCACCAGGTTTTATCCCTGCGGTTTCTTCGTATACTTGAATGGTTGCGGTGTCACCTTCTAACTCAATGATTTCACCAATGAGCTTATCGTCACCTACTTTCACCATTTCGTGCATTTGGGTTCCTCTCATTCCATCAGCTAGAATAACAGGCCCTGCAACTTTAATAATATTTCCTTCAATAATCATTTAACCATCTCTACCCCGATAACTCTTTTAATAAGGTCTGCCATCTGTTCGTTTTCAGTTTCTTCTGAACCAGATTTATCAGGTATTTCAATAACCATAGGTAATACATCAGAACCAATTTGTTTATTGATGTGTTCCCTAATATTTTTAGCAATTTTTTCAGTTATTAAAATAATTGAAATTTTTTCACTTAATAATTTGTCAAAAGCTTGTTCAGCTTCTTCATCAGTTTTTACAACTATACCATCTTTCACTCCACCGAGTTTAAAACCGGTGACAGTATCTAAATCTCCAATAATAGCTATATCACTCATACTAACATCTCCCTAATTTGAGATGTAGGAAAGTCTTTTTCTCTTTTAGCTCTAGCAATAATTTTAAGATTGTGAATTTCTTGTTCTTTAAGAGTTAAGTAACCTATTATAGGACCTATACCTAATGGTTGTTTCATAGCATATGTATGTGCAGCATCTGCTAAGAATCTGTTTAAAGCCTTTTCAAAGACATCAATAGATCCAGTTTCATTATATTCTGGAACTGCTGCATTTAAAACTTGTGCATATTTAGTTCCATCAAGACTAGATATAACACCTAATACATCTTCGGATTCCATAAGGTCTTTGAGTTTCCATTCTCTTAATTGGTATCCGTCATTTAGTATATAAGGTTCTACTGATTCATAATCTAATTTATCTGCTTTTGCTCTTATTATTAAATTGATATTAGCTACATCCACTTTATTTCCAATATAAGAATATAATATTTGAGTATTTACATCTCCAGGTACTTCTTGAGCACCTAATAATGTTTTCAAATAATGTTTATCTAATGCTGCATCTAAAGGAAGAAGCATTTTCTTTTCTTCATAATCAGGAAGAGCATCAGATAAAACAGCTGAATATTCAGTATTATCTAATCCGGATATTATATCATTAACTGAATTTGCATCTGTTAATCTTTGTATATCCTCATATAATTTACCAGTAGGTACTAATAAATTAGAAGTTTCATCTTGATTAAGACCAACTTCTTTAGCTGCAAGTAAACTTTTTATATTATTAATATCTGATTTCTTTGAAAAAACTTTAAATGCGGATGCTATATCTTTAGGTGCTATTCTAGCAACCATGTCATAAGTTTCACCCATCTTTGTATCTAAAGATTTTTCTAGTGAACTTCCGTCTGCAATATCACTGTAGTCTTGAATTCCACTTAAATAGTTTTCAACTTCTGTAACATCTGCGGTTTCTACAAGTTCAGAAATCTGTTTTTCAGTTAATAATCTTCCTTTACGTGCTCTTACTCTAGAAATAGGATTTAGATATGGGTAGAGATTTAAGATTGGTACAGTTACTACAACAACAACTATTGCACCGACTGCTACAAATGCAAAAATAACTAGAACTAGGAATACTTCAGGAGTTACTCCTAATTGTGATACAATTGAAGTTATTTCACCAGCCATAATTCATCCTCCTATTTAAATAATATTTTAGCAACTTCAGAACGTAAATTTTTTTTATTTCTTAACATTCTAGATTCGATAGTATTATTTACTTCAATTTCCCCATTTTTTGTTTTGACAATAACTCCACCAACAGTTTTAATTGGTTCACCAATTTCAAATGTGGTTTTTGTTTCTGTTTGAGAAGAAACATCTTTAGCTATGTTTTTAAGGTTTAATTGATCTTTTTTATTTTTAGTAATAACTGCTTTTACATCAGCGGCAATAACATCTAGATTGCTTTTTATTTTTGGAATATCGTCTTCTTTTAATTGAATGATTAATTCTCCACCGCCGATTTCAACAGCTGCTTCTTTAATCATTTTTACTAAAGAATTTGTATACTCATCATTATCTGTAGATGCAATATCTTTTAAATCATTTGTAGCTTTATCAAAAGCTACATTGATTACTTCTTCTTTAGCTTCTAATTCTGATCTTCTTGCATTCATTTTAGCTTCAGATATAATTTGTTGATGTCTCATATCCGCTTGCTTTTTTCCACTTACTAAAATTTCATTTTTAGCAGTTTCAGCTTTTTTTTCACCAGTTTTGATGATTGAATCAGCTTTAGCTTGCGCTTCTTGAATATTTCCATCAGCTTTATTCTGAGCTTCAGACATGATATTAGAAACTATATTTTCTGCCCCAGAGCTCATTATATTTGACCTCCTAGGCTAATATTCCACCGAATACCATA
>JAEZRD010000039.1 GCA_023440975.1 Methanobacteriota archaeon | reverse complement strand
GTATTGTTTTCAAATGTGTAATTTCCATTTGAAATATATACTGTATCATTAGTACTCACAGTTTCAACAGTTTTTAAATTATTTTCTGTTTTTTGATTTAAATCTATTGTGTTAACTTGGTTAGTGTTTATAGATTTATCAACTGTTTTATTGTTTTGCTCTAGATTTATAGTATTGGCTTGATTATTGTCAACTGATATGGCATTTGTTGTATTAGTGTTGCTTAGTGTTGTGTTATCTGTGGTGTTTGCTGCACTTACTGCACTTATGCATAGACATATCATTATCAGGCTTGCTAGTAAAATTAGAGCACTTTTTCTTTTTGTCAATTTTTTTTGACCTCCAAAATTTTTTTTTTATAATTCAATTATTAAAAAATAAAGTGGATAGAATTTTAAATTTGGTTTTTATTTATTTCCTATTTTTTTTTAGTGAAATATTTGTTTTCTTATACAATTTTGTATTGTTTTGAATATTTCATATTAAACTCAATGTTATTTTATTTTTTATCTTATAAAATTGATAAAGTTTAATTTATTTTTATAAAGTATAATTGAATTATGTTAATATTTTAATGAAAAATACTATTTAAATCTTTTCATTTCAAAATCAAAGAACCAAAAATAAAACAAAAATAATAAACTACAATATTAAAAGAATAAAGACAATTTAATAAAAAAAATAATCAAATAAATAAAAAAAATCAATAAACAAGACAAAAAAACAGTTATAATAATCATAATAAAGATTTTTACTAAAAATAATAAAAAATAATTAATTAAACCAGAAAAAATAGATTAAATAAAACTTTTTAAAAAAAAAGAAATCTAATATTCCCACACATTATTAAAATAGACTTTAAAAAAAAGTAGGGTATAAAATATAAACTATTAAATTCTAGTATATAAAAAAATAAAGTATTTAAGATTAATTTTTAGAAAATAGGATTATATGGAAAAAAATAATTTAAAAAAAAATGTAAAAAAAATTAGTTAAAACCCAATAGAAATTAGAATTTTATAAAAATTAATACTTAATTTTTTAGGAATTTCATTATGGGAGTATGCTAATCTTTTTTTTAAATTTTAATAATTTTACTTTTAATTTAATTAATCATCTTCTTGTTTATTATGTCTGTATCCGACTAATATTAAACCGAGCACTATGATAATCATTGCTACAGCTAAAAGTATGTTTTTACCATTATCATTGGTTGTTTTAGGTGTAGTTGTATTGATTGCATATGCTTTAGCTGAAGATCCACCTGTAGTACCACTTGAATCTGATTTAGATGAAGTAGTTGATGAAGCTTTATTAGTTGAAGAACCAACATTACTAGATGAACCACCATTGTTACTGTTTGAATTGGATGTTGCTGAATATGTTGAGCCTGTTTGAGATATTGGTGAATTAGATTCTCCAGGAGAGGATGAAGCTGTACTGGATTGTGTGTTAGAACTGCTTGTACCTGAATTGGAGTTACTAGTATTATTAGTTATTGTTGATGTTTCTGAATTTGAACCTGTATTGTTACTTGTTTGACTTGGATTAGTAGGGTTAATAGGATTGGTTTGATTGCTTGGTTCTGTTGTGTTTCCAGTATTAGTATTTGGACTTACTGGAGTTATTGGTATTGTAATGTTTATTGTTCCATTACCAGTGTTTATTGTAATTGTACCGCTTCCTATTCCATCACCTGTATTTTCTGGTACTAATGGACTTATAATGGTACCTGAACCTGATCCAGTTCCAGATCCTGTACTTGAACCTGTTCCTGGGTTAGTGCCTGAACCTGTACCTGAGGAAGGATGAGTGGTATTACCTATTCCTGTTCCTGTTCCATTTCCTAAACCTGTACCATTTCCAGTATTTTTATTGATAACTTGAGTAATCCAAGATAAATCTGGAGTTTTATCAACTAAATCTTTATTTAAGTAATTTTGTAACCATGTTGGATAATAATTACTAGACATTTGATTTTTAGGAATAGCACCATTAGTATTATTCCAAACAGTATTATTATATCCATTAGAATCAATTGTAACAGCTCGACTTCCACCAGCACCACTAGAAACTAGAATGTTATTAGCTACAATAGAATTTATAACTTTAGAGTTACTACCACTTTTTAATGCAATAGCATATTGTTCATTAACAGTTATATTATTGTATTGGATGTTATATGTGTGGTCTCCGTTTGTATTTTGGGAGTAACTTATACCATATATATTGTCACCACTTGTAGTGTTTCCAATGTTGGTTACTATTATAGTGTTGTTTAGCATTTTATCATCTGAATCTTGTGCTTCAATACCTGCAACTAGTGCCCAGTAATGTGTACTTGCAAGACCAGTTACATTTATAAAATTACTTATAATATCTATTTGTGTTGCACCATAATAATTTTCAGAGTAAATACCTATATTTGGACCGTTATTTATGCTTGTTATATGGTTAAATGCTATTTTAATATTATATGCTGGTCCGTTTACTTGAATAGGGTATGCTGTACCATGAGCGATTTTTCCACCTGTTGTGTTTACGAGAATTGTATTTCCAATAACAGTTACATCATTTAAAAGATATAAATCTAAAGCTTGTAAATAGTTATCTGTACCATTTTTAGTGTAAAAATCTTCTTCAGTAATATTATTATTTTCTATTAATGATTCATCACATGCATAAATTAAACAACAATCTAATGTTGGGTAACCTTGTGCTGCACCATTTACAGAAGCATAAATATTATTATGTGATAGTGTTAAGTTTTCTGAGGTGTCTGCTACAAATGCTGCTACAGCATCCATACTACTTCCTCCAAAAATTCCACTACCCCAATTCACACTTCTTAATGGGAGTGTGCAGTTTATATGATTACCATACACATATGCGTCTTCTGTATAAGTTATTAGAACTCCATAATTAAATCCTGAATGTAGTGAGTTTCCAACAAAATTTATTGTGTTATTAATTAGTTTTAAACTTTCCAAGGTTAAATTTTTTGTTCCATTAGAATAGATTCCTATACCTGTAACATCAGATGGGAGTGTGTATTTCATTGTAATATTATATACTGTTATGTTATTTCCATTAATTAGAATTCCTGCTCCTGCATTATCTGTAAATTCTTGATTTAAGATAAAGTTTAAATTTGTTAAGATAATGTTAGGTGCATTTAGGGAGAATACTGTATTATTAAATAGAGCATTTAGTCCTGTAATCCTAGTTCCAGGTGAACTGATAGTAATTACTCCTTTATCTGTGAAATTACCAGTAAATAATATTATTCCTCCACCGTATTCTGATTTTAATACTCCGTTTTCATCAAAGTATGTGTTGAAATTATCATTAGTTATTGTGTAGTTTTTTAAACTATTGTCTGTTATGGTTCCATTTTCATTGTCGGTTGTAATATTTTTAGAAGAAGAATTAGAATTTGATATGTTTTGTGTGTTATTAGTTTCATTAGTTAGTCCTGTGTTTGTAGTGTTTACTGAGTCATTAACTTGTGTGATTGTTGAATCATTTATTGGGTTAATGTTAGTGGTGTTGTTGGATAATGTTGTATTATCAGGGTCTGCAGCGGATACATTTGTTGCTGAGACGGCACATACACTAATTAAACATAGGATGATTATTGAAATTAATAAGTATTTATCGAATTTCATAATTTTTTTTTTATTTTTACTCCTAAAATTTTTTTTATTTCATTTTTTTTATATTAGAAAAGATTCCTTTACATTTTTGTTAGGGGGAAGCTCCAATAATATAAAAATTATATTAAAGTGTAATTTAATTAATTAAAATAAACTTTAATACAATTATGTATTTTTAATTAACACTTAATAAAACTAACTATTAAAATAAGAAAACCCTGTAATTTAAAAAATATTATTTTTCAAATGCTCTTGGAT
>JAEZRD010000037.1 GCA_023440975.1 Methanobacteriota archaeon | reverse complement strand
GGTATGTGGATTTAAGGTTTAATGTTTCTTTCATTTTATTTTTATCCATTTTTATTTTAAGTATTTTTTTGTAATGGTTATCTGTTTTAAATCATTCTATATTTGTTATATTTATGTTTTCTTTATATAAAAGTTTTATAAATAGGATTTTTTTGTAGATAATAAAATTTTTAGGTAACTTTATTGTTACTTGAATATTTAAATATTAAAAAAAATAAAGTATAGTTGTTGAAGTAAACTATTAACATTATCAACAATAAAAAAAATTTATTAACCGAGGAAATGATTATGAGAGTAACAGCAATTTTAGCAAGTCCACGTAAAAGTGGAAACTGTGACATACTTATAGATGAAGCAATTCGTGGTGCAGAAGAAAACGGTGCAGAAGTCATTAAATATTATTTAGATGATTTAAACATGGAACCATGCCATGCATGTGGTCATTGTGGAGATGGAATAGATTGTATAACACAAGATGATGCAGTAGAAGTTATAGAAAGCTTATTAGAAAGTGATAATATAATTTTAGCTACACCTATCTACTTTGGACAAATGACAGCTCAAGCAAAAATATTAGTGGACCGATTTTACAGTGTATTTACTAATCCACAAAAAAGCTTCAATGGAAATGCATTATTAATGTATACACATGGAATGCCTGAAGGAGGATTAAACGACAGTATAGAATTTATTAATGGATTATTCGGCACATTAGGTTGGAATGTAACTTCATTGGATGTAGGTGAAGTTCTAGAACCCGGAGATGTTAAAGAACAAGAAAATAAATTAAAAGAAGCATATGAAGCAGGAAAAGCTTTATAAATTTTATTCTCTTTTTTTTTATTTTTTAATAATTTATATTTAATTTTAATATTTTTTTTATATTAATGGTCTGTTTTTTTATTATTTTTTATGTTTATTATTTTTTTATAACGCTGTGAATTAAACGATTTATATTTTTTTAATAATCTTTAACAGCGTTATATGATGATTTAACGTTGTTATAAGAAATTTTAACAGTGTTATTAAGCTATAAGTTTAACATTGTTATCATAACATTTATAAGTAAGTTTAACAAATCTAATAATAACGATTGTTTTATAACAATTGTGAAAATTTTAATCTTAAAAAGTACTTTTTAAAAAAATAAATGAGGTAAAAAAAATATGAAAGTAACAACAATAATGGCAAGTCCACTAAAAAATGGGAATGGAGAAATAATGGTAAATGAAATTATCAAAGGAATAAAAGAAAATAATGATATAAAAATCACAAAATATTATCTTGAAGATTTAAACATTGAATCTTGCCATGCATGTGGTCATTGTGGAGATGGGATAGATTGTAAAATAAAAGATGATGGATCAGAAATCATAGACAACTTACTAAACACAGATCTTTTAATATTCAGCTCACCCATATACTTTGGACAGATGAGTGCACAAGGAAAAACATTTATTGATAGATGGTATAGTATATTCACCAATCCACAAAAAGAATTTAAAGGAAAAGCTATACTTGTGTTTGCAAGTATGCAACCTGAAGGTTTTTATAATCCTTACATAGAATTAACAAAAACAAACACCTTCCAATTTATGGGATGGGATGTAATAAATACTTTAAGTGCTGGAGAAGTAATAATGCCTGGAGATGTAAACAATCAAGTTGAAAAACTAAAAGAAGCATATGAATTAGGTAAAAAAATTTAATTTTTTTTTTAATAATTAATCCTATGGTTTTAAAAAAACATGAATATAATTATAACATTCTTAACTATAATTATAATAATATTAATTGGTTATATTACTAAAAGAATCGGTATTTTTAAAATTAAAGATGTAATTATATTAAATAAGATTGTAGTTAATCTTGCAATGCCATGTTTAATTTTTTATTCAATTTATACTACTAAATTAAATTTATTACACCAACTTGGAATAATTTCAATAGTGGGTATATTAACATCTATAATCATAGGATTAATTTCTTATTTTATTTTCACATTAATGAAGATAAATACTCAGAAAAAATGGGCATTGCTTATTCTAATAATGATTGGAAATAGTGGATTTATTGGATTTCCTTTAATAAGTGGAATTTTTGGAAATACAGGTCTTTTAAGAGCTATATTTTTTAATATTTCAGATCAAATAATGTTAATTGTTTTATATATAATTTTAGTATTAAGATTTAATGGTAAATTAAAAGATATTGTAAAAAAAATAGTAACATTCCCTATATTATGGGCTTTAATATTAAGTTTAACATTAAATTTATTACATATTCAAATAGGAAGTATAGTATTAAATACAATTACTTTATTTAAAAACATAACAATACCCTTAATATTACTTAGTTTAGGCATATCAATAAAATTTAAAGGAATTACTAAAGATTTAAACCTCTCAATATTAAGTTCTATAATAAAACTAATTATATACCCATTAATATGTCTATTAATTTTGATTATATTAAATATTAGAGGATTAGAATTTAAAATCAGTATAATAGAAGCAAGCATGTCATCATTAATTCTGTTATTATCTTATAGTATTGAATTTAACTTAGATTATAAATTAACATCAAATTGTATAATTATAAGCACTTTATTAAGTTTTATAACTTTACCCTTAATATTATTAATATTATAAAATTTTTTATTTTTATTCATATAAATTTATAATCCATTTAATCCAAGATGTGATAGTTTTACATCCTTTTTTATAATCATCATCAGTATTTAAGCCAAATATTTTATTCTTCTTCATTAAAGTTATAATTTCAGATTCTGAAGGAATCATATCATTTTCTAAATACTCTTTAAAGACTTGATAGAACACTTTTTGTTCAAGAATAGTTTTAGCTAAAAACAAAAGTTTAGGATTTCCAGATAAATTAAAAACAAGACTACCATTCTCATCTAAACGATAATAAGTTTTCTTAGAACCTTTCATATATTCATGATAAATATTCACTAAATATAAATATGAAGCATCATTACCAACATTTTCAGCATCTTCAACGGATATGCTTAATAATTGACTAACTTCTTCTAATGATAAATTTTGTGTAGCTAATGCATCTCCTAAATCCAGTATCTTATTAAAATCTAATGTTTGTGGAAATGGTAATTCTTGAGCAGGAATAATTTTAATAGTTTTAAACACTCCGATTACACTATCTTTACTTAAATTATTTGTCATAAATTTGTGTCCTCCTTAATATTTTGTTTTATACATTTTTATTTACAAATATAAAAAACTTCAAGTATAAATTAAAAAAACACTATAAGTATTCATTAAGTAAACTAAATAAAATGGGAGATACTAAGTTATGATATCTTATAAGAAAAATTTAAAAAATTTAAAAGAGGAGGATAGAAATCTAGATCCTACATTTGGAAGTAGATATTTTAGTGAAAAAATACCACAATATAGTTTAAATGAGAAAGGTATGCCTTCTAAAGCTGCATATGAATTAATTCATGATGAATTAAGTTTAGATGGGAACCCAACATTAAATCTTGCAAGTTTTGTAACAACATGGATGGAAGATGAAGCAGATAAACTAATTAATGAAAATCTTGGAAAAAACTTCATAGATATAGATGAATACCCTCAAACAAGTAAAATACAAGACCGTGTAGTGAACATTTTAGCTAACTTATACCATTCTCCAGAAAATTGTGAATCATTAGGTATGGGTACAATTGGATCTTCTGAAGCTATAATGTTAGGATTATTGGCTCATAAATGGACTTGGAGAAATCGTAGAGAAGCTGAAGGAAAAAGTATAGATAATCCAAATATTGTTATGGGTGCTGATGTGCATACTGTTTGGGAGAAATTTGCTAAATATTTTGATGTAGAATTAAGATTAATCCCATTAAAAAAGGATAATTTTGTAGTGGATGTTAAGGATATAGAAAAACGGATAGATGAAAACACAATATGTGTAGGTGCAGTTATTGGTACAACATTTACTGGTCAGATGGATCCAGTTGAAGATATAAACCAATTATTATTAAATATTAAACAGGAAAAAGGTTGGGATATTCCTATACATGTTGATGCTGCTAGTGGAGGTTTTATTGCACCATTTTCAAATCCGGAGTTAAAATGGGATTTCCAGTTAGAACAAGTTCGAAGTATTAATGTTTCAGGTCATAAATATGGTCTTGTATATCCGGGAATTGGATGGTTAATATTTAAAGATCAATCTGATTTGCCGGAAGATTTAATATTCAATGTGAATTATCTTGGGGGGTTAATGCCAAATTACTCTTTAAACTTTAGTAAAGGTAGTGGGATGATAATAGCACAATATTATAATCTTTTAAGATTAGGAAAAGAAGGTTATGCTGATATTGTTAATAATATGTTGTTAAATGCTAATTATTTAGCTAGTAATCTTGAAGATTTAGGAGTTTTTGAAATTGTTAATCCTGAATTACTTTTCCCATTAGTAGTTGTTAGTTTAAAAGATACTGATTTTAGTGTTTATGATTTAAGTAAACTTCTAAGGGTTAAAGGTTGGATTGTTCCTGCATATACTTTACCTCCAAATGCAGAAGAAAAGGAAGTTTTAAGGTTTGTTATTAAAGAAAATTTTGGAAGAAATTTAACAGATAATCTTATAAATGATATTAAGGAAGCTATAGATTATTTAAATAAAAAAGGTAAAGCTAAAATAGATAAAGTAGATTGTACATTACTTTACTAAAATTTTTTTTACCTATTTCTATATAATAATTTAATGGCTTAGCTAAAATTTTTTTTTTACAGGAGTTCTGGATTATTAAAGTATTTTTGTATTGATTTATTAAATAGTCCAATATGAATTCCAAATACAAATATGTGGCTTGTACTTATTGCAACAGTCATTTTGCCATTTACTAGTTTTCCCCATGTTATGAGGGGTTGTGTCTGGTGAGGTTCAGTAACACATGGTGAAATTGATTCAAAATTAACCCATGGAACACATGAAAAATTAGCTATTGGTTCTTGATCTCTAAAATTCATATCTATGTTAAATGAGGGTTTTTCATGGTTTATTATTGATTTTTCTTCTTTTTTTACTTTATCGTGCCAATCTTTTAGTGTTTGATTTTTTTCTATGGATGTTACTCTCATTTCTAGCATATTATTATTTTTATCTAGTAATGGTGTTACTCCGTCTATTTTATCAAATTCTACTGCTTGGTTGTTGATGATTTTTCTTCTAAGTTCTGGGACATCATTTAATCCTTTAAGTAAACATCCGAGTGATATTATGAAGAATGATAGGTTATTTTTTTTACAGTATTCGTAAGTGTTTTGTGCATTAACTTTAAATGATATATCTGTTCTTGCATTTTGGAAATTGTAGAATGGGGATTCTTTAAGGTTAAAATCTAATTTTTTCATCATATTTGGTTTTTTATTTTTTTTTAATTATATATTTATTTGTAATAAAAATATTTATGAATATATATTCATAATATTTATATAATAACAAAAAGTAAATTAATAAATATAAGTTTAATATTCTATAAAAAATATATAATAAAATTTAGAATACTAAAATCATATTAAATGTTGGAGGATAAGAAATAAAATGGCAAATCAACATCAACATCCAGAACAAAGCGAAGAAGAACAACAACTTCGAATGCAACAAGAAATGGATTTAATAAACAATCTTAATAAAATCAAATATAAGATTGTTGTAATGAGTGGTAAAGGTGGAGTAGGTAAATCTACAGTAGCTGCAAACATAGCAGAAACATTCCAAAAACAAGGTTTCAAAACCGGAATACTTGATGTAGATATACATGGACCAAATATACCAAAACTCATGGGAACAGAAGGAGAAAAAATACTCGTAGAAGATAAAAAATTCATACCAGTAAAAAACGAATCAGGTATAGAAACAATGAGTATAGCATACCTACTTGACGCAATAGATGATGCAGTAATCTGGAGAGGACCTGTAAAAGGTGGAGTAATCAGACAATTCATTGCAGATGTAAATTGGGGAAATCTTGATGTTCTCATAATAGATAACCCACCAGGCACCGGAGATGAACCTTTAACTGTATTCCAATCAATTCCACTTATAGATGCAGTAGTTATGGTAACAACACCAAACACATTATCTCAAGAAGATGTGCTTAAATCTGTTAAATTTGCACGTCAAATGCATAATAATAAGATAGGATTAGTTGAAAATATGGCATATTATATTTGTCCTAATTGTGGTGAAAAATTAAATATTTTCGGTAAAAATGAAGGTGAAAAATTCTCAAAAGAATTAGAAATTGATTTCCTTGGAGAAATTCCACTTGCTGAAAAGATTAGTGAATCTGCTGATAGTGAAAAGCTTGTAGCAGATGATTCATCCGAAATTTCAGAAAAATTCAATGAAATAGTTAATACAATTAAAGATAAATATTTAACTAAAGATTAAAAAAATTAAAACTTTTTTTTTAATCTCTACTTTTTTTTTAATTTACAAATCCATATTTTTTAATTATTTTATTTAAACTAGTTCCTTCATTTTTAAGTTTAAGTATTGTTTTTGCAGGATTTGTTTTTTTACTTATTCTTTCATATAATGGATTTAAGAATATTTCTTCACCATTACCTCTTAATTCTAAACCTTTTTTAGCTAAATCTAGAACATTTCTTGTTAATTTATAGATTCCTTCTTCATTAATGAATCCAGGAATATTATTATGTATTAACATTTTTCTAAGTTCTGTTGCATTATATCCTCTATTATAAATTATAGTATCATTATCTAATAATTCTTTTAATTCTTTTAATTGATGTTTTAAACCTAAATGAAATGCGCTAACAGTCATTATTTCATTCATTGGTTGGGTACATACACTTCTATATTCAATAGTTCCTCTGTAAGTTAAATTTTCAAATTTAAATGATCTTAAATATTTAACATCCTCTATTTCAGGTTTTATTTCAATCTTAGCATATTCTCCTTTATTTTGATATTCACCTATTATTTTATCAGATTTAAAATAATCAAGTATATTCATTGTCCTAAAGTTTATGTAAAGGTTTCCTCTTTTTACACAATAAATATCTAATGAGGATAAATAATTTATTAAATCATTTATGTTTGTTAAATTTTCTTTAAACATTCCAATATTATGGGGATTAATTCCATGGGTACTATATTCCCATAACATATCTCTTGAACATATTAGGTTTTCATTTTCTTTTAATAATATTGAGTTGCTGAATAAGATTGCTTTTATTGGCTCTACTAAGTTAAATGTGTTTATTGTTTCAATTAAATCATTATAATTTACATCTAGTTGTACTTGTGAAGCACTAGAAAATGTTCCATATTCTGGATGGTTATGGAATTTAATTGTTTTATCATAGTTTGTGTATGAATTTAAGTGATGGTATAACATTAAATATCTTTCATTAGGTATGGGTATGTTTTTGTTTATTTTGTAGTGGGGGTTTACTCCCATTCCTGTTAATGTGTGATTGTATTTTTCAAATATTTTTTTTATGCTATTATAATAAGTGCAGAATCGTTTTTTTATTTCAAATAGGTTGGTCTCTTTTCCCATACTAAATTCTAGATTATTGTAAGAGCAGTCGTAAGAGATAATATCTTTTGTTTTTTTATTTATTGCTAGGTTTATGTTTCCTTTTTGATCTTTTTCTTGGTATGTGAAGTTTGGGAATTTTTTTAGAAATTCTTTTGTTACTTTATGTACTATTTGGAAGTTTACTGGTTTGTTTTCTAGATTTGTAATGGGTATTTCTATTTCAACACCTATGTAATCT
>JAEZRD010000035.1 GCA_023440975.1 Methanobacteriota archaeon | reverse complement strand
GATTTATACGGCAAAAAAGAATAAAGAGAATATAATTTTCCAATTAAATTATAATAATAAAAGAAACTTATTGGTTGATATTTATTCTTATTTAAGAAAAATGAAAGAATATGAGGAGCATGAATGGGGAATTTATTTAGCTTCCTGTTTACAACCTATTTCAGATGGAAGTCAAATTTATTTTTTGCCTAAAAAAATACAAAATGATATATTTAATCTTATTAAAATGGAAGATGAATGTATGGAAACTTATGGTATTGTAAACGATTTATTTTATGATGTTGTAACTGAATTGAATGAAAACTATAATTTTAAAAATTAAATTTATATTATAAATTAATATAATTAAATTTTTTTTTTTAAAAAAAGAATTTTGGTTAAAATGTTAATATTATTAAAAAATTGAATTAATTAAAAATTTTATTAATTTAATAATTTTAAAAAAAGTAAAAAAAAATTTTTTATTTTTAAGCGTATCGTGTGGATCCTTTTACTGTACGACTATCTAATCCTTCTTGTATACAGTATGGACAACGATTACTAGAATCAGTCTGGATCCAACCATGAGTAGTACAATAACGATATCGAACACCACTACTACTTTCTGAATTGGAATCTGCAGCATCTTGTGCTTGATCTGCTTGTTGCTCAGCTACTGTATCTCCTGAGGCAGTAACAGTACTTCCACTACTACTTGAGCTTGAGCTTTTCTGACTACTAGAGCTACTGGATGCAGTTGCTGTTGTATTATTAGCACTTGTATTTTGTTGAAGTGCATTTTGAACAGTATTATTGTTTATACTAGTTGCATAAATTAATGTTCCTGCAATAATAACTGCACAAATAATAACAGTTAAACAGATAATAAGTAATTTATTATTTTCCATTGTAGATATTCCCCTCCTCTACATATGGTTAATAACTATTTTTGGTTTCATTAAGTTAAAAAGTTTTACTAAAAAAAAAGTTTAAAAAAAAATGGGAATAATTTAATAAAATATATAAGTAACTAATCTTAATATATTAAGAATTATACTAAAATTCATGGGGGAAGTGATTAAATAATGATAGGATATATTATTTTAGCAATAATACTCATCTTTGCATTTATAGGTTTATTATCAATTGATATGGATTTAATTATAACACTAGGAGTTTGTTGTTGTTTAGGAATTGTAATCTTAGCAATTATAGGGGCTTTCACAACACCGGATGCAAACACAAGTTACTATATTTTATTAACTATACTTCAATAAAAAAAAGTAAAAAAAAGAGAATTTTTTATAATTGATTTAAATTAATCTTATCAGGATAGTTTTTAATAATAACCAGTGCAAATAATTTAGTCATTTTATCATAAGAAATATCAGGTTGGCCTTTAACACGAATACCCACATATTCTGGACATTTATCTCCTTTATCAATGATTCCTTGACTAACACGGTTACTCATATCATAATACTCAGACATTGTAATATTGCCAGTATCAACTTCTCCATAAGATTTATCTGCTTGTAAAATCACACCAACACGAATATCATCAGAACTATTTTCACTTACAGCCGTACTCAGAATACTTAAAGCTTGAGGTTTACTTATAACCAATCCATTAAAGTTCATACTACTCCAATTATCAGGTTGATTATAAACCTGCTGTGCAAAAGCAGGTAAATCACTAGTAGGTATTAGGATTTCACCATCACTAATAGTTGTAGTTAAATTATTAGTATCATTAACCGTACTTTGTGTATGAGTGTCTGTAACATAAAATGCTGAAACACTCAGTAAGATTAAGACAATTATAATTTCTATAATAATCAATATTTTTTTAAATAAAGACATATCTAATTTCATTTTATTAATCACTATTTTACAATTTTAATATGGAATAGGTGGAAGTAAAAATGTATTACTTCCAATTAATTTAATAAAAAATATGTTTTTTAGATTAAATAAAAGTTTCCACCAAAAAAAAATTAATAAATAATATTAAAGTTTAACAAAAAAAAGAAAAAAGAAAAAAAGAAATTAAATAAAACTAAGCATACCTAGTAGAACTCTTAACAGTACGACTATCCAAACCTTCCTGAATACAATACGGACAACGATTACTAGAATCAGTCTGAATCCAACCATGAGTAGTACAATAACGATACCGAACACCACTACTACTAGAAGAATCACTACTAGAACTACCACTAGAAGAACCACTACTACTAGACTTCACACTACTACCAGAACTAGAACTCTTACTACTAGATCCACTACTACTGCTTCCAGAATTAGTAGAACCACTACTAGCAACAGTACTATTATTACCTTGAACAGTATTCTGATTAGCATTACTATTATTATTAAAAGTAGTAGCAAAAATAACAGTACCGGCAACAATAACAGCACAAATAATAATAGTCAAACAAATAATGAGAACTTTATTATTTTCCATATAAATTTTTCCCTCCCTTTACGATTTATATTTACATATCTAATGTTAGAATTAAAGAACTATAAATTTAACTAAAAACTTTTTATTTTCATGATATTACTTTTCAAATGCTCTTGGAAAAGATGTATTTTATTTTACATAAAAAAATATTATTAAATTTTAAAAAAAATTTTAATTTAAAAGTGGTGATAAAATGGAAAGTCCAAAAGTTTTTATTAGTCATGCAACCAAAGATCAAGAAAGATTTGTGGAAGATTTTGCACAAAAATTATTAAATAAGGGTATTGAAGTTTGGTACTCCAATTGGAGTCTTTTACCTGGAGATAGTTTAGTTAAAAAAATATCAAATGAAGGAATTTCGGAATCAGACTGTGTAATTATTGTAATTTCAAAAAATAGTGATGAATCAAATTGGGTTAAAAAAGAATTAGATTGGTCAGTTAATGATTCAATTAATAGTATGTGTAAAATTATTCCAATAGTTATAGATTCTAATGCAAATATTCCAAAAACATTAAGAGGCATATATTATAAAACAATAGAGAATCTAGACGATTATGAAGAAGAATTCAATGATATTTTACATGCAATATATAATGTTCCAAAGGAACAAAAACTAGGTAAACAACCGGATTTTGTATCAACAATATCTTTTCAAGGATTAGATAAAGATGAAACAATAATATTGAAAACATTAGGGGATTACTATATCAATCAAGAGTTTTGTAGGCCAATGAGTTATGATGATTTAAAAAATTTATTACAAAGTTCTGATTTATCTAATGAAGCAATTATAGACTCATTAGATGTTTTAAAATCAAAATATTATGTTAAAGTAGAAAAATATCATGATGGTACAAGTAATCCATCTTTCGTAAATTTAACATATTTTGGATTTATAAATTATCTTAAAAATATTAATCAGTTTGAAGAAACTGAAAAATTGGTATTAGATTTAATATTTAATGAAAATTTGATAGATAATAAAGAGATTTCTGAAAGATTGAATATTAAAACTTCTATTGTAAATGCATTTTTTGAGTATTATAAAAGTCGTGGTTTTTTTGATATTCAAAAGTATTTAGGTGGAAGTATTCATGTCACTAAGGTTAATGGAAAAGGAAGATATTATTTTAAAAATTTGAATTAATATATGTATTTTAGATTATCAGTT
>JAEZRD010000008.1 GCA_023440975.1 Methanobacteriota archaeon | reverse complement strand
TAGCATGGGGGTTACACCTGTTCTCGTTTCGATCACAGAAGTAAAGTCTTTTTGCGTTTTGTTTGTGTACTATGGATTTAGCTCTATGGGAATTTCATTTCGCTGCCAGCCTTTTTTATTATTACTTACTTATTACTTATAATTCAATTTCATTGAATTGGCGGTCATAGCATGGGGGTTACACCTGTTCTCGTTTCGATCACAGAAGTAAAGTCTTTTTGCGTTTTGTTTGTGTACTATGGATTTAGCTCTATGGGAATTTCATTTCGCTGCCAATTCTTTTATACTTACTTATTTTAATTAATTTTTATTATTTATCTAATTTTTATATTATTTTTATGGTCTATTTTTCTAAAATTAGAGTTGTTTTAAATAAATTTTATATAAGATTTCAAATATATATTTTAATGTCGTATCATTATAATTTTTTAATGAACAATGCCTTCGGTCCTTTTATGAGGGAAGTTGATACTGTCAATGATTAGAAGAAACCCAGCATTGGACAGGCTGCCTGTTTCGAGGGTTGCTCGAGGAGGAAAGGGTAATCTACCGATGATTCAAGAGAGTTAGTATACGGGTAACAATTTTAAGGTCATAATCTTTTTTAAGGTTATGGCCTTTTTTTTATTTAAAAATAGTAATTTATTTTTTCTTGTTGTCTTTTTTTATGAAGAATCTGTATATGCTTAGAATGCTGACTCCTAAACTGAGTGTAAAACCTATTATTCCTAAAAATGGGAATCCTAATAACATTATGCCTCTGTTTGTTAACATTACTAAAGATGATCCTACAAGTAGTGCTGCAATAATAATAGCTATTGAAATTTTATCTGTTGCTTTATCTATTCCTTTAGTTCCAACTTCTATTTCGATTTTTCCTTCTTCAACTTTGTATAACATACTTGTTGCAAAACGAGGTAGTATTTTCATTAAATGTTCTACTTCAATAGCATTATGTTTGACATAATCTAACCCTCTACGTGGACTAAATTTATCCCATAGGAGTCTTTCTGCTAATGGACTTAGTACTTTTACTACATTGAAATCTGGGTCTAATTTTTGCCCAGTATCTTCCATCATTCCAACTCCTCTAGCCATTAATACAAATTCTCTAGGTAGTGTGACATTATAATCTATCATTACATCCATTAAATCTGCCATTCCACCTTTCATTTTATGTAATTCTGCTCCATAATATTTAGAAATCATATCGTTTAAATCATATTTTAATGCTTTTAAGTCTGTTTCTTCATTTAGTATATCCATGTAGCGGAGTTGGTTTATCATATTGTCTACATCTCTGCTTATGAAGAATAGGAATAGTTCTGCTAAATTTTCACGAAATGTTGCATCCATATATCCCATCATTCCTTCATCTAAGAAACAAACGATATTGCTGTTTAGTATGTATATGTTTGCAGGGTGTGGGTCTGCATGAAAAAATCCGTCTATTAATATTTGTTGGAAGTATGATTTTACAGTTACATCTGCAATTAGTTTTGTATCGTATCCCTCAGGATGTTCCATTACATATGAAACTTTTTCTCCTTTTACAAATTCCATTGTTAATATGTGTTTGTTTGAGTATTCTGTATAAGCTTTAGGTATGTATATTTTGTAATTGTCTTTAAAGTTTTCTTTAAATCTTTGCATATTTGAAAGTTCTTGATTGTAATCTATTTCTTTATATAATGATCTTTCAAATTCTTTTTCTATATCGGGTAGGTTGAGTGTTCTTGCTTTGTATACATATTTGTTTACTCTTTTTGCGAAGAATCTCATTAAATTTAAATCTACTTCTATTATTTTTTCTAAGCCAGGTTTTTGAATTTTAACTGCTACTTCTTTTTCTTCTTTTTTTAGGATTGCGTGGTGTACTTGTCCTATACTTGCAGTTGCTAGTGGTTCTTCGTCAAATTCTGAGTATACTTCAGTAATTGGTTTTCCTAGTTCATTTTCTAGGTGAACTTTTATTTCTTCAAATGGTATGGGGGGGTTGTTGTCTTGTAGTTTTGTTAGTTCGTTGGCCATTGTGTGTCCAACTAAATCTGGACGGGTACTTAGTGTTTGGCCTAATTTTATGAAGGTTGGTCCTAGTTCTTGAAAGCTTTTTCTTACTCTAACTGCAAAGAGTTGTGTGTTATCTTCTAGTTTTTCTTCTTCTTTGCTTTTTCCAGGTCTTAATGGATTTCTTCGGGATAATCCTCCGTTTTCGCTTACGAATTGTAATCCATTTCGACGTAGTACCCTAACTATTTCGTTTAGTCTTTTCCAGTTTGGGTTTCTTGTATTACTTATAACTTTCATTTTTTATTCCAGATTTCTTTTTTTATTTATAATTGTTTTTATTTTTTAGTTTTTATAATTAATGTTTTTATTTTTTAGAATTTTTTAAGTATTTCTCCGTATACTTCTTTTAATTTACCGTTGGAGTTTTCGTATATGCGTTTAAGTATGAGTTCTGGGGTACTTCTTGCTAGTGTATTCATTTTTGGGGTTCTATCCACTATTAGGTTGTAATTTTCATCTAATCCTTTTGCTTCTATTCCGTCGATACGTACGTCTGTGTATCGGCTTAATTCTTTTGCCATGTGAGTTACTATTATTGCATATGATTTTGTTTCTTTTAGCATTTCTATGAAACTGCTTATTATTTTTACTGCTGCTTCTAATTCGGTTATTCCTTCTAGTTCGTCGAGTAGTACTAGTTTTTCTGTATTATCTGTTGCTATTGGCATGAATACATTTAGGAATGATTCGAATGCTCCTGCATCTAGTGATCTTCCTTTGCTGAAGTAGTATATTTCATCTAGTATTTTTATTTCTGCTTCTTCTGCTGCTATTGGGAGTCCCATTTGTGTCATTATGCTTATTTGCCCAATTGTTTCTAAGAGTGTTGTTTTTCCTCCACTGTTTGCTCCTGTTAGTAATGCTATGTTTTCTTTGGGTGTTAGGTTGTAGTTTATTTTTTGTATGTTGTTTTTTAGTGCTAGGTTTAAGTTTATTGCTTGTTTTATTTTTAAATTTTCACTTATTTGTGGTTTGTTTAGGTTGTATGTGTATGCGAAGCTTCCTAGTGTGAATTCATAATCGAATTTTAGTGTTTCGTTTAGTTCTTCTTCTGCTTTTTCTTTTATTGTGGCTAATTCTTGGGCTATGCTTATTTTTTTATCGTATAGTTTGTTTTCTTTTATGTTTTGTTGTTCTTGTTCTACTCTTTCTAGTTCGTTTTCATCTATTTCGATTGGATATTTTTTTATGTATGGGTCGAAATCAATTTGGGTTAACTCAAGTAACTTTTCCCTACCTTTACTTATAATTGCCTCAAATATTTTCTCGATCTTTGGAGGTAAATCATTGTTTAATAAATCAAGAACTTCATCTCCTCCAATGTCAACATTTTTAATACTATTTTTCAACTCCTCATCCATATCTTGCTTAATACTTAAAACACTTTCACCAATATTCACACTATTATTCTCAAAATTATCCAAATCATTAATCAAAGGTTTAATATCACCACAAACACTATCTAAACCAAGAATCTGTCTAATCTGATAAACTTTATCAAATAAATCAATATTAACTTTAAAATAATCAAGAATAATATCAGGAACAATCTCATAAACCTGAGATTCCCTATTAATCATAACCAAATTACCCATATCACCAAAATCAAGAAAACCCTCACTATAAACATAATAAATAAGCTCATAACTACGAATTTCATCAGCAAAAAGAGGAGAATTACTAGCAACAAGTATAGGATAATACTTATTCAAACCCAAATCAGTTAAATAATCTCCATCCTCACTAGACTCAACAAGAATAACCTTACTTGGATCATAAGTACCCTTAACCTCAACAGGTTTACCTAAATTCTTCATCAAACCCTTCAAAGTATCAATAGGCAAATACTGAATCTTATCTTTAGCACCCATAACAAAATCTAAATGACTATTAATAAAATCAACATCAGTAGTAGGACTAAGAAGCTGAACACGATTACGACTATAAGAAGTATTAGAAAACTCTAAAATCTTACTAATAATTTCATCATATAAAACTCTAGCACGATCACTTTTTAAAAACTTCTCTTGAGGATTATCCAATAAAGAGTTCATAATCTGAATAGCTTTACGTTGAGAAATACCTTCAATACTACTTAATTTCTCCAAGTCCCTTTCCTCAACAATGTTAATAAGATTCTCTTCACCACCAACATTGTCTAAGATTTTTTTGGATAATTTACCCCCAACACCCTCAATACGTTCTAAATCATTCCTAATCATCATAAAAACCTAACATAAAATTTATAATCAAATCTATTTCACTAAACATTTATTCTAATCCTTTTTTAAAATTACCAGAAGAAAATTCAGGAGAATACTCTTTCAAAGTATCAAAACACTCTTTAGGAATCTCATCATTATTAATTGCAAACTTATAAACTTCACCAACATTATTAATATAATCTAATGACTTCCATCTTGCATCAATACTGAAATTAGAAACCCCAACAGTTTTTAAAAAACCAATCTCTTTAATAAGAGATAAATCCTCATAATTTATCATCACTACTCCATCTTCACTTAACGGACGATGTAATGGATATTTGTTATTATCATTATCACTTAAATAAACATCACAAACTGGATTATTAGGATTATCAATTTTTTTAATTTCTTTACTCATTTTGGAAGGTAAAATACTTTTCCTACTTACAAGGGATTCAATATTTCCATGAACTAAAACCTCCAATATAGGATAATCTTCAGTAAAATTCTGGAAAATATCCTTATAATTTCTACGACCTAATTCTGGAGATATTGTTAATAATTTAAAATCATTTATTTCTTTCACACTTTCAGTATTTGTAATATTTAATGGATAAGATCCATAAGTTTCAATACTAAATTTTTCACTTAAAAATTCACATATTCCCATATGTGAAGTCATTATTGATGGAAGATAAGTTAGTTTAGATAAAATTCCACAAACTTTAATTAAATCAGCTAATAAATTTTCATGAATAATATTCGGCCACATCCATATTAAATCATAATCATTATCTTTACTTATATCTAAAGCTTCTTTAATTGTGTTTACACAGTAACTAATATCTAACTCTTCACTTTCATCAGTTAATCTCCAATTTTTAGTTGGAATATCAAAATAAACCCTTGTAAAAAGATTTGCATTTAATTTCTTTAAATTTTCCAGATTATTAACATAAACACTTAAATTACAAGTTTTTTCTTTAAATTCGGAATCGGATGGTTTTAAACTTTCATCATATTCTTTGAGTTTTCTTTCTACAATTTTAATATCATTTTCGTATGGTTTGTAACTGTTTATAATTTCCTTTTCTAGTTTTTCAAAGAATTCTCTACGTAATTGATTTAAACCACTTATTGGGGTAAATAAGTTTTTATTAATATTTTTGACTTCAACACTTTCAAGGTAATATGGTAAATCTTTAATTTTACTAATTTGTGATTTAATAGTTTCTTCAGTAATCGGTTTGTTTATTGCCTCTTCCCAAGGTTCTAATCCTTTTTGAGTGACTTTTATAAGTTTATCATTACTTAATTTAACAGTACCTTTAATTATTGGATAATTTGCATTGTCCACATAAAATTTCATATGAAGTGTGGATTTTCTAAAACCTTGTTCATTAGAATCTCTTTCTAACTCTTTTAAATCTTTATTAAGTCTATTTCGTTTACTTAAAAATACTTTACATCCTGGTTTAATTATGATTTGTTCCTTTTTATTTTCTCTAACTTTACGAACTACTAAAACTTTACCTGTTACTTTTTCTTTAATTAAACGATTTTTATTCCAATAAGTTTTAGATTTTTTAAAACTTGGATCTCCACTAATATCAAATCCATAAGTATTAATTTTACTATCATTTTTAACAGGTTTACCTTCAATAACTAAACCATCACCTTTTTGTGGAATATTTAAAAGATTTTCATCTAATTTAATACTAATTTTCCCGGTATTTTTTTCATATTCTTCTACTTTACCTATGTATAATCCAACATGCCCTGGTTTGTTTGTGTTCATTATACGATTTGTGTTATTGTTTTGGAATAAATGTCCAGTACTTAATTTTCTATTAAAAGCTAAATTAAGATTTTCTTCACCAGATTTACTGGTGAATTCATGTAGTTTCTTTTTATTTCTTAATTTATTCAATGCTTGTCTGTAAGTACTTGTTGTAAGCATAACATATTCCTTATTACGCATTCGACCTTCGATTTTTAAACAATCAACACCAATTTCACTTAAAATATCAAGTTTATGATATAAACTTAAATCTGCAGGACTTAAAAAGTAATTTTTACCCTTATTATTAAATTTATAACTATTACCTTTCTTATTATCCACTATAATATCATAAGGTTTTCTGCATGGTTGAGCACAAGTTCCACGATTACCACTACGCCCTCCAATAAAACTACTGAACAAACATCTTCCACTATAACAGTAACATTGGGCACCATGAACGAAAATTTCAACTTCAATACCTAATTTATGAGCTTCTTTAGTAATTTCCTTAAGCTCATCTAAGGTTAATTCACGAGGTAATACTACACGATTAATGCCATTATTTTTAGCCCACTTTAAATCATCAGTATTTTCTATATTCATTTGAGTACTAGCATGAATACTAAATTTAGGTATATATTCATTAATAAGCTTTAATAAACCAATATCTTGGATTAATACACCATCAACACCAAGTTGGTATAATTTAAAAACATATTCTAAACAATCAAATAATTCATTTTCTTTAATTAAAGTGTTTACAGTAATGTAAACATTAACATTATGGAGATGAGCATATTCAACTGCTTCATTAATATCTTCAAGAGTAAAATTATCAGCATATTTCCGAGCACCATACTCTTTACCTGATAAATACACACTACTTGCACCAGATAAAACTGCAATTTTCAAGTGTTCCATACTGCCGACGGGGGATAATAATTCTGGTATTTTCATAAAATAAATTCCTCATTTTTATATTATAATTACTTTATATATTTTGAGATATAAAATTATATTTTATGTATATAGTTTTTGAAGGAATAGATGGTAGCGGTAAATCAACTCAAATAAACTTATTAAAAAATTATCTAGAAAAAAATGGATTAAAAGTAGAATGCATAGTTGAACCTACTGATGAAACTATAGGTCGATTAATTAGAGAATTTTTGACTCATGAAAATGCAACTACGGATAATATGCAGAAAACATTAGGTTTACTCTTTGCAGCAGATAGAATGCAACTAATGAATAAAGTAGAAGCATATGAAAATGAAGGTAAAGTTGTATTAAGTGACAGAAGTTTTTATAGTAGTTTAGCCTACCAAGAACCGCAAGATTGGATAAATGAAATAAATAAATTTGCGAAAATTCCAGATATGGTTCTTTTATTAGATATAGATCTTGATAAAAGTGTTGAACGCACAACTGGTATTGATGAATTTGAAAATAAAGAATTTTTATCCTTAGTGCAAAAAAAATATCAAAAATTAGGTACTGAAAATGGGAATTTTAAAGTTATAAATGCAAATAATGGTGTGAACTTAGTAAGTAAAGATATTCAAAAAGCTGTTGCTCCTTTATTTGATATTTGTGTAAGTGGAATTTTATAAAAAAAATTATTGTAATCGAGGTATCAATTTTTCATGTTAGATTTTTTAGAAATTGACAGTATGGATTGGAAATTAATAGGAATAGGAGGTATTGTAACCTTCATAGTTGCCTATATTTTAAGTTTTATTTTAGAAAAAGTGCATGTTAACGGATTAATACTTTTATTTGTATTAATTGGTATAATTTGTTTTTCAACACGTATAGAATCTCCAAATGTTGGTAAAGGAGTAGTATATGGATTATTAATGGGTTTAATCTGTGGAATTTTATCAGTAATTATGGGAATTTTTGTATTCTACACATATTTAGGAGGAATAATAGGAAGTATGGTTTTACTCTTATTAACTTACATACCAATGTATTTACTTGTTGGTTTCCTTGCAGGTTTAATAGGTGTAGAAATAAAACGTTATATTTAAAATAAGTAAAAAAAATGATATGAGGAATTAAGAATTAATTTCCTAATTCTTCTAATCTTTTGTTAATAGCATCAACAATAAATTGTTTAGCTTTTTCTAATTCTGCTTCTGTTCCTATGAGTTTAGGACCATATTCTGTTTGTTTTAATTTAACTTCGAATTTATCTATAGTGTGTGCTAAAACTTGTTCCCCAACACCATTAGGTAATTTCATTTCATATTCTTCATCCATTGATATCAACTCAAAATTTCTTTTTTTTTAATTATTATATGATTAACTTATAATATAATCCTTTTTTTTTTATTCATTCATGAATTCACGTACAGGTTCTAAAAATTCTATTAAGAAATCACTAACTCCACTTTTCAAATCCATGGGATGTAATTCTCCTGCACTAAATTGTTGGATTAATTCCTCATGTGTTAATTCTAAATCTCCACCAAACTTTTCAGGTCTACTAATTTTAATTGTATCTTGGTTAGGGAAAAGGAAATGATTACAAATTTCAATCATAGGATTACCTTCAACTTCTCCTTTAGGACAGAATCCTTTGTTAATTTTTTTCTTAATAACTTTTGGAGTGTCATCTACAGCTATAAAGTTACCTTTACTACTACTCATCTTATCATCACCATCAGTACCATGTAATAATGGTGTGTGTATACAGATAGGAGCTTCTTCACTTATTTTTGGTAAATTTTCACGTGCTAACATTTGAATTTTACGTTGTTCCATTCCACCTAATGCAATATCAGTTTTTAAATATGCCATATCTGCTGTTTGCATAAGCGGATAAATAGTGCTTGCTACTTTAGGATTATCATCATGACGACTTACTTGGTCCATACTACGTTTAGCTCTTTTTAATGTAGTTAATGTAGCTAATTTATAAACATTATCAGTATATTCAGGTTCTGTTTGGAAACTGGATCCTAAAATATATTCTGTTTCAGCATCTAAACCTAATGCTTGGAAACATTTTTTATTATATTCTGCAGTAACTTCAATATCTTCAAGGGTTCCTTTTCCATTTAAATAAGCATGATAATCAGCGAGTAATATTTTTATATGGAAACCCATATTTTGTAATTGTTTTAATTTCATTATAGTTATTGCATGACCTAAATGGATTTTACCTGAAGGTTCATAACCAGTATAAGCTATTGGTTTTTCTTTATCAAATACTTTTAATAATTCTTCAGTTTCTATAATTTCAAGGGTTCCATTTTGGATTATTTCTAATTTTTCTTGATTATTCATAAATTATCACTAAAATTTAATTTTTTTTTTATTTTAATAAGTAAACTTGGCCATTTATTTTTATAGTACTTACTTCTTGACCGATATCAATATCATTAAACTCTTCATTCATATTTAAATCAACTGTAGAGTAATCATCGGGATCTAATATTTGTATCATATTTGGAGATTTGTCTGTTAATATGCTTGGTTTAATTTCTGTGCTTTTTTCGATTAATTTTATTTCATTACTGTGTTTCCAACCAATATTAGATTCTGTGAAATCTTTTAAGTTTTTACAATGTATGCTTTTTCCACTTATATTGATTATTTCAAAAATTTTATCTTCAAAGCTAATAAAATCCCCTACTTCATATTCAGGTAATCTAAAAGATATCCATATTCTATATAATCCTTTTCCTGTTGAACGATCTTCACTGATTAATCTTGGAGATTCTTTAATTTCTCCTCCAAGTTCATTTTTTAAGTTGTTAACTATTTTTTTAGCAGTTTTTAATGAGCCAATGTAATAGTCGAAACCTTCTTTAGGGTTAAGGATTTGTGGAATATATGCTAATTTATCTTTTTTGGATTGTTTAGTAATTGTTCTTTGAATTATTTCTTCAGCATTATTAATTTCAGCTTGTTTTAATGAACGATTTTCTGCTCTAAGTTGTATTACGGCTTCATAGTATCCTGAATCTTTTTTACTGCAATCTGGACATACACTATGGTCTAATCTAACATTAACATTATATTTCTCATTTAATCTGGTGTTGTAAACTGTTCCTAAAACTGTGATTTCACATTCTGCTATTGTACCTCTCATTTGGAGGATTTCTAAGTCGATTAATGGTTCTTCCACTAATTCGTCAATTTTAATTGCATCTTCAAGTGTTCTGTAAATTATTTCTTCTTCAGAAATTTCTGAGTCAATCCATTGTCCTTTTAGTAATTTTGCATTACAATGGCTACATATGGTGACTGTGATGTTTTCAGGGACTTGTATCATTTGGTATGTTTTTAAAAAACAGTTTTTACAGACTCCATTGATTAATGGTTCTTCTGTACTTCCACATTCTGGACAAAACATAGTAATCAAAATAGTAAAATAATTTTTTTATATAAAAAAAATAAGATAAAAAAGGGGGTAAATATGTTAGCCCTTTTAAATTGGTTTTAAAGGTGCTCTTGCACCGCAAGCTGCACATTTAAGTATAAATATACGGTCTTCTCTGATGATTTTGGTATCTGGTCTGTTACATTCGTGGCAGATAACATATTTATCTACATAATCATCTATTCTTTCATTTATGAGGAAATGGTTGAATTTTCCTTGTAAAATAGCTCTTTGACCTTCTAAATTTCCAGCTGTACCTAATTCACGTAATAAATATTTAAGTATGTGTTGTGGGTCTCTGTTTAGTGCTTCAGCTACATCTTTAAAGTTTTGGATAAAAGTACGGTTTCCTTGTATAACACTGTATGCTTTTGGTACATTAAATCTTTTTGTTTCAAAAACTTCAGGAGGTAGTTGGTCAATAGCACGATCTAATAATTTTTCATAATCATCCATAATAATCACTCCGTTTAATCTAATGTTTTTATTAATTTCTATAAAAATTTTGATAAAAAAATAATATTCGTAAAATAGTTATCAATAAAAAATATAATATGTAAATTTAGTTTTTTATATTATATTAAACTATTGTATAAAAAATTGTATAGTTTAAGTTTAAAAAAAATTTTGAAAAATAAAAAAAGGTGTAAAAAAATAAAATAAAAAAATTTTATTTTTAAACAGTTTTAATATTACCAGCACTAGGTTCGAAGAGAACTCCTCTACTTTTAAGTTTTTTAATTATTTCTTCGGTTTTTTCTTCACTTAAATCGTGATCTTCAACCATTCTTTGTTTAAGAATGCTAATTGGAGCATTACCTTCAAATTCTGCTTGTAAATCTTTAACTGTATTAATTAGTATTTGTAATTTGTCTCTGTCTGATTTTGGTGTACGTCCTTCTACTTTATCAATATCTATTTTTCCAGTTTCTGGATCGTATCCTACTTCAGTAAGACATGCTCTTTGTAGTTTTATTGCTTTTTCTGCATCTTCAGGTTCTACAAATTCTTTCAGACGTATTTTTGCACTAGCTTCTGCTAAACGGATTATTGCTTCTAATTGTCTTGCAGTTATTGGTACTGGTGCTTCTTCATCTATTGCTCCACTTCTCATACTAACATAAAATTCTTCCAGTACTTTATTTGCTCCTTCTGTAAGTTGAGGGTTAGCATTTTTACGTGCATATGCAATGTATTTTCTAAGTAATTCTGGTTCAATTTCATAGTTAATTGTGTTTTCTTTATGGATTTCTAAGATGTGTTTTGCTAATTCTCTATCGTTTTCAACATTCGGTTTATCTTCTACTATAAACATTAAATCGAATCTGCTTAAGATTGGTGAAGGTAAATCTATTTGGTCTGCTACAGTTTTGTATCTATCGAATCTTCCAAATTTAGGATTTGCTGCTGCAAGTACACTACAACGACTGTTTAATGTTGCCATTATTCCTGCTTTAGCTATACTTACAGTTTGTTGTTCTAATGCTTCGTGAAGTGCACTTCTATCTTC
>JAEZRD010000100.1 GCA_023440975.1 Methanobacteriota archaeon | reverse complement strand
TTGGTGAGTATTCAGTTATTTCTTCTTATTCTGGTAATAAAGTTTATTCTAGTTCTACTTGTAGTACTACTATTAGTGTTCATGCGTAATATTTTGATTTTTAAATTTTTATTGGAGTATTTCTTTTCTTAACTCCATTTTTTTATTATTTTTTTCTTTTTTTTTTAGAAAGTTTTATTTATATGTTTTATATAATATTAACTATTCAAGTTCAATTGCTTAAAATTAAAGTTAAATTTAAAACTTTTTTTTATAACAAATAATCAAAGCTTGAATAAAAAAAATACTAAAAAATATTTTTTTAAAAACTTATAATTTTTGGAGATTATAAAAAAAATAATAAAAACATTCAAAAAAAAAGGGGAAAATACTCAAATTTCAATATTTAAAAATAAATAATAAAAATCCTACAAAACCCCCTTTACATAGAATAAACCTTATTTTTAAAAATACTCTTCAAAAATTTTATAAACAAAATAAAAATATTTTTTAAAATAAAATACAAAAATTTTTAGGATAAAATATAAAAAAAACTTTTATAAAAGTGAGGTGAAAAAAATTTTAAAAGTAACAAAAGCCACAATAGTGCTTTTAACGTTAATAATTCTAACAATAGGTGCAGTAAGTGCAACAGACATAACTACTAACAACACAGCAACTGACAATCAATTAACCCTACAACAAAATAACACAAACAACACTTATAACAATGAAGTAAGCACACTACAATTATCACAAACACAGAACAATCCTTTAACAGGAGGAAATGTGGAAGTAAATAATGATAATTATGGAACATACTTCACAGATTCCAGAACAACTGGAATAAACGATGGAGATACCGTTACAATAACAGGTAATCTTGAAAATAAAACTCCATTTATTGATAAGAATGTAACAGTTTCAAGTACAAATGGTGTTACTTTAACAAATTGTACTATAACTCTAATTACTGGAAGTAGTGGAACAACAATCAACGGATTAACATTCATAAATAGTAATCCTGCATTTGACATATACACAAGTGACATTACACTAAGTAATAATAAAATAACAACAAGTGATAGTACAAAAGATGTTTATGCTATAAATGCATTAAATGCAGATAATCTTAAAATAATAAAGAATAGTATAAGCACAAATGGAACTAAACTGGTTAATACAGTGGTAGTAAAAGATTCTGCTGATGTATTAATAGAAGAAAATAATATTACAACAAACGGAACAGCATATGCTGTAGATTATAAATATGTATCAGGTACTTATATAGCAACTTATCAAACATTAAACCTATTTTTATCAAATTGTTCTAAAACAAATGTTACTAAAAATAATTTAATAACAGATTATAATGGATTAAGTGGAAATAAATCTGATACTATGCTAAATTTATATGCATTATCTTCACCAAATCTTCTAGTTGCAGATAATAATATAACAACTAATGGTAATGATTATGTTTATGGAACATTATTTAGTACAGAAATGAATCTAGAGACTTATGGAATGAGTGATGGTAGTGGATTAAATGTTTCCAATAATAATATTACAACTATTGGTAAAAATTATGCAAGTAGCTTAGATCCTGCATCAACAGTTTCAGGTTCAGTGGAGTTCAATTATATTTATGCTGAAGCAGAAAACTTATCCTACCCAATTTATGCAAGTAATAATGATATGGGAGTTTTAAGTTTTAATTATTACAATAATACTATAATTGGAAAAGCTAATACAATTTATGGAATAGAATTCTATGGTAAAGGAGCAAACAATGTAACTGGTAATAATATTACTGTTACTGGAAATTATGCTATGGGTATGGGATTATTAAATAAATGTACTAGTAATATTATTGAAAACAATACTATAAAATGTACTGGTGATGAATCAACTTCTTATATAACTGGAGATGCTTTAAAACCTGAAAATACTGGTATTAAAATGTCTACTGATTCTGGATCTAACACTATTGTAAACAATAGCATTACTACAACTGGTAAATATTCCATAGATTGTATGAATTCAACTAGTAATGATATTGAAAACAATACTTTACAAGCAAGTAAACTCCATGGTGATTTCAGTGTTTACGCACCAAAATCTAATACAGTAAATGGTAACATTCCAACAAGTCATAGTTTAATTTACGTATCAAATACTGGTTCTGATGATAATACTGGTTTAACTGTAGAAACTGCGAAAAAAACTATTGCAAAAGCTTTAGAAACACTTGATGATGAAGGAACTATAATTGTTTTAGATACTATTACAGAAAATGGAATCATTATTAATAAGAATGTTACTATTTCTGCTTCAACTAATCAAATTATTGATGGTAATCAAGGTTTAATCTTCAACATCGCAAATAGTCAAACAGTTAATTTAATTAATTTAACATTAACTAATGCTAAAGGAAGTGAAGGTGGAGCAATCCTTAATAATGGAACTTTAAACATTATAGGATCCATTTTACATGATAACCTTGCAACAAGTGATGGTGGAGCAATCTACAATACAGGTAATTTAACTATAAACAACAGTAAATTATACAATAACAATGCAACATCAAGTAGAGCTTATGGTGGAGCAATCTGTAATGATAACGGAAATGTAACTGTAAATGGTTCTGAATTCTACAATAATACTGGTTATTATGGTGGAGTAATTGGATCTGCTGGTGGAAATGTTTATAATCCTAATTGTGCAGTTTATATCAACAATTCCTATTTCCATGATAATAATGGAACAAAAATGGGTGGAGTAATCTATAATAATTATGCTTATGTAAGCATGGTGAATTCTAACTTCACAAATAACACTGCAACTCTTAATTCTGGAGTAATCTATATTAATCAAGGATATATGACTGCATATAAATCAATATTCATAAATAACACTGCAGGTTCTGCTGGTGTAAGCCGTGCATCCACATCTGTTAATTATGATGAACATGATGGAAACACTGCAGACTTCTATAATATTAAATATAATTACTGTATATTCTTAAACAACACAGCAACAACTACAGGTGAACCTGCTGATATTTATACATACAACTTCGATAATTTAGATGCAAATTATAATTGGTGGGGAAACAACACTAAACCAGATACAAACTTAGTAACAAGTAATGTTAACACAACTTATTGGATAATAATGAACACTCCAAGTTTAACAAAACTTGACACAAGTGCTTCAAAAAACATAACCGTAGATTTCAACCATTACACAGATGGAACAACCAATTCTACTGTACCTAAAGGTTATGGAATACCTGATGGTTTAACAGTGAACTTCCAAGTAACTAATGGTACAATCAC
>JAEZRD010000095.1 GCA_023440975.1 Methanobacteriota archaeon | reverse complement strand
AAAAAAAATTAATTAAAAAACCCCTTAAAAAATTAAGCCACTTTTTTTAAAAGTAGCTTAAACCTCTTAAAAATCACATACTATTCAAAATTTTTTTATAAATATTCTTATAGAATAAAATAATCCTATTTTTTTTTAATGTACATTTAATATACAGTTACAGACTTAAAAAACTAATCTTAAATCTTCTTTTATAATAATTAAAATGAAATTGTAAAAACATTTATATATGATAAAACAATAAATAAAATCTAGAATAGCATGTGTAAAATTACATATCACCCCCTTTACGTATGTTTTTTTTAAATAGATTAAACCTTTTAAACACATGCTATTCATATTTTTAATCTAAATTTTACAAGCTTTTTTTATAAAAATTTAAATACTACCTCATATTAACCATATAATTAAATACAATAAACTAATAATAAGTGGATTAAAATGGTTAAGAAATGTCCAAATTGTGGAAACCTAATGGATAACAATACAAGCAAATGTGAAAAATGTGGTAGGTTAATGAGTGAAATACCCCCATTAAACACAGAAAATGAGGATTACAATGGTATTAGTCGCACTCGTAGATTTCTAACTATTATAATATTAATATTCATAGCCCTAATAATAATAGGAATCATTACACTGATTTTCCTATATGATATTCATACTGGACTACCTATAAGTAAAATATTCCACTAAAAAAAAATAGATTATAATAAAAAAGGAGAATTTTTAAGTTTTATTTTTGAGAAAACATTAATTTTTCAGCATCTAACATATCAAGACTATCCTCATGGAATTTAAATAATAACCAATCCTCTTTACCCATAGTATCAAGAAGATCATTTAAATCATTTTCAAGAGTTCTACTATAACGATAATTTTGCATTAACTTTTTAAACTCTTCACCTGATGGATTAGATTCACCTTTATCAATTCTTTTTAATTCTTTCTTATATTCACGAGACTCTTTTTTACAATATTTAATTAAATCTTTAACATCATCTATTTGAACTTGCATCTCATTTACAAGTTTATCTTCAGTTAAATATGAGTATTCTTTTGGTGTGATGTCATTTTGTCTTATAAGATTACCGTATTGTATTATATCAATGTGTTTAGCTTTTTCCATTAAATATTCACTTCCAAAAAATTATTATATTTTATTACTATATCCTTTTTATTAATATTGTATTTAGTTTTTACTTTTATTAATACAAAAATCATATTCTTTTTTAATTTATGATTATTAATTAAACTTTATTATAATCTATTTAAGAATAATCAAACAATAGAAAGAAAAGTTTCAGGCTAAAAACACATTTTCACTTAAAAATTATTCAAAATGGGATAACAAGCTTAACCCCAAAACCTGAATCTTTCTTTAAAATAGTTAAATCTCCATCTAATTGTTGAGTTAAATTACGAATAATAATAAAACCTAAACTTTCTGAAGTAAATAAGTTAACATTATCATTTAAACCAACACCATTATCCCATATTTTTAAAACTATTTTATCATCAACTTCAATTAGATTAATATAAAAATCTCCCATACCAGATTCAGGAAAAGCATATTTAATAGTGTTTAAGGCTAATTCATTAACAAGTAAACCTAAAGGAATACTAATTTTAGTATCCACATTAACAGGTTCTAAATCAGAATGTAAAGTAATATTACCCTTAGTGTATAATGCAAATAAATTTTCTAAATTATTATTAAGGAAACTTTCCAAATCAACTGTAGAAACTGTAGGTGACTGATAAACTGCTTCATGAGTATTTGCCATAATTCCAATACGATTATGTGTTTGATTTAAAACATCCACTGGATTATCCTTATTAAAACGAGTTTCTAAACTTAAAAAACTTAAAATGAGTTGAAGATTGTTTTTAACCCGATGATGAACCTCTTGTAATAAAATTTTACGATCTTCATTTAAATCTTCTAATCTTTTTTCATACTCAAAATTTTCAGTTATATCCTGTATTAAACTAATATACTCAATTAATTCATTATCCTTATTAAATTTAGATTTAATATACACTTCTAAATATTTTAAATTATCATTAATTGTTTTAACACCAATAATAAAATTAGTTTCAGGATTCTCTGGTCTTAATGATTTTATATTTTTTGTAATTGCTCCTTCATACTCAGGAGTTAGAAAAATTGAGATAACATTAATTTCATTAGGATAATCTTCCTTTTTAATTTCTAAAATATCATAAATTTCACTTGTAAAAGAGTATAAATGGTTTTTAAATGTCCCTATACCTATTTTACTGTATTTTTGTATAGATTCCATATCTTTTCTTAAATCTTCAGCTTCTTTTTTACTTAATTCTTCTTCAGTTATATCCTGAATCAGTGCAACTAAATGAATTAGTTTCCCCTTTTCATTGAATGTTCCTTTAGTGTGAGATTTTATGTATTTAATTTCATTATTAGCATTTTTAATACGATAAGTAGATTTATTATCAGAGTTATCTGGATTTAGCTTAAAAGTTTTTAACCATATATTCCTATCTTCAGGTATAACAAATAATCCAATTATATCCATATTATCTGGATATACATTAGGTTTTATTC
>JAEZRD010000014.1 GCA_023440975.1 Methanobacteriota archaeon | reverse complement strand
GCCTATAATAGACTTTCATCAACCTATTTGTTTTGATTATAAAAATTTCTCCTTTATTAAATAATATTTGTATAATATTATATTTTTTATTCTTTTTAATTTATTTTTGTATGAATTTCTTTTATAGTATGGATATAATTAATATTTTAAATTTCATATTTTTTTTTTAATTAATATATTTTTATGAAAATTTTTGATTTTTTTTGATTTTTTTTGTTATGTCGTTATACGGTAGTTTAACGAACTTTATTATTTTTTAAAAAAAGTAGAAAGTATCGTAAATTAAGTGTTACATATACACTGGAACATTCCATTTTACTATTTTCTTTAAAAATCGTGAAAAAAGGATATATTCCTCATATCCTCATCACGATTCAATTAATCCTTTCACATCGAGGTGTTTGTTTTAATAAAATAAAACAAAAAAAAATATAGTTGGTGATTATATGAAAATCCGATGTAAAAAGAAATTAAAATTTACTTATGATAAAACTTCATACCTTTCACATAACTCATGTTTCAATGCTTCAGCTTCAACTTTATCTTTAGGAATAGGTCTATTAACAATTCTCTTTAAATCAGATCTTGTTAATTTTAACTCCTTTAAATTTTGACCTCCAGAAGAATTAGCAATTTCCTTTTCTATTTCTTCTAATTCCACACGAGCATTTTCCTGATATTCTTCTGAATCTTCATCCCAAATTTTATCATTAATGAAACGATTTAATCTGTTAATTTCCTTATTAAACCTAAATTCATTAATAAGTGGGTTAAGATTGTCAAAAAAATCTTCATAAGTCATAAAATTCCCCCTTATGAACTTTTTATGATTATTTTTATAAAAAGACTAATTACATGCTAATTCCCATAAATGTATAAATATGATTTAAATAATGGGATTAGAAGTAATATAGCTAGAACTATGTGGAAACTTGCTATATTACTTTATAGTTATAGATTTTTCACTATTTCAACAATTTAAATATTGTTTCAATTTTAATTGTAAATTACATATCATATTCCCCCTTATGAATATGTAATAATAATTAGTACTTAATATAATATAGCACTTTGCCAAGAGCATGTGAAAAGTAATATTTTATATTAGTTAAAAAAATCGCATAAAATGGTTTAAATTCAAAAAAAGTATTTAATAAATTAAGAATATATATTTGGAGATTTAAATAAATTCATAAGTAAAAGTATGGGTTCCACTAACACTAGAAACATTAACAAATTTGGCATTTAATAACTTTTCGTATTTGTCGATTAATGTAGATAATAATTCAAAATCTGGATTTTCCATGATACCTGATAAGTTAATGAATTTTCCATCATCACTAATTTCATATTTAAAGTTTTTAATATTGAAATTTGATGAAGAAACTGTTTTTAATAGTTTTTTTTCAATTTTTGAATCTAATTTATTAACCATTATTCATTCCTCACTTTGTTTTTAAGGGGTGTTGAATTTATGGATGAATGTAGTGACACCATTAATGCTTTCAATACTTATAAATTTTGTATTTAATAATGTATCTATTTCTTCAATGTTTTTTAAGATTTTATCAGAGTCTGAGAAATCATGTTTAAAGATTATTCTAATTGTTTCATTGTCAGGACTTATGTTATATTCATAATTGTCAATATCAGGATAATTTGTTTTAATAAATTCATGTAATTTATCTTCTAAATCTTTTTCTTTTAGTTTTTGCCCTTTCAATATAAGCTCCCCTTTTATAGATATTTATATTTATTAGAAGCTTTAATATAAAAAGTTTACTATTTTAATGTATTCTTTTAATTAAATAAGTATTATTAATAAATTTAAACTCTTTTAAAGCTTAATTAATCTATTAATTATTTTTATTTTATAAAAATACTCTGGGGGGGGGGCAGTAGATGATTAAAATGGTTTAAATATATTATAAATACAAATTAAATTCTTTGGGATATTTATTTTAAAATTTAGTCTTATTTAGTTGGTATTTTTTTGTTTTATTTAATAATTATTTTTTTAATTATTATGAGAATATTTTTCATGTTTTGTTTGATTTTATTAAATATTTAAAATTGGGTAAAAATAATGGAGGTGTTTAAATTTTCTTTAGGTTTTATAATCTAAAATTAAAGTATATTCGGCGATTGATATCTGTGATGCCTTTATATTTTACATTTAGTGTTTTTTCTATATATTCTATTGTTTTTAAACTTTTTTCTGATAAATTTTCAGTATCTTCTCTTACGATGTTGTCTGCTGTGAATTTAATTATTTTTCCATCTTCACGAATTTTATATTGCAGGTTTTCTAAATTTGGTATTTTGTTGTTTATGTATTTTAGTGTGTTTTCTATTTCTTTTTTGTTTGGTTTTTCCATTTTATTTTACCCCTAATTTTTTTTGGATTTGTTTTGATTAATTATGTGTTTTTATTTTTAATTATTTATATTTTATTTTTTTTTTTATGGGTTTTGTTAATTTTTTTTAGATCCATTAATCTTATTACTTTTAAAGTTAAGAGTATTACTATTTATTAGTATTACCTATAATTAATTTAGTATTACTAATAGTTTATGTATTATTAATATTTAAATTAGTAATACTTATATTTTATATTACTTAAAATTAAAAAAGTATTACTATATATTTAGTATTACTTACTATTAAAAAAGTATTAAAATAACAAGAGTAATACTATATATTAAATCAATAATATTGTTTTATATATTAAAAACAAAAAATAATTGTACCTAAAACTAAACAAATCTATCAACAAAAAAAACATTCAAAAACATCAAAATGGAACGAGTTAATATACATGAAGCTAATCAAAAATGACAATTTCAATAAAAATTAAATAAAAAAAGATTAAATAAACTCATAAGTAAAAGTATGAACACCACGAGTGGAAGAAACATGAACAAATTTAACATTTAAAATCTTTTCAACATTAACAACACCATTAGATAATGTTTCAAAGTCAGGATTACCTATAGTACTAGATAAATGTATAAATTGCCCATCATCAGTAATTTCATACCTAAAAGTTTCACAATTATAAATCGTATTAGAAATCTCATCTAATAATTCTTTTTCAATTTCACAATCTAACTTTTCAACCATTTAAATCATCATCAAATTAAATAAATTCATACGTAAAAGAATGATAACCATTAACTGAACTAATACGCTTATATTTAACATTTAACATATTTTCAATAATCTCAATAATATCATAAATACGCTCACTATCTGTATTTCCCATTCTACCCGATAATGTAATTTCCTTACCATCTTCACTTATATTATACTTAAAGTTTTCAACACTTTTAAATCTATTGATTAAATTAAAAAGTTCCTCTTCCTTATCTGCATTTAATCGTTTATCATTTACCATTTAAATCTAATATCCCCAATAATGTTTTTTTTATTTATTAAATTTGTAAGTATATGTGTAAAATCCTTTAATAGTCACCATATTCACATAAGTAACATCTAATAATTTTTCAATATTTATAATACCTTGTAATGCGGATTCCTCATTTATACGGGTTAAATGTGAAGTTAAATGAATTAATTCACCATCATCACTAATATTATAATCAAAATCAACAGCTACTGGATGAGTTTCTTTAATATAATCTCGTAGCTTTTTATCTAATTCTGGAGGTAATCGTTTTTCATTAGTCATATATGATCATTAATAGTAATTTAATATTTTTATTTCTTATTCATTAAATTTATATGTAAAATTATATCGTCCTTCTAAAATAACAGCACCAAGATAAGTTACATTAAATAATTCTTCAGTATCTTTAATAGCCTGTAATGAATCTGAGGGAACAATATTTTTTAAATGAGCTGAGAAACTAACTGTTTCACCATCTAGGCTAATTTCATATTTCAAATCTTCTACATCTGGATATTTTTCAGCAACTAAAGCTTTAAATTTTTCATATAATCCTGAATCAAGAGATTTTTGGGCCATATTATCATAGTCCTTCTTTTTTTATTAGTACTAAAAAAAAATTATTCATTTCATGTTAGTATTGAAGAAATTTTTAGATTTTATTTTTTAATTTATCTTATAACTATAAGTGTAAATTTCATTTATAATAGTTGTGCCAATATAGGTTACATTTAATAGTTCTTCAGTATCCTTTAATTCATTCTAATGTTATTTCAGGTGATGTTTTAATAAATTTAGTTGTTATATTAAGTGTTTTACCATCATCACTAATATAATATTCAAAATCTTTAGCACTAGGATATTTTTCAGTAACTAATTTTCGAAATTTCTCTTCTAGTTTAGAATCTAATCGTTTATCATTTCCCATATTAATATTCATAAGGTTATTATGATTTATATTATAAGTATCATATTATAAAAATATTTATATTAAATCTTAGTATTTTATATAAAAATTAGAAATTTCCTTATTTTCTTTTGTTAAATTCAAAAGTTTAAAAATGTAATTTATTATTCCAAATTCTAAGACCCAACTTTTGTATGTGAGATTTAAT
>JAEZRD010000006.1 GCA_023440975.1 Methanobacteriota archaeon | reverse complement strand
ACTGTAAATGGTATTAAAAATGCTCACATTATTACAAGTATAGATTAAATTGAGACCTGAAACTTTAATATGTAAAGATTTGAAGGATAATATTATGATTGAATGTGCTGTTGAGCATATTCAGTTTATTCTTCCTAAAATCACTGAAGAAACTAATATTAGTGATGTTTGCAGTGATGTAGAGGTTGTTATTAGTAGATTTAAAAATATTACAGACTTTGATGATTTGATTGGTGTAATGGTTAAGGTTGATGTTGTTAATGATACTAATGATTTATCCCCATTTTATGGGGTTCCTACTCGTTTTAATAAGTTAAATAAATCATTAACTTTAAGTGTTAAGTGTTGTGAAGGTGATAAATTCTATTTTTACCTTGAGAATCTTGTTTATAAAATTCAAAATTTATGATATTATTATACTCTTTTTTTTATTAAAACATTTTATTTTTGAAAAACAATTTATAAATAATAGAAAATTCAAACTAGTATAAAAAAAAATGTATTAAATAATTTATTATATAATGAGGAAAAAATTTATGAATAGTTTAGATGCCGCAATAGAAAAGGAACTTTTTGATTACATTAACAGCAAATACGACATTAAAAGATTCAATTATGAATTCATAAATAGTGAAACTATTCTTCTTTACTCTGAACAAGATGTTATGGATATTAAAGTTATTGATGACGATGTTGATTTTATTGAAAACTTATTAAATGCATCATTTGTAGGTTTAATGAGTATTGAAGGAAAACATGGTTTTGTTTATAAAATAAACAAGTAAAAAAAACCATTATTTTTATTTTAATTTTATAATTCTTTTTTACATAAAAATTTTTTTAAGTTTTATTTTTTTTTATATTTCAAAACCCAAAAAAAAGATTATTTCATAATGAAAATCTTTTTTTTTTAAACAAAATTTTTTTTCTTTTAGGGTAGTAAATGATAATTATGTTATATGAAAGAAACTTCTTTGATAAAAATCCAATGCAAGCAGATGTGAGAGTGGCATTAGCTTACCCAAATGATTATAAAACAGCAATGAGCAATCTTGGTTATCAAATAGTATATGGTTTACTGAATGATCGTATTGATATGTATTGTGAAAGAGTTGTATTTCCTTTCACTAGAACCTTAGAGACTGCTAGTCCTATAGGTGATTTTGATGTTATAGCATTTAGTCTCCAGTATGAGGAGGATTATTTTAATGTTCTTAAAATGTTAGATGATGCTGGAATACCATTGAAACGAAGTGATCGTAAAGGTGATGATCCTATTGTTATGGCTGGTGGTCCTTGTGCTAGTAGTAATCCTAGTGTTTTAAGTGATTATATTGATTTGTTTATTGTTGGTGAGGCTGAGGAGAGTATTGATAAGATTTTTAATCGTTTTGCTTTCATGCAGGATCGTCATAATCAATTAGATACTTTGGCTCATATTCCGGGAGTTTATATTCCTGAGTGTGAGAATAGTGCTGATTTATGTATTGTTGATGATATGAAGCTTGCTTATTCTAATATGAATCCTATTATTACTGAAACTGATGATGATCAGTTTAAACCTGTGTTTGGTGAGGCTATACTTTTAAATATTAGTCGTGGTTGTAGTCGTGGTTGTAGATTTTGTATGAGCAGTTATTTGTATCGGCCTCAAAGGGAAGCTAGTGTTAGTAGTTTAGTGGAATATTGTGAATATGTTCGTGAGCATCATGGACTTGAGAAGGTTGCTTTTATTGGTGCTGCTGTTAGTGATTATTCTAATATTAGTGAGTTAATTGGTGAGCTTGAAAGTAAGGGTTTTCAGGTTAGTGTTCCTAGTATGAGACTTGAATCTATCACTCCTGAAATTTTAACTCGTCTTAAAAGTAGTGGTTTGAAGACTTTAACTTTGGCTCCTGAGTCTATTTATAAGCTTAGACGTCGGATGAATAAGGATATTAGTGATAAGCAGTTTTTTAAGGTTGTTAGGGAAGCTTTGTCTTTGGGTTTTAACTTGAAATTTTATTTTTTAATAGGTTTACCTACAGAAACTGATGAAGATATTGAAGAGTTAATCAGTTACATCAAAAAAATCAATAATATGACTGGTGAGGTTAAAGTTAAAGGTTTAAGTGGTGATAATATTGAAGGTGAAAGTAAGAATATTCATCCTAGAATGAGTTTCAGTATTAACCCTGTAATTCCAAAACCACACACCCCACTTCAATGGTACCCTTATGATATGAAATCCAATAAAAAGAAAATAAAACATATGAAAAAAGAATTAAACGGATTAGATGTTAAGTTTGACAGTGCCCGAATGGGACTTATACAATATGTACTTGCATGTGGAGACCATAACACAGGAAAACTCTTAGAACAATCATTAATAACAAAATTAACCACACAAGACTGGTTAAACAATGCCCCTGAATATGAGTTAGATGACCCATTACCATGGGATAATATTAATGTAAGAGCAGATAAAGAATTCTTAAAAGAAGAATATCAAAAAATTTATGATGATAAATTAACCCCATGGTGTGAAAATGATGGATGCCATAATTGTGGACCATGCACACCAGAACAAAAGAAAGTTAAAAAGAATAATAAGAAAATTTTAAGTAGGTTGATAAAATGGTAAAACCCGCAGCAAGAGCAGAATCAATAGAACTCAGTCAAATACGTAAAATGTTTGAAAACACCAACCCCAATGCAATAAACTTAGGAATTGGAGAACCAGACTTCCCAGTACCAGAAAATATTAAAACAGCATTAAAAGAGTCTGTTGATGAAGACTTCACACACTACACACCAAATAAAGGATATGAAGACCTAAGAGAAGAAATACGTCTTAAATTCGAAAATGAAAACAAATTCAAAACAAATATTGATGATATTATTGTAACAGGAGGTGCAAGTGAAGCTTTATATGATTGTGCACAAGCACTATTTGAGAAAGGAGATGAAATACTCATACAAGACCCAGGATTCCTCTCATATGAAGCAGTAATCAAACTTGCAGAAGCAAAACCCAAATATATTAAAACACCAATGAGTGATAATTTTAAAGTAAGAGCAGAAACTGTTGCAGAACAAATCACCCCAAATACTAAGGCAATTATATTGAACTCTCCATGTAACCCTACTGGTGCTGTAATGGATAAAGAAGATGTTAAAGGAATAAGTGACCTTGCAACAGACCATGATTTCATGATAATCTCAGATGAAATTTATGAAAAAATAATCTACGATAATAATAAACATTACTCACCTGCAAGATACTGTGATAATGTTATAACAATTAATGGTTTCAGTAAAACCTATGCAATGACAGGACTACGAATAGGATACATGACCGGGCCACATGAAGTTATTGAAGAATTATTAAAAGTTCACCAATACAATATTGCATGTGCAAGTAGCATAAGTCAAAAAGCAGCATATGAAGCATTAACCGGACAACAAGACTCAGTTAAAAGTATGGTTAATGAGTTCCAAAGACGAAGAGACCTCATTGTAACCCGCTTAAATAGTATGGGCTATAAAACAACACATTGTGAAGGTGCATTCTATGCATTCCCAGAAATACAAAATCCTGAAAAATTCACAGCAACAGCAATGGATAAAGGAGTTATTGCAGTACTAGGTAAAGCATTCGGACCAACTGGAGAAAAACATGTTAGAATGTCATATGCAAACAGTTATGAAAATATAGAAAAAGCAATGGATATTTTAGAAACAATATAAAAAATAAAGAAGATAATGGTGGTGTTTTTGCTAAAATGGCAAACATATTAAAACATAAAGAAGGAAGAAAAGCTGTATATGTAGCTATAGCTGGAAATTTATTTTTAACCATATTCAATATTACCGTAGGATTACTTAGTGGAAGTTTCGCATTAGTCACTGAAGGAGCACACACTTTAACAGATGTTGCAACAAGTATAATAGCTTTTGCAGGTTTTGAAATTGGAATGAAACCTGCAGACCCTGAACACCCATTAGGTCATGGACGAGCAGAAGCAATAAGTGGACTTGTAATAGTCATATTCCTATGTCTTGTGTCCTTTGAGATTATGCAACAAGCTATTAATAAATTATTCTTTGGAGATGCAATAACCACCCCAACAATGCTTGCAGCAGCAATGGCAGTAATAGGTATAATAGTTAACCTTCTTATGAGTCAGAAAATAATAAACATTGGAACCAAAATTAATAGTCCTGCAATTGTAGCTGATGGCCATCATCAAAGAACTGATCTCTTTAACAGTTTAGCTATTCTTATTGGTGTTATAGTGGCTAATCTTGGTTATCCAATTATCGACCCAATTGTTGGTTTAGCAATAGGTGTTATAATATTTATAACCGCTTGTAAAGTGGGTAGGGATAATATTAATAATATTATGGGTAAAGTTCCTTCAGATGAGCTTATTCAAGAGATTCATGATGCTGCTGAAAGTGTTCCTGGTGTTTATGGTGTTCATGATATTCGTGTTAATTATTTAGGAGCTTATGCAACTGCAACATTACATGT
>JAEZRD010000108.1 GCA_023440975.1 Methanobacteriota archaeon | reverse complement strand
TCCATGTTTTTTAAAATATATTTATAAGTTTCTTTTCCTTTAGGGGTTAATTCATATAATCTCCCTTTTTTCTCGGATTCATTTAAACAAACAACTATATTCTCATTTTTTAAGTCTTTTAATATCGCACTTACTTGGTTAATTCTTATATTCATATGTTTAGCTATTTCTGAAGGCATTTTGATAGTATCTGCCAAGTATAATACTAAATCTGTACGATTTTTTGAACGTCGAATATAAGAAAAAGCACCCAATATGTCAAATTCCGTCATATTTAAATTTATATTTTAATTCGTTAATAACTAAACATTAATATTTTAATAATATTTTAGTAATATAAAATTAATTATTGTTAAATTATGGAAAAAGCTAAATTAAAATTAAAATTTTTACCATCAATTTATATAAATGAAAATTTCATGAAATTAAGAGAAATTTTAATGTTTAGTATAAAAAGAAAAGCTTTTTTTATATTCTTATTCAATTATATTTTATTTTATTAAAATTATTTTTTCACTTTTTTTCACTACCAAAACAGTTTATGAATATACTATAAATATTAGTTTTCTTAATTAATATTTAAGTAAAATTATGAATTTTATTTTGGTGATTAAATATGGTAGAACATTTTCAAAATATTGTAATTGGATTTGGTAAAGGTGGAAAAACACTTTCAGCTTATTTAGCATCTAAAGGTGAAAGTGTAGCTATGATTGAAAAATCAGATAAGATGTACGGTGGAACATGTATTAATGTTGGTTGTATTCCATCTAAATCTTTAGTTACTAGTGGTTTAAAATTAAAAGGTAAAAAGTTAGATTTAGAAGAAAAAAAGATTGCATACACTGAAGCTATTGCTGAAAAAAGAAGATTAACTAGTATGCTTCGTGAAAAAAATTTCCATATGTTAGAAGATAATGATAATGTTACTGTTTTTAACGGATTTGGAAGTTTTAAAGATAAAAACACGGTTAAAATTGAAACAAATAATGATTCATTTGTTATTGAAGGAGATAGAATATTTATTAACACTGGTTCTAGTTCCATAAAACCAAATATTAGTGGAATTGATGGAAATCCTCATGTTTTCTTCAGTGATGGTTTAATGGATCTTGATGAATTCCCTGAAAGATTAGTTATTATTGGTGGAGGTTATATTGGTTTAGAATTTGCATCTATGTATGCAAACTTTGGATCTAAAGTTACTATTTTACAACATGGGTCTTTATTTTTAAAACATGATGATAGAGATATTGCAGATGAAATTAAATCTATTTTTGAAAATAAAGGTATTGATATTATAGTAGATGCTGAAATTAAATCTATTGATAATGATGAAGAAAGTAATAAAGCTATAATTAATTATAATATCAAGGATGATGAGAAGAATATTCGTGCTGATGCTATTTTAGTCGCTACTGGTAGAAAGGCTAATACTGAAGGTTTAAATCTTGAGGTTGCTGGAGTGGAAACCACTAGTCGTGGTGCTGTTAAAACTGATGAATTTTTACAAACTACTGCTTCTAACATTTGGGCTATGGGAGATGTTGTAGGTGGTTTACAATTTACTTATATTTCTCTTGATGATTTCCGTATTGTGAAAAGTCAACTTGATGGAAATAAAGGTTATAGTTTGTTAAAACGTGAAAATGTACCATTTAGTGTTTTCATAGATCCTTGTTTTTCTAGAGTTGGTTTAACTGAAGATGAAGCACGTAAAGAAGGTTTTAATGTAAAAATTTCAAAAATGCCTGCAGCTAGTATTCCTAAAGCTCAAGTTTTAAAGAATCCTATTGGATTACTTAAAGCTATTGTTGATAAGGATTCTGATAAAATTCTTGGTGCTGAGTTAATTTGTGAAGAATCATTTGAAGTGATTAATATTATTAAGTTAGCTATGGATTTGAATCTTGATTATACTGTTTTCAGAGATCAAGTTTTCACTCATCCGACTATGAGTGAATCTTTAAATGATTTATTTAAAATTTAAATGAATTTTTTTCATTTAAATTCTTTTTATTTAAATTTATTTTTTCTAAAATGTTTTTTTTAAATTTATTTAAGTTTGTTAAGATTTTTTTTAATAGAATTCATTAAAAATAAATATATATTACTTCTAATAGATGTCATAATATTATTAAGAGAATTTTATTATAAATTACTATATAATTTTTTTATATAATACTAAAAATTAAAGAGGAAATCATGATAATTGAAGCAATAACCGGTGGTATCGGTGCTATAGTTGAAATGTTTCAAAGTGGTGGAATAATTACCTATATAATTACCTTTTTAGGTATTTGGGGTTTTCTTATCTCCATTCAGAAAATGTTTTATCTTAGACGTATAAGTAAAGTAGATGCTACTGAAATAATGGGTACTGTTACCGTTTCAATGGAAAAAGGGGGAGCTATTGAAGCTCTGAAGAATATTAGTCACTATAAAAATCCTGTATCTAGGATTATTTCTGAAGCTTTAAAAATTGGTTATAAAAATAAGACTGAAGTTGAAGAAAGTATGGAACAGATTTTTATTGTAGAATTAGGTAAAATGACTAAAAATCTTAGTACTCTTAAAACTATTATTGAATTAGCTCCTTTTTTAGGATTGATTGGTACTGTTATTGGTATTTGGATGACATTTAAAAATTTAGGAGTTTCTGCAAGTGGTACTGCTATGGCTCAAGGTATTTATGTTGCATTAATTACTACTATTGCAGGTTTAGCTGTGGCAATTATTTTAATGCCATTAAATACTTACATTAAAGGATTAATTGAAGAAGAAATGGATAAAATTGAATTAGCTACTAAAATGACTAATTGGAGTTATGCTGTAGTTAAGATTAAGGTTTATGAGAAAATGCCTTGTGTACTTGAAGCTTTACAAGAAGCTGATGGTATTGTTAGTGTGAGAGAAATTTCAGAACCTTATTCTAATGTTCAAATTTCATTCAAGCCGAGTATGTTAGAAAAGAGTATCAGTAATATTATTTTAGAGAAATGTGATGTTAAATCTGAAATAACTGAAAGTAAACTAAAACAATAATTTTATTAAATTTTGTATAACTTAAAATTTTTAATATTTTAGGTTAATATGTAAATTATTTAGAGGAAAAATAAAATGGCAATAGATATTAAAAAGCATAAAGATAAACTCAAAAATGATGAGCCAGAAGTTAAATTAGTGCCATTTATAGACATTTTATTTACATTGTTAATTTTTATAGTTGTTACTAGTACTTTTGGTGCTGCTGAAGTTGCTAACCAGAATAATGGTACTGGTACAGGTAAACCTAATATAACAGATACATCTGGAAATAATGAGTATTATTTAATCCCTGTATCTGGTTTGCAGAAGGTTACAGTAAATGGTATAGATATGTCAAGTCAAATTAGAAATAGTGCTATTGGTGTTCAAGCTGATGTTATGGATAATGGGCAGATAGAGATTAAGCCACAGGATAAATCGATAACGATTACGACACCTTCTGGTATGGATCCGTATAAAGCTGTTCATACCCCAGAAACTAATTAGCATATTATTTTAATTTATTTTTTTTAAATTTTTTTTATTGATTAATTTTTTTGAGGTTATAGAAAAATGTATTTAGGTAGAATTGTATCAGCGGGTATGACAACTGATGGTAAACCTTTTATAGCTTATAGAGTTTCTAGTAGGTCTTTTCCTAATAGACAAGCTAAAAAAGGTGAGGGTGAAGCAGCAATAATTCCAAAAGAAGGTTTTGAAACAGATATTTTTAAAAATACTTATATTGCTTATAATTGTATTAAAATTGTAGGTGATAAAGCTATTGTTTCTAATGGTTCTCAGACTGATGTTATTGCAGATAAAATTAGTTTAGGTATGAATATTAAAGATGCATTAACTTATTCACTTTTAACTATGGATTATGAAAAGGATGATTATCATACTCCTCGGATTGCAGCAGTTACTAGTTCTGCAAGTGGTAAAGATGATTATGAGTGTTATATTGGTATAGTTACTGATGAAAAGATATTAGTTGAAAAAGTAGGTTATGGTGAAGCGGTATTTATTTCAACTTATGAATGTGTTGATCCTGAACCTGTAAAATTTACTGCTAGAAATTCTGAAGAAGCTGCTCAATTAATTTTTGATGGTGGAGCATTTGCAGAATTTGAAAAACCAGTTACATCTGCAGCTAGTATATATGATGGAAAATGGGATATTTCAGTACTAACCCCTTAAGATTTTATTTTTAAGTTTTTTTATTCATTTTTATTTGTTAAAAATGGATAATTTTTTTTATTTATTATTTTTTACTGTTTTTTATATTCTTTTATTATTTTTAAGTATATTTTAGATAAATTTTTATATATTAAGGTTCTAGTTTATTAACATGACACTCGAATTAATTGGATTAAAAGAAATTCCTTTAGTGAAAAAAGGGGATAATATAACTAAATTAATTTTGGATGCTCTTGAAAAGCAAAATTTAGAACTTGAAGATACTGATATTTTATTAATTGCTGAAACTATGGTTTCTAAAGCAGAAGGGAACATAATAAAATTAGGAGATATTTTACCTTCTGATGATGCTATTATAATTGCTAAAAAGACTCAAAAAGATTCAAAATTAGTTGAAGCTATTATTCAAGAATCTAGAGAAGTAGTTGCAGTTGGTCCTGATTTTATTATCACTGAGACTAAGGAAGGTTTTGTTTGTGCAAATTCTGGAATTGATGAATCTAATGTTGATGAAGGATTAGCTACACCTATGCCTAAAGATGCTGATAAATCTGCAAGAGATGTTAGAGAAGATTTAGAAAAGGAAACTGGGAAAGAGCTTGCTGTAATTATTACTGATACTCAAGGTAGGGCTTTCCGTGTTGGTGCAATTGGAACTGCAATTGGATGTTCTGGTATTAATCCTCTTTGGACACGCAAAGGTGAAGAAGATCTTTATGGTAGAGAATTGAAATCAACTCAAGTTGCAACTGCAGATGAATTAGCTGCGGCTGCCTCATTAATTCAGGGACAAGCAGATGAAGGAATTCCTGTAGTTATTGCTCGTGGATTTGAGAATTTTGATTTATTAAGAAATAAAAATAGTACTATTGATCCATTATTACTCCCTAAAGAGTATGATGTATTTAGAAAATAATTTTTTAATTATATTGGGAGCTTTAAAATGGAGAATGACGTAATTGATGAAATGTTTGAAATACCTTTACCTAAACTTAGTAGTGAAGTTAGACGTAAGATTCATAAACCTTCAGATATTACTTCAATATCTAAAAACAATATTAATGAGTTAATTACAGATTCTGCTATTCAAGATGAAATTGGTTTTAGAAAATCAGATAATGGTAATTATTTGATTGCTATGAATTTAGACATGCCAGATATTACATCTGATATGATTGAATGGTGGTTTTGGTGGTATTCTCAAAACAGTTTATTATATAGATTATGGTATCCTGGTTCTCATTCCAATATTTTAAATATTGAAGATAAGGTTTTTAAAGGTAATTTTCATGGGTTTAAACCATGTACTCATCGTGTTGTGGAAGATTTTGGTCATGGAAATATGGAGTTAGCTATTAAATTTAGAAATCCTGAATATTTTGGATTTAATAGAGAATTGTTTAATGAAAATGAAATTGGCACTGTAATATCTGCGACTGTTGGAAGTATTAGTGGGAATATAGGTCATAGTGATATGGTTCATGTTTTTAAGGAAAAAGAGGATGGTCTTCAAATAATTAGTCGTTTTTGGATTGGAAAAAACCTTCCATTAATCCTTAAAAGAAGGTTTATTAATGATGATACTGCTTATTTGTTAAGTAAACATTGTTTTATTGAGTATACTCGACTTTCAGAGATATTACCAAAATTATATGATGCTTATCGTGAAAAAATTTATAAAATAGAAATAGGAGATTGAATAATGGGTTCTATAGTTAAATATGAATGTGAAAACTGTGGTTTTGAGTTTACGGATAAATCTCTTATTTTTTACTTAGATGAAAATGAAGAATTAGTTGTAGATAGTTTGACTATGAATACTTCTAGAGAAATGGATAAATCTAAATTAGCAGGATATGTTTATGAAGGTTTTTGTAAAGAATGTAACAATTTTATTAAAACTTATGTTCCTGAAATTAACAATTCTTCTTTAAGTGAAGATGAAATTTTTAATATTATTCATGATTTTTCAGATAATGATTTAAAATTTGATAAAGTTTTAATTTTTGATTTTAATCAAACTAGTTTTCAACATAGAAGAAAAATTTTAACTGAAAATATTTGTCCTAATTGTAATAATGAAATGTCTCTTTTAATTGATGATTTACATCCTTGTCCTAAATGTGGAGAAGAAAAAATAAAAGTTATTGAGACTATAAATATTAAATGAAGTAGATTTTTTTTGAGGTAAATTTTAATGATTACAATACTTTCTGGGGGTACTGGAACTCCGAAACTTGTACAAGGATTAAAGAATGTTGTTAATCCAAAGGATATTAATATAATTGTTAATACTGTTGAGAATGATTATTTTTCAGGTGTTTATGTTTCTGCAGACATTGATACTGTTCTTTATACTCTTGCAGATATTATAAATGATGATTTATGGTATGGTATTAAAGATGATACTTTTGTAACCAATGAAAGACTTGCAGAAATTGGATCTCCAGAATTATTAAGAATTGGGGATAAAGATAGAAGTACTAAAATTCAAAAAACTCTGTTGCTTGAGAATCATAGTTTAAGTGAAGCTGTTGATATTCAGAGAAAGGGTTTAAATATTGAATCTAAAATTTATCCTATGAGTGATGAGGATTCTGATATTAAAATTTTAACTGATAAAGGTGAAATGGAGTTTCATGACTTTTTGATTAAGGAGCAAATGAAACCTGAGGTTTTAGATGTTATTTATAGTAATGTTAATCCTGCTCCAAAAATTATTGATACTATTAAAAATTCGGATATGGTGATTATTGGTCCATCAAATCCTATTACTAGTATTTTACCAATTGTTAAATTAAATGGTGTTTTTGAAGCATTACAAAATACTTATGTTGTTGCTATTTCCCCTATTGTTGGAGGGTCAGCTGTAAGTGGTCCTGCAAATAAGTTTATGAATGCATTAGGTTTTGAAGCAACTTCTTATGGTATTGCATCACTTTATAAAAGTTTTCTTAATAAAATGGTTATAGATTTAGAAGATAAAGATTTAGAAGATAAAATTAGTAAGTTAGTGGATAATGTAATTGTTACTAATACCATTATGAGAACTATTGAGGATAAAGAAAGTTTAGCTAAAATTTGCTTAGAGAAATAATTAACAAATAAACTATTTTTTTTAAAAATTTGAATTTCATAATAAAAAGTTTTTAATACTATTTAAACAAAACCTAAATATTAGTAATATAGGTGAAATAATGATACAAATGACATTGATACAAATTGATAATTACGGTCCTTGGACTGTTACTCCTCGTCCACGTAATGAATCTGACCTCCAAATTCTTCAAGCTGAATTGTTTGCAGATGTTCAAAGACAAATTGCAATGAAAAAAGGTTTAGTGTTCTTTACACGTTTTGATAATATGTTGGCCATTACAAATGGTTTAGATGCTGAGGATCATCTTAGAATTCAAAGATCAATTCGAAATAGATACCCTATTAGTATAAGTATGGGTGTTGGGGCTGCTGAAACTCCTCATGAAGCTCAAAGATTAGCTACTATTGCTTTACAAGAAAAAGGTGGAGCTCAACAAAAGGAAAGAAAGGAAATTTTAGCTGTTGATTCTTTAGCTGATGCAGATAAAAATTTTGTTCAAGTTGCCCATTGTGATATTAATAGTGTTACAGAAACCTTAACTGATAAGAAATCTGCATTTGACACTAGTTTTATGGTTAATAAAGCGCAACATTATTTAATGACTAAATTGATTAAAAAAGGAGCTTTATTATTCTTTATTGGTGGAGATAATTTCATGTGTCCATGTAATGGTATGGATGAAGATGAAATTACTGAAATTTTAAAGGAAATTAATGATGAAATTGGTATTGGTATAAAAGCAGGAATAGGTAGAGGAAGAAATGCTGAAGATGCTGCTTATATGGCTGATATTGGTTTAGAGAAGATTCGTGAAGATAACAACAAAAAATGGATAGAAATTGTTGAAAAAGATTACGAAGATTGAATTTTATTTTAATATTTCACCTATAAAAAAAAATGGGATGTTAATTTAAACTCTCATATTTTATTATTTATTTTAACTATTTTTTTTTGGAATTGTTATTTATGATTAAAGTTATTGCACCTATGGCAGGAATTACAGATGGGAAATTTTTATTAAAATTAGTTCCTTATGGTTTTGATGTGGCTACTTTAGGGGGATATAATATTGATGAAGATTCTATAGCTGCTGGAGAAAAAATTTGTGCTAGAGGTCGTAGAGAATTTAATTATAGTATTGATGATGTTATTCCACAAATTAAAAAAGAATCTGAATTGATTCATGCAAATTCTGATGTTTTGATTTCTTGTAATGTTAGATCTACCACTCCAGATAATGTTATTGAAGTTAGTAAATTGGATTGTATTGATATTGTTGAAATTAATTGCCATTGTCGTCAAAAAGAGTTGACTGATATTGGTTGTGGTCAGAACATGTTAATTCGTTCAGATTTAGAGGATTATATTTGTGAGGTTGTTGATAGGGCAGATTCTAAGGTTTCTGTTAAGATTCGTGCTAATGTTGATGGTGTTGATACTTTAAGTATTGCTAAGTTAATTGATGATTCTGGTGCTGATTATCTTCATGTGGATGCTATGAATCCTGGTGTGGATAATGCTGATTTGGATTTAATTAGTGAGATTTCCAATGCCACTGATATTTTTTTAATTGGCAATAATTCTATTAATTCTTTTAGTCGTGCTAAAAGTATGGTTGATGCTGGTGCTGATGGTATATCTTTAGCTAGAGCTTGTATTAGTGGTAAGTTGAATTTTAATTTAAATGATTTATAATTTTAATACTTTTTTTTATATTATTGTTTGTTTAATAGTAAAGTTTAAAAAGCTTTATGAATATATATTCATAATAGTAACATTAAATAAAATTTATAGTTTTAGGTTGAAAAATTATGGTAAGACCAAAAATTAAAAGAACTATAGGCAAAAACCCAGAACAAATTTGCTTTAATCAAAATACTGAAAATAAACTATCCCCCCTAGAAATGGTTACTGAAGAGTATGAAGCTATAAGATTAAAGGATTACCATAATTTCAACCAAAAACAATCTGCAGAATTAATGGAAGTATCCCAACCAACTTTTCATAGAATCCTAAATTCTGCTAGAAAAAAAATTGCTAAATCCCTCATTGAAGGTAGAAAAATCAATATAATAGGAGTTACTAATATTAAAAACCAAATAACTTATTATTGTAAAACATGCGGGTTCCAATGGAGTAATCAACAAAAAAAATATACTAAATGCCCTGATTGTAACTCAAGTGAAATTGTATTATTAGAAAATGATTCAATTGAAAAAAGAAAATCTTATGGAGGAAAAGGTAGAGGTATTGGTAAACCTCCATCAGCATGTGTATGCCCAAAATGTGGATATGAAGCACCAAAAATCATGGGAGAACCATGCAGAAACACCAAATGTCCAGAATGTGGCACTCCTTTACATGGTTCTGGAAGATGTGTTGATTAAACTAAAAATAAATAAAAAAATTAATAACTTGTGTTATAATTTCATTAATATAAAAAATAATATAAAGAAGTAATATAAAATTTATATTATAATATTAAAAATTATCTTTTCAATATTTGAATTAAAAAAATTCAAGAAAATATAAAATTTTTCATAATTATAAAAGTAATTAAAAAAAGGAACAAAATAAGGTGGATAAATGTCTTTTATTACATTTAAAAATATAGGAAAAACATTTAATGATGTCCCAGTTCTCAAAAATGTAAACTTAGAAATTGAGGAAGGGCAAACTTTAGGAATATTAGGAAGAAGTGGTAGTGGAAAATCCGTCCTAATAAGCATGTTACGTGGTACAAAAGAATATGAACCTGACGAAGGGCAAATAATATTCCATGTAGCAATGTGTAAAGAATGTCAACATGTAGAACCTCCATCATACATAGGGCAAAAATGTTCATGTGGTGGAGAATTAGAAGAAAAAACTATTGATTTCTGGCATGCAGACAGACTAGAATTTGCAGCTTTAAAAAGACGAGTAGCTATAATGCTTCAAAGAAACTTCGCTTTATATGATGAAGAAACTGTAATAGATAACATTCTTAAAGCAATGGGTGATGAAGGTCGCTACTTAGAAGAAAATATTTATAGAGCATTAGAACTTTTAGATATGGTTCAAATGAGTCATAGAGTTACACATATTGCTCGTGATTTAAGTGGAGGAGAAAAACAAAGAGTTGTTCTTGCAAGACAATTAGCGAAAGATCCTATGTTATTCTTAGCTGATGAACCAACTGGTACATTAGATCCACAAACTGCTGAACGTTTACATGAAACCCTTGAAACAGAAGTCAAAGATAAGGGAATTACTATGGTTATTACAAGTCACTGGCCAGAAGTAATTAATATATTAGCAGATAATGTGATTTGGTTAGAAAATGGTGAGATTAAAGAACAAGGCAATCCAAAAGAAGTTGTGGATAAATTTTTAGCTACTGTTCCATTACCTAAAAAAGTAGAAGAACACGAACATGGTGGTCCTGAAGTAGAAATTAAAAATGTTAAAAAATATTATTACTCTATCGAAAGAGGAGTTGTCAAAGCTGACGATAATGTTAATTTAACAATTAATCATGGAGAAATCTTTGGTGTTGTAGGACTTAGTGGATCTGGAAAAACTACACTTACTAGAATGATTCTTGGATTAACTGAACCTAGTAGTGGAGAAATAAATATTAAACTTGGTGAAAATTGGATTGATATGACTAAAGGTGGACAATTTAATAGAGGCCGAGTAACTCCTTATATTGGATTGCTTCATCAAGAATATTCTTTATACCCAAGTAGAACAATTCTTGGAAATTTAACTGATGCAATTAGTTTAGAATTACCTGGAGAATTTGCTAAAATAAAAGCTACTCATGTTTTAACTGCATGTGGATTTGAAGAAAAAACTGCAGAAACAATATTAAAAAAATACCCTGATGAGTTAAGTGTAGGAGAAAGACATCGTGTAGCTCTTGCACAAGTTCTTATTAAAGAACCAAACATAATTATTTTAGATGAACCAACTGGTACAATGGATCCAATTACTAGAGTAATAGTAACTGATTCTATTTTAAGAGCTAGAGATGAATTCGATCAAACTTTCATAATCGTATCACACGATATGGATTTCGTTATAGATGTGTGTGATAGAGCTTCTTTAATGAGAGGGGGAAAAGTTTTACAAACTGGAAAACCTGAAGAAATCGTTTCATCATTAACTACTAAAGAAAAAGAAGATATGTTGAAAGATGAATAACTTTATCATATCCTTTTTTACCTTTTTTTATTAAACTTTTTTTCAATAATATTTAAAAACCGTATGAATTATATACTTTAAAATTTATATTAATAGAATAAATTATTTAATGTAAATAGAACTAATTAATTTTATACAAATTTAAAAGATTAAATATTTATTTAATATTTATAATAACATAATAATAGACAATTTAATTTATAAAATTTATGTAGGAGTAATACCATGGGATGGGATGATGCGCCATCACATATTTGTCGAGGTGGAGATGTTAGAGGATTAGCATTTTGTTGTCCTCCAGTAAAACCTTGTCCAGTGATGAATGCTTTAAGAGAAGTAGGAATAACACCACAAGAATATATTAATATTAAAGAAGATTTTGCTAAAAACACAAGGTTAGGTGAAGGAGCTGGAACATGTTTTGGTTCATTAGTATGGTGCTGTAAAACATCAAAACCTTGTCCATTGAGAGATATGGTATTAAGAAACATTAATATGAGTCAAGATGAATATTTAACTTTGAAAAGAGAATTATCTGAAGCTTTAGTTGGAAATAAAGAAGATGATTGTGAAGAAAATATTGATGCTCTAGTTAATGCATTTGAAATATCTGAAACTGAAGCTAATAAAGTTTTAACTGATTGTAATAATGATTTGAGAATGGCTATAAAATTACTTCGAGTTAAAGCATTAGAAAATGGAAAATAATATTTTTTCCAATTTTTTTATTTTTTTAAAATATTTTGTAGATAATTAATTAACTTATTTTTTTTATTAAGAGGAACTTTTAATGGGATTAACATCACTTTTTTTAGAAGTAAAAAATAAAAATGTTTTTATTTTAGGAACTGGAGAAGTTGCTACTAGAAGAGCTAATCGTTTCCTGGATAAGGGAGCAAATGTTATATTAGCTGGAAATCATATTTCTAAAGAATTAACTGATAAAGGAGCTGTTTTAAGATCTCTAGAAAATCTTGATGAACTTGTTGATTGGTCCGATATAATCATTATAGCTAGTGGAGATAAAAAATTATCTGATTATGTTTCAAGTATTAGTGAAGGTAAATTAATTAATAGGGCAGATTTACCTAGTGAAGGCAATTTAATTGTGCCAACAACATTTCTTATTGGAGACATTGAAGTTTCATTATATACTGGAGGAAAAAGTCCTTTAATGGCTAAAGAACTTCGTAAAAAGATTCAATCCACTATTACTCAACGAGATATTTTAGAAATTGAACTTCAAGATTATGGGCGAAGTTTATTAAAATCTAAAATCTCAAATCAAAAAGATAGAAAAGAAAAATTATATGAAATTTTAAATGATGAAAAGATTAATTCTCTTTTAGATGAATGTAAAATTGAAGAAGCTAAAATTTTGGTTAAAGGATTAATTGATAAAATTTAATAATAATTAAAGGTATAATATTGTTTTTAGGAGAGTTATTCATTGATAATTAGTATTCGTGTAGATCATACAATTGCAGACATTGAGACTATGGAAATAGTTTCTAAAGATTTGAAAGATTTATTTAAGCAATTAAAAGAAAAATTTGATATACATGAGTATATTGAAATATCAACTTGTAATAGATATGAATATTACATTCATGATGATTTTATCACTTATGATGAACCTTTATTAAATCATGAAAATAAAAATATTATTATTGAATACGATGATACTAGCATAATTCACCTTTTAAGAATGACTTCTGGTTTAGAATCTATGATTGTAGGTGAAGATCAGATTTTAGGTCAGATTAAAGATGCTAAACAAATTGCAGATAAAGAAAATCATTGTGGTAAAGTTTTAGATACTCTTTTTACTAAGGCTATTCATGTGGGTCAAGAAGTTAGACAAAAAACTAAGATTAATCAGGGTAGTGTTTCTATTGGGTCTGCGGCTGTTGATTTAGCTGAGGAAATTATTGGTGATTTAAGTAATAAATGTGTTCTTGTTATAGGTGCTGGTGAAATGGGTACTTAAGTAGCTAAAGCTATGGCTGAAAAGGATTTAAAAGCTATTTTTGTTGCTAATCGAACTTATTTCCGTGCTAATAGGTTAGCTAAAGAGTTAGGTGGTGAATCTATTTTGATTGATGATATTGGTCATTATTTAGCTAATGCTGATGTTGTTATTAGTGCTACTGCTGCTCCTCATTATATTATAACTAAAGATAAAGTTGAGCCAATTATTTGTAATAAGAATCCTAAGAGTATTTTGATGATTGATATTGCTAATCCTCGGGATATTAATGATGATGTTAAAGAATTAAATGTTAATTTGTTAAATATTGATGATTTAAGAGGGGTTGCTGAGAAAAATCGTCTTCAACGTGAAAATGAATCTGTTGCTGCTGAAAAAATTATTGGAGAAGAATTTGGGTTGTTAGAGAATTCTTTTAAATTGATGCAGGTTGAAGGTATTTTACGAGAGCTTAGATCTAACATGGAAGATATTCGTCAAAGAGAAAGTGAAAAGGCTATCGTTAAATTAGCAGATAGTGAAGGTAGTGTTAAGATTATTGATAATCTTACTAGATCTATTGTTAATAAGATTTTTTATGATATTTCAGTTAATATTAAAGAAGCTGCTAAAGATGAAGATGATTATTTGATTGATGCAGCTGAAAAGTTTTTTGTAAAAAAAGATTAGAAAAAAGTATACTTGATTTTTTTTAGATACTTTTTTTTATGCAAACATATTTTTGACTTCGTTTGCTTTTTGTTTTTTATAGTTTAATGCATATTCAATGTCTTCCATTGTAACGGTTTCTTTATCGTTGGATATGGCATTGTGAAGGCTAGTTTTTAATAGTTTTTGTTTTATATCTCTTCCACTCATTCCTTTAGATATTTTGACTAGTTTTTCTATTGGTACTTCTATTTTTAGTGGGAATGTTTTTAGGTTGTTTTGTATTATTTGTTTTCTTTCTTCTTCGTTTGGTATTTTGAATTCGATTTCTTCTTCGAATCTGGATCGTACTGCATAATCCAAAGTTTCTATATTGTTTGTTGCTCCAATTGTTATTACTCCTTTATTTGGATTTATTCCATCCATTTCGGTTAGTAATGAGTTTACAATTTCAGATACGTCTCCTCTTAGTGATTGGTAAGTTCTATGTAGTGCTATTGCATCTATTTCATCTATGAATATTACTGATGGGGATGTTTTTTGTGCAAAATCAAATAGTTCACTAATCTTATATGCACCATCTCCAACATGGTCACCAATTAAAGATGTTGCTTTGATTAAATACAATGGAACGTTAAGCTCATTTGATAGTGCCTTTGCTAACATTGTTTTCCCAGTACCTGGAAGTCCGTAAAATAGTATGTTTCTTGGAGCCCATTCTCCAAATTTTTCAGGATTTGCTAAATATTTCATTATAACTTTAGCTTTGTTTTTTGCACTAACTTGACCCACAACATCAGAAAGAGTATAATCTGTTTTTATAGCTTTTAAAGTATGATTAGTCTTTTCATTATCAACTATAATTATACTTGTGTTTTTCCCAATAACCGAATTATTTGGGAAAGCAGTTATAACTTTAAATGCAAAATCTGGAATTATTTTTTGATCAAAAAGATAATTACCTTCTTTTACAATTGTTCCTAACCATTGTTCTCTAGCATATTGTTCAAAAAGAACTTTATCAGATATTTCCAAATTTGAACCTTCCATTAATGCAAAATTAAAAGGATAACCTACTCCTTTTAAAACAACTGCTTTTGCTTCTTTCTCAGTACTAAATTTAGAAGTTGTAATCATATTATTTGATGGATTAATTTCTTCAATTTGATTATTATTTTTCAATAGCACACCAACTTAACTTTATAATAAATTTATAAAAATAGAAAATAAATGTTTTTAATTAATAAAGCTTAAAAATTTTTTATAGCTTTATTAACTTTTTTAAGAGATTTAGACCCTTCTCTAGTAGGTTTTCTACCTTGTAAAACTAATAGTTTATTTTGAATTTTTTCAAGACTAGTATATGCATTTATTTTCATTATATTTACCTTCAATAATAAAAAAAAGATTTTAATATTTATTTTTTATCAAGTCTTTCTTGAATATCATCAATTCTTTGAACAACTACTTTTAGGGCTCTATCTCCTTCACGAGTTGGTTCTCTTCCTTGTAAAATTAATAATTGATCTCTTATATCTCTAAGTCTGTGAATGTCATCTATACGCATAATTGTTTTATAAAACATTTCATAATCACCTTAATTATTTATACTTAAAATAGAAGTTCTAAATAATATCATGTTATATATTTGTTTTATTTTTTATAAAAGTATCATGAAAAAATATTTTAAAAAAAGTAGGATTAAAACAAGAAAATTTTTTTTAAATTAAAAATAAAAAATAAAATATAAAAAAAGATAAATCTTTAAATTAATTTAAAAATTTATTCTTTGCAGCAAAGAGCGTCTTTTGCTAATTTAATATCTTCAGCTTTTACAGTTTTACGACCTGCATGTCTTGCTAAAGCAACAGCTTCTTTAGCTACTTCAGTTGCACATTCTTCTAATTTTTCAGCTAAAGCTTCTTTAGCATCTTCACTTACTCTTTCTGCACCTGCATTTTTAACAATTCTTGCAACTGGTGCAAGAGGTAATTCATTAGTTTTCATTATTAAACATCTCCACAATAATTTATGTATAATAAAAATATTTTTCAATAAATTTATTATAATAAGTAATGTTTATATCATTATATATAAATGTATTGTTAAAAACTATAAAAAACAAGGTAATATTATTAGTATTACATGAAATAAAATACTATTAAAATAGTAGATATAAAAAAAAATACTAAGAGCTATTTAAAAAGAATTAATTAAAAAAATTTTAAATTAAAGTTTCATATACTTCTTTCATTTTCATTGCGTCTTTATCTCTAAGAGGAGTTTCACAAATTATTGTAGCTTTCCAATCATTTTCTAATAAATTTATGAGTAAATCTTTAATATTTGGACCATAATTATCTATTTCGTTCAAATTATGATGTCTTCTCTCACCATTATGTGTGTATTCAATTGTAGTGAAATGACAATGCAATCTATTTATATCTAAATTATCTTCTAATTTAGAGAAAATACAATTATAATCTTCTTTATTATTTAAAATTCCTCTTCCCCGAGCATGTATATGGGCAAAATCTATTGTAGGTTCAAAATGTTCTATATTTTGACACATACTTATAATTTCATTTATGTTACCTAATTGTGATCTTTTTCCAGTTGTTTCAGGTGCAAAAGTATAATTTTTAATGGATTCTTCTTCACATCTTTCGATTAATTTTTGATAAGCTGTTTTAGCTATTTCTAAAGCTTTTTCTGGTTTTTGATTTTGATAAAATCCAGGATGAAATACTATACGATATGCTCCCATCCATTCTCCTACTCTTGCTGAATCCACTAAACGTTCAATAGATGAATCTATTTTTTCAGGTTCTTTTGAACACATATTAACATAATAAGGAGCGTGCATGGAAATTAAAACATTTTCCTTTTCAGACTGTTTTTTTAGTGTTTTTGCACTTTTTTCACCAATTCTTATTCCATGTGAAGATTGATATTCAAATGCATTTAATCCATGTTCAGCTATATACTTTGATGAAGTATATGCACTTCCTTTATAATCTAAAGGTTTTCCTGCTGGTCCAAAAATTATTTTATCCTTCATAGAATTGTCACTTCATTGATAATAAAAATATAAAAAAAGAAAATTTTTGGGAATTTTTATAATATTCCCATAGCTTTGTTAGTTTTTGCTATAGATTTTTCATTGTCACTTTCCATCTCAAGTAACGCTCTTATAGCATCAACATTTTCAGGTACAACATCAGATTCTTGGTGAACTGCTTGCATATAAAATAGTTCATTATCTACTACATTTATAGATTCTTCCCATACTGGAATTTCATAGAAATCATTTCGATTTCTTCCTAAATCTTTAGCATATTCCATTAATTCTGCAGTTGATCCTAATCCTTCACTTGCTTTAACTACCATTACACGTGAGCGTTTTTCAAGTGCATCAATAACTTCATCAGTTGTTACATCATTATTTATTTCAACCATTAAATTATGTTGGTGCATTAATGTTGTTGGAACAAGTAAAGCCATTGTTGTAACATCTATATCTCCCATAACTGTTTTTACATCAGGTCCATGGTGAGATGGTACTTTAGGAGGGTTTGGTACAATTGCATTTATTGGTCCTTTTTTAACTTCATTTGGATCTGCTCCACGACGTACCATTACTGCTCTTACTTTCTTAATATCAACTAAAGGGTTTAATGTAGATAGTGTTCTTGTTAATCCAGTAGTGTTACATGATACTACACGAGTATAATCTGCTCCAAATGAATCATCATAATTAGAAAAAGAGTTGAATGATAATCCGGTTAGTTCATGATCTTCTCCACCTTCATAAATTGCTTTTACTCCTGCTTTTTTATATTTTTTTAAATTTTCTGCTCCAAGGTTTCCGGGAGTACAATCAACAACAACATCTGCTTCTTCAATCATATCATCAACAGTACCGGCTATTTCTATTCCTGCTTCCTTAAATAAGTGTTCACGTTCTGGAATACCAATATATAATGGATAACCTTTTTCTACTGCTGCTTTTGCTTCAAAAGTAGGTCTTGTTTTACTAACACCCACTACTTTCATATCATCTTGAGCTGCTACTGCATCTGCTACTCTTTTACCTATAGTTCCTATCCCATTAATAGCTACAGATTTCATTTTATTTTACACCTAATTCTTTTAAATAATAAAATTCAATTATATTATAGATTATCTAATTTAATACATATAAGTAATTTGGATTTAATCTAGTAAAATTAAACCATAACAAAAGTATATATCTTCTTTTTCATCATATCCTAAAATATTATAACCATTATTTGCTATAGTTTTATGAACATCCACTCCAACAGCAGATAATGATGGGCGTGCTAAATCAGGTTTTACACATTCTTTTAGGTTACATTCATCACAAAAATTACAGGACCCTGCACCTAAACCAAATGCTTTGTAGAATCCTTCTCTTGCACATTCTTTTTCGATTTCAATTACTAGTTTATTTATTTTTTCATAATCTTTACTGAATTCTAATAAAATTGCTTTTGAATAACATTCTACTATTTTTTTCATTTCATCTGATTTTGGAGGATATGGTGTGCAAGTTAATGATTTTTTATAATTTGGACAGCCATATTGACATTTTAATCTAGTCCATGGTTCAATTACAATAGTGTCTGTAGAAATATAATCTATATTTACACCTTCATAATCAGAAATAATGTTTTTAAGTTTATTTTTTAATTGTTCTAAATTTCGCATTATATTAAAACATCCTATTAAAATTAGTGATAAAAAAAATAGTAAATAAAAAAAAATTTTAAAAAAAAATAAGTTTATAGGGAGAAGAATAATTGTTTATTCTTCTATTCCTAGTTTATGTGGGAAATATGTATCTACAATATATTCTAACCCATATTTACTGAATGATTGCTGTTCTGCTTTTTTCCCTATTTTAAGCATTTTTTTGATTTCTGTTTGCCAGAATTCAGTTTGATATCTTGGGTCTTTAGATAATTCTTTCAATCTTAAGACATCTATATCTTTTAATGGATCAGTTGGAAGATCATATTCAATAATATCACTTGCTGTTACTCCAATGAATTGTGCATTTGGTGTTGCAAGGTCATAGTTTACATGAGCTAATTTTGCACTTCCAGATATGATTACTTGTGCAATATGGAATCCCCATGGATCTCCATCGTTACAAATGTAGACTGGTAAGTTTAATTCTGTGTTTAATCTTTTGATGAATCTTCTTGTTGCACGTGCTGCTTGTCCTTTTAATCCTACTACTAATGTGTTGAATCTATCGTAAGCGTTTTCTTGCACTAATCTGTGGAACATTCCCATGGTTTCTACGGCTAGTACTCTTTCTACTCCACAGTCTAAGAATTCTACTTGGTCTATTGTTGGACTGATTGTGTATCCGGATTTTCCAGATTTTTTAGCATTTAATTCCACATCATCATCTAATAGGGTTAAATCCCCATATACGGATGCTCCATCTTCTTCGGGCATTAATCCAAGGTCTTCACGTGTAGTTCCTAATGCTACTTCTAAATCTTCCCCTACTGTATTTGATTCTTGTTGGGTGTTGAATTCTACTCCCCAACCTTCAGAAACATAATACATTTCCCGTATTGTTGCGGTTTTTTCTCTTTGAACTAAATCTTTACAAAAGTTAGCTGTGTATACCATTTGTCCCATTTTACGGATTTGTTTAACATTTCCAAGGGATCTTGTACCATATCTATCTCCAAGTACATAATATTTTTTTGCATCATCATATACTATGTTTCCTGTCCCTCTTGATGGGATTTTTAATGAAGGTACTTGGTTTTTTTCTACATCACTAACGATTGATTGACCTAATTCCTTTAATTTATTGAAGGTGTATTGTTTTCTTTGTTCTTTATGGGTTAATTTTTTATTTTCTGTTTGAGCTTTTTCTTCTTCAGCCATATTATTCAGTCCCCTTCATTATTGGTTAATGTAGATTGTTTACTTTCTTCTGAAGATTTTGGTTCCGGATTATTATCTTCTAATAATTCATCTTCTAATTCTTCTACAGTTGATTTATTTTTGACATTAGTAATATTAGAATGCTCTTCATCAACTTGATATCCGAATTCATCTAATTCTTCTAGTAAACTTTCTTCTTCCTCTTCTTCTACTTCTTCTACAGTTTCACCTAGTAAATCTGCAAGTGATCGTTTTGTTACTTTAGATAATACTTCATTATAATCTGGAACTTCGACTTCTCCAAGGTTTGCAGCTTCTTGTAGAATTACTGGTACGTAATCTTCAAATATTTTTGATCTCATTGCTTTTTCTTTAGCTGCTCTTTTCTTTCTTAAGTGTTTTTGGAGTCTTCTTGCTAATTTCATGGATGCTTGTCTTACTTCATGAACTATTTCTGGTTCTGGAGCGACACTTTGTTTTCCTGTGGATAAGTATGGGACTTGAGTTGATATTATGTTTATAAATAAGGTTATTGGTGCATTATCTAAGTCTCTGATTCCATATCGTTTCCAATCTATACTTTTAAGTGCTTCTGTAATTGCACATGATCCTTGATCGAATGATAATGGTACACGGTTTGCAAATCTCATTATTTCTGCTTTTCTTTGATCGTTGACTAGTCTTCCGCAGTCTCCACCGTATGCTATTCCTGCTTCTACAATGAATGCTACACCACCTTTATAGGTTACTGGTTTTCTTGTTATTGAAGTGATGAATTCTGGTTTGAGGATTTGTTTCATTCCTTTTTCGATTTGATCTGAGCCTATTGGTATTAGTCCGTTTGTTGGTGGTGCCATGAATTTCATTTTAGCAAATGTGTGTACGATTGCTTCTGCTTCTGCCCATTTCATGTCTTTTGGACGTTTGTTTAAATCTATTCCAGTTATTTCTTCTACTTCTTTCACTCTTTTTGCAGACATTCTTGATAATGAGCTTGTTAATAAACTTTTGAATCGTCTTTTATCTGTGTGTTTTGCCATGAAGATTAAATCATCCGCTGTTACTCCTTTAGGGTGAGGTAATACTTCTTTTGGTAATGGAGGTACTATGTCTGATGCTCTGTTGAATATATATTTGTGTCCTGATGGGTCTCGGAAAATAATTTTTGCATGAGGGTTTCCAATCATTGTTCTTCTTATGTATTCAAAAGCACCTTGTTCTGCTAGAGAGTATGAAACATCTTTAAATTGGAGTTCTATGCATACTCCAGTATGTTCTACAGGATAATTTTCTTTATGTAGTAACATTCCTTTGTTCTTTTTAACATCCATTTTAAAGTCCATTTTGATTCCTTTTAGTTCACCATTTTCTTGGTATCCTGAGATTACATGTGCTGGTTCACCAGTTGTCATTTGGGATAAAAGTACACATCCACTACATCCTAATCCTTGTTGTCCTCTGGATTGGATGTTTCTGAATTTGGATCCTGCAAACATGGTACAATATACTTTCATGATGAATTTTTCTGGGATTCCTGGACCATTATCAGAGTGTCTTAGAACATAATGTTCTTTATCTAATCTTTTAAGGTCTATTTTTATTTCAGGAAGAATACCTGCTTCTTCAGCGGCATCAAAACTATTAGTTATAAGTTCGTGGAATACTACGGTTAATGATCTTATTTTACCACTGAACCCTAACATTTGTTTATTTTTTCTGAAGAACTCTGACGGTGTCAATTCTTGGAAGTTGTCGAAGAGTTCTGATGCTTGTTGGGACAAATTAATTTACCTCCACTTTTTTGTAGTTTTATTTTTTTTTTTAATTTTTATTTGAATATTATGTGAAAAATTTTTCAATATTTATATAGCCTTGGCTAAAAAATAGCGAGACTTTGAGAAAGAAATAAAATTTTATTATTTAGAAAAAAATTGTTTAAAGTAAAATATTGAAAAACTTTAATAAATTTATCACTATATATACCTATAGTTAACAAAGTATATAAAGTTTTCATATACTATTGCCTATTACAAATTTTAACTATAATTATTATATACAGTTAATATCAACTATAGTGTTTACATTAAAGAATATTCACAAATCATTCAAAAAAAAGTAGTAGTATATATGTTTAATAAAAAATGAATAAAAAAATAAAAAATATGAAAAATTAATGATGAAATTTAATTAAAGTTCATCATCTTCATCAAGATCATTAGCTAAATCATCTTCTAATTCTTGTTCATATTCAGTTTCATCATCAATGTCATCTAAATCATCTCGAAGCTGAATTTCATCATCATCAATTCCAACGATAGCTTTGAACTCTTTCATTTTCATATCTTGTTTCTTATTCTCTAAAAATCCATAAACAGATTTATGTCTAGATCCATTAAGAATCATTTCAACAGCTTCTTTAGCCACTTGAACATTTTCAAGAGGACCTATAATTGAAACTGTTTTTCCATAAATTGCCATATCTACTTCTGCCATTTCAACAATGATTTGTCGAGTTTTTCCCTCTTTTCCAATGATTCTTCCCTTGTATCTTGCTAAAGCTTTTTTAGATTTTCCAACAAATAAAGGTAACTTAATTATTTCTAAATACATATCGTCATCTAATAATTTTAGAGCAGCTTGAGGATTAAAACCTCTACCAATAGCTTTAACAATATGATTAGTTTTCCACACACCTAATTGATCTTCCATATCATCTGTTGGATAAATAGTTATAGTTCCATCTTCTCCATCAATATCTAAGCGTGTTTGAGTTACTTTCTCAATTTGTTCTTTAGTTTCACCGTTTGTTCCTATTAAAACTCCTATTCTATTTGAAGGAATTTTAAGATAGTCAGTTTCTGGCAATTTATTCACCTCATTATTATAATTATAGGAAATTTTTCCTACTAACTAAATGCATTATTCTTTATAACATTAATCTTATTTATTCATTTTGAAAAAATTTTACTTAAAAAGAAACTAACAATTCCAAGATATAAACAAACTTAATAGAAAAATTTGTTTTTTATATTAAAAGTGAATTTTCCAAGCATTTGAAAACTAATAATTAAGAAGAATAAAATTTTATTCAAAAATTAATTTTTAGATTATTTTAAACTCAAGAAAAAAAATTACCTTTTTCTAGATTAAGTAAACTTAATATGATTTGTAAATTGTTTTTACAAAAAACTTCTTGTAAAAAAAAAGTCTGTATCAATGGTTCTGGTAAAAATTAGGGTTCAAGTATTTGAATATATAAATTATTAGTTAACTTATTTTAGTATATTTAAATTAAAATTAGCATTTTCAAGGATTTCTCCAAAATAATGAGAAGCTATTATTTCTACAATAATAGTATTAAAATTAATTTAAATAAATCATTAAAGTTTTTAAGTAGTAATTTCTTCATCAAAATCCATATAATTAAAAGTTATCTTATTTTATATATTTTAATGTCAGATTTTTTTATATCTTTACTTTAAGATAATCTTTTATTTCATCTTCTGATGTTTTTACACCCATTTTTTTGAATTCATTAGAGATGTTTTTTATATCTCTTAAAAGTAGTTCTTTAGCAATTGGGTGATCTCGTACTACTGATTGTGAAACATCTATAATTACAGGATTTTGATTATAATTCATTACATTGAATGTGGATAAATCACCATGTATTAAGTTTGATTTATTAATGAATCTATCCATTTCTAAGAGTAATCTTTCAAAAAAATCATTTGGGTCTTCAGGAGGATCATAACGTGCAGTTTTTGCAGGTGTTCCCTCATCATCACCAATAAATTCTAATAATAGTACATTGTCTAATGCAACTATTGGTTTTGGAACATTTACCCCATTTTCATATAATCTATTAAGATTTCTGTACTCTTTATTTACCCACGCTTTAATTAGTTGTCTTTTGTTAGTGGATCTAACATTGAATCGTGGATCTCCTTCAATATAATAGTTCATTTTTTTAAAATCAGATGTGGCAATTCGATATATTTTTACTGCTATAATGGAGCCATCATCTTTTAAACCTTTTAAGACATTTGCTTCTTTACCTGTGCTGATTGCACCATTAAGAATATCTAGATAATTATGGTTTGCTAGTTTGTATAATGTTTTTAATGTTTTATCATCAAATACTTCACTAGCTACTTTTTTATCATCATCATCTTTTATTCGTTTTTCAGAGATTATTTTTTGCATTTTTTCGTCAGCTTTTTCTATTTTAGAATCCATGATTTTATAACCTCTGATTATTTGAGTTTTATTTATTAGAAAAAAGTATTTTTTTTTTAAAAATAGTTTATAATATTAATTATTTTAGTATAAGGAAAAAATATTTATTTTCCTTACATTTTTAAGTAGCCTTTTCTTTCAAGCCAGTTAGATTCTGTTCTAGTGTATCTCCAAATAACATCTGCTTTTTTATCTGATTGGAAATCCCATGGTTTTACTAAAACTACATCTCCTTCTCTTATCCATATACGTTTTTTCATTTTTCCTGGGATACGAGTCATTCTTATATTACCATCAGAACATCGTACACGTATTTTACCGTGTCCCATAATTTGTTCTACAACACCTGGGATTTCTCCATTTCTTGGTGTTCTTACTCTTCTAAAACTTTGTTGTTGGTCATGATTATTTTTCTTATTTGCCAAAAATTTTCCTCCTTGATTTGAGCCTTGAATAGTGTTATAAGTATCCTAATATTGTTTTTTTTAAGAGAATAAATATTGATTTTTTATGATTTAATAGATATTATCTTTCATAGAATATTTTATAATATGAATTTATTTTTATAATTCTTAATATATAATATTATATATAATTAGTAATAGGATAAATTAATATTGTTTAAAAAAAAAATTTATTATTCTTAAAATAATGTGATAAAAATGGGAAAGGAATTTTTAAAGATTAAAGAATCTTCTGAAGCTAAAAAGATTATTGGAGATTTGTTTGATAAATATTATACTTCTGAGTCTGAAGTTGTGTCTCTTGGTGATAGTTATAATCGTGTTTTATTCACTGATATTGAAAGTAAAATTGATTTTCCGCCTTTTAACAGAGCACTTAAAGATGGTTATGCTGTAAAAGTTGAAGATACTTATGGAGCTAGTGAAGAAAGTCCGAAAACTGTTAAAGTTATTGATATTGTTGAAGCTGGAGATTTTTGTGATAAACCATTAAATCTTGGTGAATGTGTTCAAATTAGTACTGGTGCTCCAATGCCTGAAGATGCTGAAGCAGTTGAAATGGTGGAATTTAGTGATATTGATGAAGAAGGTAATGTTAACTTATTTAAAAGTTTAACTCCTAATCAGGAAGTTGGACTTAAAGGTTCTGATATTAAAAAGGGTAATAAGATTTTAGATAAAAATGAAACATTAACTCCTGCGAAGATTGGTGTTATTGCTAGTCAGGGAATTGGGGAGGTTGAAGTTTATAAAAAACCTAAAGTAGGTATTGTTTCTACAGGTAATGAGTTATTATCCAATAGTGAGACTATTAGTCCGGGTAAAATTTATGATGTGAATAGTGATATGCTTAAAACTGGTGCTGATGCTGCTGGTGCTGATGCTGTTACTTTAGGAATTATTAAAGATGATTATGATTCTATTAAAGATTCTATTGTTTCTAGTCTTAAAAAGTCTGATGTTGTTTTAGTATCTGGTGGAACTTCTGCTGGTATAGGAGATAATTTGAGAAGTATTCTCGATGAACTTGGATGTGTGATTATCCATGGTATTAGTGTTCAACCAGGTAAACCAACTTTAGTTGGTGTAATAGATAATAAATTGGTTATAGGGTTACCTGGAAATCCTGTTAGTGCAATTGTGATATTTAATGTTTTTGTTGCTCCTAGTTTACGAAAATTAGCAGGGATAAAGATTGATGAAGAAATAAATACTTTTTCTGGACCTATAACTAAAAGAATTCATTCTCCTGTAGGTAGAATGCAATATCAGTTAGTTCGGATAAAAGATGGGGGAGTTGAACCTATATTTAAGGATTCAGGGGCTATTTTTTCACTTGCAACTGCAGATGGTTATACAAAAGTTGATAAAAATACTGAGTTAGTTAGTGAAGGGGAAATTGTAAATGTTACTTTATTTAAATAGAATGAATAATATTAAATTATAAATAATAATTAATGAAGGGAAATAAAATTATGAAAATTGAAGAAAAAATTATACCTGATCAAAAGATTGCTGTTATGAAGCATAAAGGACCTTTAAGTGATTTAGAGGTATTGATTTCTAAATTAAGTGGATGGGTTGAAGATAAAGAGATTCCTACTGATGGGGATTATTTCATTATATTTTACCGTATGCCTGATAAAGTTGAGGCAGATGAAATTGTTTATGATTTAGGTGTTCCTATTGCAGATGTTGAAGTTGATAAAACTCCTGAAATAGATATTGCTGATATGATTGAGCATAAAGTTCTTTCAGGTATTCATGAAGGAGCTCATGAGAATATTAGAGATTCATATACTGAGATTATTGAATTTTCTGAGGAAAATCATTATGATATTATTGGATCTCCTAAGGAAGTTCTTTTAAATGGTCCTATTGGTGTTAATCCTGAAAATCATTTAGTTGAAATTCAAATTCCTGTTATTAAGATGTAAATATTTTTTTAAAACATTGTTGGAGGGTTGTGTATGGAATTACCTTATGATGAAAAAGAACATGAAAAGAATATTGAAAGAAAGTTAGATAAGATAATTAAAAATTCAAATATGAAGGTTTCACAGTCTGAAAAGGATGTTTATAAATTAATTGATCAGTTTGAAATAAAACATGATAAAATTTTAGATAAAAGACTTGAAAATGAGGATTCTAAAATTGATAAGTATTATGAGAAGTTAAGAAAAGAAGCTAAGTATTAATTTCTCTCTGTTTTTATTTTTTTAATTATTTTTTTATGTGCTTGTAATTATTCTATTAAATATATGTGTATGTGTGTATATGTGTAAATATGTATAACATTATATGATATAAAAAGTTTTAAAAAAAATAATAAAAATAATTAAAGATTTAAATATGATAAAATAAATCTTTAATACCCATCAATTGAGCCATAGTATGATTACCTAACACTCCAGGCATCAAAATGGCCATAATAATTCCCGCAACACCAAAAATAATACCTATAAACCAAATCATTTTTACAGCAGTTTTTTCATCTACAGGTTTACGTAAAACAAACCTAATTAATGATTTAAAACCTTGATCTGGACTGGAAAGAGTACCATCAGATGATACTTGTGTAGGTTTTTGATCTGCACGATTCATAACCCCTGCACTATAAAATTTCAATGCAGCATCTATAATATTTGGTAAAAGTATAATAAATGCAATAAATTTTAATCTTCCAATAAATGCTATAGCTGCTATAGCAGCACCAATTACAAGAGTACCAGTATCCCCAGGGAATACTTTTGCAGGATGTTTATTAAAGTATAAAAATGCAATTAATGGTCCCAACATACTCATACTTATTATTGCTACATCATATTTTCCAAGAATAATACATGATATAGTAAGAGACACCATAGCTATTACTCCAAGCCCAGATTCAATTCCATTTAAACCTGCAAGCATATTTGTCAAATTAGAACAAATACTAACAGCAATTGGTATACAAATAATGTAAAAAATACCTACACCTGGAGGTGCAGCCCATATTAAAGGTATACCTGCAAAAAAGAGTAAAGCTAATTTCTCATATGAAGTAAGCATTATTAAATCATCAACCATACCAATAATACCTACAAGAAGAATAACTAACAATACTATAATCAATTGAAAAGTAAGTGCTGAATATAAATATATTCCAACAAACATTCCAATAATAAAACCAAATAAAATTCCTAATCCACCCATTTCTGCCACAATTGGTTTTAAAGATTTATGAATATCTTTACCAACTATATTTGCATTTTCAAGACGACGAATAAGGTGAGGCATTATATACCATGTAACAGCACAAGATATTATACCACATAATAATGCAATTAAAACTAACGGTAATTCTGGAGGTGTTAATATTGAAACCATAACCTTAATTTCTCCATATTTTTTTATTTTCCATGTAAAATTTTGTATAAAATTAGTTTTAATTTTGTAATTATTTATATTAAATATTATCCATTTGATTTTAAGGCTAAAGAAAAAATAGGATAGAATATTGTTTTTTGAAAAAATAGTATTAAATGGATTATTTTTTATTTAAAATATAATAAATTGAACGAATAGGAATATTTAAATTTTTTGATATTTCTTCAGGAGTTAAACCATTATTTCTTTGGTCATTAACTTCTTGGCGGATTTTATCATCATATTTTTTTTTATGAAAATCATTTTTTGCTTCAGTAGAATATTTACTTCTAAAATAATAAACCCTTTTTAATGGAATTTGTAATTGTTCACTTACATCTTTTGGAGATTTTCCTTCATCTAATAAATTTAGAACTTGATTAATATCTTCATTTGAGTATAATTGTTTTCTACCCCAATTATATTCAATTTCAACATTAATATCTAAAGAATCTAAAACTTTTAAGTATTTAGGAGATATACGAGTATATAAACTTTGAGAACATGTTATTCGTCTCAAACTTGGATATTTATCCATTAATTCAATGATTTTTTCAGAAGTTAATGGTTCTGTAATGTGAACTTGCCAAGCATTTATTTCATGATTTTCTTGATTATCTTCATCTTCAAAGATATCATAATCATTGTCTATAGGCATAAAAATGTTTTCCTTTTAGTTTTTAATCATTTCTAAGAATTTTTTGGATTTTTTACTTCTTGGTCTCTTAGAGGTTTCAATATTTTTTATTTCTTTTTGTACTCTTTCTTCAGATACTGTGAATATATATGCTGATTCTTTAATTGGTATATCTGAGTTGGTACTTATCATTGCAGCACCTAATGCTGTATAATCTAGTTTAATATTTGAGTTTTTAATTTGTTCTTCAAGATTGAATTTTTTATAGAGCAATAAATCCATTTCGGGTACAGCTAATATTTTTTCATTTTCCATTGTTCTTAAAATATTTACTACACTTTTAGGATAAGCTTGGAATATTTTTCTTTGTTGACGGTCTATATCTCCTCTGATGTAGGGGAATGGTCCTCCATATCTTTTTCGTTTATCATTGGAGGTTGTGATATAATATTTGAATATATCCCATCTTATTAAGGTTGGAGCTATTTCTGAGAATATTGTTTCTTCGATTTGTTCTCTTCTTTTGATATCTCTTTTTAATTTTCTATCTAAATGTCCAAATTTATCCATTAAACCTATGTCTTGAAGTATTTCACTTACTCTATGATTTCTCCATTCTTCTAATGTGTCTAATTCTTCTATAAAATTAGGGTTATCCATTTTTACATCATTTACAACTTCATCATAGATTTGTAAGTGTTCTAAGTTTTGTATATTTCTTTTTAATATTTCTTCTTTGTGTTTTTTAACTATTGTTTCTGAATGTTTCACATAAGCTATTGCTAGAGCTGTTCTTGTGTGTTTATCATTTATTATTGTTGGTCTTGATCTATGGAAGTCTAATCTTTCTATACGGAATTTTCTTCCATATATTCTTCGTAGTTCTTCTTCATAACTATCTACAAATTCAGAATCTAGAGATACTCTTTTTGTTATCCATCGATTATTTTCTTGTACAGTTATTACTGGTGAAACATTTGTTACAACTGCTTTTCTTTTGGTTTTTAGCATGTTTAATACTTTTTTAAGTGAATCTCTTCCCCATTCGGATAATTCACTCATTAAAACCATATAGTTTCCAGATAATGGCAAGTAGGGAATTATTTCTAATCTGTAAACTCCTGATTCATTTACTTCAAATTTTAAGTTTTCAGATCCGCATTCACATTTTTGGTTAGAAGCCATAAAATTATTTGGTCTGTAACTTTTTCCGCATTCTTGGCATTTAAAATGCCCGTATTCGTCTAAGTTTCCTAATGCAATTTTATGAGCATCTATTGCGAATTTTACACGATCTAATATGTTTCGTTTTGCTGTTGCTTTTAGTCTGAAGTGTTGATTATGACGGTTTACTTCAGATATTTCTTCAAAACCTATATCTGATGAAGAACTTATTCCATAACGGTTTAATGATCTAAATGGTGCGGTATAACCATTTGCATCCATTTTTTCTTTTAGGTCTTGTAAGTTATTTAATCTATCTTGAAATCTAAGGTAAACTACTTTAAAACTTTTGGTATCATTTATTTTTGTTAAATTTATATTTTCTTTCTCTATTTTGTTTAAATACTTTTCAGCATTTGTTATGAGTATGGATTCATCCATTTGTTACTCACCTGTGAGGCTAATTCCATTTATTTTTTTAAAATGTCATTATTTTTTTTGATTATCTTTTAATTATTTTTTTTACGCCGAAAAAGATAATCAAAATTTTTTTAAATAATGATAAGTTTTATTTTCTATTATTAAATTCTTTTTATTTTTGCATTTATTGGATTTCTTCTCCAACATCTACTGGTTCTTCTGGAACTAATAATGCTGCACTTTCTCCAGATGCTAATAACATTCCTTGTGATTCTACACCAAATAATTTTGCTGGTTCGAGATTTACAAGTACTGTTACTTTTTTATCAATTAATTCTTCTGAATCATATCTTTTTGCAAGTCCTGCTACTATTTGTAAAGTTTTTTCTCCAATATCAACTTGTAATTTAAGTAATTTATTTGATTTTTCGATTTTTTCTGCTTCTTTAATTTGTCCTATTCTGATTTCTACTTTATCAAAGTAATCAATACTTATTTGTTCACTCATGGTTTTTTCTCCTTCTTGACTTTGTTCTAAGTTTTTATATAATTTATCTTTTTCGTTTTGTATTGTTGAATCTTCGATTTTCTTAAATAATGGTTTTGGTTTGTTGATTTCATGACCTGTTGGTAAATATTCTGTTGCTTTATCCCATATATCATTATTTTCTATGTTTACTGTTTTAGCTATTTTATCTGCAGTTCTTGGTATGTATGGTTTTAGAAGTGTTGCTAAACTTTTTGCTAATTGGTCACATAAGTATACTGTGTTAGCTGCTTTTTGTGGTTCTTCTTTTATTGCTTTCCATGGTTCTTGGTCATTGAAGTATTTATTTGCAGTTTTAGCTACTTTGAATATTTCAACTAGTCCTTCACGGAATTTAAAATCATTTATGTAATTTTTTTCTGTTTCAGGTAGTTGTTTGCATAATTTTTCGAATTTGATATCTTCTTCACTTGGATTTTTATATTCTGGCACTTTTCCATCAAAGAATTTGTGTGTGAATGTGAATGTTCTGTGTAAGAAGTTTCCTAGTACATCTGCTAATTCATCGTTTACTCTTCTTTGGAAATCATCCCAACTGAAGTCTGTGTCTTTATTTAGTGGAGCATTTATGGTTAGATAATATCGTAGTAGGTCTGAATCAAAATCTTTTACAAAATCAGATACCCAAATTACCCAATTTTTACTTGTACTCATTTTTCTACCTTCAAGAGATAGGAATTCTCCAGCAAATATATTATCTGGATATTTGCAACCGTATCCTTTAAGTAGTGCTGGCCAAAATATTGCATGGTGGTATATGATATCTTTTCCTATGAAATGTATTGCTGTGTCATTCCAATAGTCTTCCCATGGTTTTCCTGTTTTTCTTGACCATTGTGCTGCTGATGAAATGTATCCGAGGAATGCTTCTCCCCATACATAGATAACTTTTCCATCTGCATCTTTTAGTGGTACAGGAATACCCCATTTCATGTCTCGGGTCATTATCCAATCATTTAATCCTTCTTTTAACCAGTTTAATGCATAGTTTCTTACATTTGCAGGTAATTTTTCATTGTTTTCTATGTATTTTGTGATGTCTTCTTCGAAGTTGCTAAGTTTGTAAAAGTATTGTTTACTTTTTTTAATTACTGGTGTATGTCCACATGTTAAACATTGTGGGTCTACTAATTCTGTTGGTTCTAGATGTCTTCCACAACTTTCACAATGATCTCCTCTTGCTCCTTCTGAGCCACATACAGGACATATTCCTTCTACATAACGGTCAGGTAAGAATTTTTGACAATTTTCACAGTATAATTGTTCTATTGGTTGTTCATAAATTAGTCCTTTGTTATAAAGATCTAAGAAGAAATTTTGACTGATTTCATAGTGTAATTGGTCTGTTGTACGTGTGAAACTGTCTAGTGTGATATCACATGATTTTACATCTTCTACTATCATATCATGATATCTTTTTGCTATTTCGATTGGCTTTTTACCTTCATTATCTGCTTGTACAGCTATTGGTGTTCCATGTTCATCTGTTGCACAAACTAGTAATACATCATTACCTTGCATACGGTTACAACGTGCATAAATGTCTGCTGGAATGTAGGTTGATCTTAAGTGCCCTAAATGGCATGGACCGTTAGCATATGGTAATGCACATGAAATAAAAATTTTTGACATTTTATCTTTCTTCCTCCAAGTAAAAAATTTTTTATAAGTAATATGTGTAAAATTAATTTATAAAATTACATTATATTTTTAGTTATATTTAATCTAAGTAATAAATTTTGTTTATAAATTAAAAATTTTACATGGAGCAGGCATTTTTTTCTAAAAAAATAAGTTAAGTTTAGTTAAAAATAAGAGGATTTTTATTAAAGTCATATTATTTTCGTGTTTTAGGGGTTTTAAACTATATAATTGGGTTAAATAAATGAGTTCATTTTAAATGGAGTTAATAAATTAAAAATGATTTTATAGTTTAATTAAATTTATATAACTTTAATAAAAAGCTTACATTTTATACTTTAAAAAATAATATGCTGAGCGTGAAATTTAATAACAAATGTTTTATTTTTGGAATATTTTAATATATTTTTTTTAATTAATAGTTATCTCATCGTAACATAAACTTGCCATAAATTTTCGTAGCAATAATTGAAAATTTGAACCTAAAAAAAATATTTTCAATATTTTTATGGAGTTTAATATTCCTTAGCTATTAATTAAAAATTTTATATTTAATTTTATAGTAGTTAGCTGAATAATTGTTATTAGATATTATTTTTTTTATTAATTCTTTTACTCTGAATTTAATCATGCATAAAAGTAAGCATTTATAGTTAAGTTTTTTATAGTATATAAATTTTTTTATCAAATTTAAAAAAAATAAATGCATAAATTTAATATTGGTTTCTATTAGTCCATGCTTGATAAAATATGAATATACCTATTAATAGAAGTACTATTTGAGGGAATATATTGAAAAACAAGTATGGTAATACTCCTAATTTAGCTAAAATCCATAATACTGCATATATTATAATTATAACTCCAATGAGTATGCAAATTTTATTAAACATTTTTTTATATTCATATGGAATGTTAAATCCTGGAATTGGCATTTTATTTATTATCTCCTTGAAAATTTGATTTAATTATTTATAATTCTTTTATTCCATTATTAGTTCCAAAAATTACTTTATCTACCATTTCTGTAAATATTCCATTTTCCACTACACCAGGAATTGTGTTTAATTCAATTTCCATGTCTACAGGACTGTCTATTAAGGGGAACTTTGCATCTATTATAAAATTTCCACTATCAGTAATAACTGGACCATCTTTTTGAACTCCCATTCTTATTTCAGGTTTTGCTCCCATGTCTTGTAATACATTTAATACTGGTTGAGTTGCGTCTTTGATTACTTCTAATGGTACTGGAAATGCTCCTAATTGTTGTACTTCTTTAGATTCGTCAGCTATGATTACTAATTCTTTTGCGGAGTAGTCAACGATTTTTTCAATTGTGTGAGCTGCTCCTCCACCTTTTATAAGATTTTTATTTGGGTCTATTTCATCGGCTCCATCTACTGCTAAATCTATGCTGTGTTCATCTAAGGTTGTGCATGGTATGCTCCATTTTTTAGCTAGTAAGAATGATTGATAACTTGTTGGTATTCCTAGTAATTCTAATTCTTCTTCTTCAACTCTTTTGCCTACTTTTTCTATAAAATAGTGTGTGGTTGATCCTGTTCCAAGTCCTAAAACTTGACCATCTTTTACTAATTCACCTGCAGCATATCCTGCATTCATTTTAAGATTCATTTTAATTATTCCACCATTAGTTCTCTTTTTTTATAATTTTTTTTTAAAATCTTGCAAGTATTTTTTTTAATGATTTTTTCATTTCACATTCCCCAGGAAACTTTCTTAAGTCTTTTGCAATTGTGACTTTATCTCCTTCTTTAATACCTTCAGGGAAACATAATTTATGATATTCACATTCTTTGAATGTACATGTAGGTTTTTCATAGTTGAAGCTGGATCCTTCAAATACTTTTTTAGAATCTAATAACATTTCTATATCTGCTAATTCTACTTCTATAGGTACTACTTTTCCTTCTGCATGAATTGGGCATCTTTGTTCTGTGTCTTTTACATCAGTTATTGTGTATTTTCTTCCTATTTCTAATGATCCTACACATGCAGATTTAATTCTACAGTTTTCACATTCTTCTGCTGGTCCTTGGAATATGAAACTTGAGTCTTTTTTTGCTATTTCTTTTCCTATTAATGTAATCATTCAATTACCCCTGTTGTTATTGCTAGTTTTTCAGCTGCTTCTCTAGATAGTCCTCGATCTCCTAGTATTGTGTATCTATCTCTTATTGTGTGAGCTATAGTTAAAGCTTCAATGATTTCTTCAGGACTTACTCCAAGTTCTTTCGCTGTTGTTGGGGCTTTAACATTGTGTAATGCATCACGTATGAATTTCCAATCTCCACCATGTAAGTTCATCATCATGATTGCACCTACTCCACATTGTTCTCCGTGGAGTGCTGGTTTTTTTGCAATTTTATCAAGTGCATGGGAGAATAGGTGTTCTGATCCACTTGCTGGGCGAGATGTATTTGCGATGCTTATTGCAACTCCTGTACTGAATAAAGCTTTAGCTACTAATCTTGTACTTTTTTCTAATCCTGGTTTAATATTTTCTGCCCCGTCGGATATGAGTTTTGCTGTCATTTGTGCTAAAGCTGCAGCTGATTCACTGTAACTAACATTTTGTAATCTTCTAGCTAATTTCCAATCTAATACTGCTGTATAATTTGATATTACATCACCACAACCTGATGCTAAAAGTTTATAAGGAGCATTTTTTATAATATCTGTATCTGCAACTACTGCTATTGGGGATTGGGCTTTGATTGATACACTTCCTTTTTCATTTTTTATGGAAGCTAAAGGTGAAGTTATACCATCATGTGAAGCTGTTGTTGGGATAGATAAAAAGTAAGTTTTTGCATTTGTGGATGCCATTTTTGCTACATCTATAATTTTTCCTCCACCTACTCCAAGAACCACTTGAGATTTATCTAATTTATCTTGAACTTGTTGTACGCTTTGATCTGTTGCAGAATCTACTTCAACTACTTCAACACTGAAATTAGCATTTTCTAAACTTTCAATTACTTGATTACCTGCAATTTTCTTTGTATGTGGTCCAGTGACAACTAATGCATCATCATAAAACCGCAAGTCATTACATATTTCACCTGTCTTATCAATTACACCAGGGCCAATATGAACTTCTCGAGGTAATTGAATCTTTTTAGTTACCATAAAAAATTTACTCCTTTTTATTTTAATCATTAATATTCTATAGTCTATAACTAAAATAAGTTTTGGAATAATTTTAGTTAAAAATTAAAATTTGGATAAGATATATAAAATCAAAAAAACAATAGAATATTAATTGTTAAATTATTAATAGGTGATAAATTTGGAAAACTTTAGTGAATGGTTCCACAATATTTTAGAAGAAGCAAATATAATAGACTCAAGATATCCAATTAAAGGGATGAGTGTTTGGTTACCTTATGGGTATCAAATTAGAAAATACATGTTAAATGTTTACCGTGATTTACTTGATAAAGATCATGAAGAAGTATTATTCCCCTTATTAATTCCTGAAGCAGAATTAGCTAAAGAAGGAAAACATGTTAAAGGATTTGAAGATGAGGTATATTGGGTAACACAAGGAGGCCAAAAGCCTTTAAATGAGAATTTAGCTTTACGTCCTACAAGTGAAAGTAGTATTTATCCAATGTTTAGTTTATGGGTTAGATCCCATATTGATTTACCTATGAAATATTATCAAGTGGTTAACACATTTAGATATGAAACTAAACATACTCGTCCACTTATTAGAGTTAGAGAAATTACTACATTCGCTGAAGCACACACCATACATTCTAGTGCTGAGGAAACTGAAGATCAAGTTAATGAAGGTATTGAAATTTATAAGAAACTTTTTAACGAGTTAGGAATACCTTATACTATTAGTAAGAGACCTGTTTGGGATAAATTCCCTGGTGCAGATTACACTATGGCTTTTGATACTTTATTACCTGATGGAAAAGCTTTACAAATAGGAACTGTTCACAATCTTGGACAAACTTTTGCTAAAACTTATGATATTACTTTTGAAAACAAAGAAGGAGAACATGAATATGCTTATCAAAGTTGTTATGGACTTAGTGATAGAGTTATTGCAGCTGCTATAGGAATTCATGGAGATGAAAAGGGATTAGTTTTACCTCCAAACTTATCACCAAAACAAGTTACAATAATCCCTATTCTTTTTAAAAAAGGTAAAGAAGAAGTTTTAAATAAATGTAATGAAATTAAAGATAACTTAGAAAATGCTGGAATACGTGTTATGATTGATGATCGTGATATTAGACCAGGTAAGAAGTTTTATGAATGGGAATTAAAAGGAACTCCTCTAAGATTAGAATTAGGCCCAAGAGATTTAGAAAACAATAAAACTGTTATGGTTAGAAGAGATAATTTAGAGAAAACTGAAGTTAATCTTAATGATGATATTGTATCTATTGTAAAAGATAGGTTAAATGATATTAACGGGTTATTAAGAGAAAATGCTTGGGATTCCTTTAAAGAGAATATTAAATCTGTTAGTGATGTTAATGAGATTAAAGAATTAATTGAAAATGGTAAAATGGTTAGTTTCCCATGGTGTGGAGATGAAGAGTGTGGAAAAACCATTGAAGAAATTACTGACATTGATTTATTAGGAATTTATAATGAGGATATTGAAACTGATGCGGTTTGTGCTCATTGTGGTAAACCTGCAAAACATTTAGCATTAATAGCTAAAACATACTAAAATAAAATATTTAGGGAGATTTGGGATATTGGATAATATATATGCAATTATACCTGTAAGTAAGTTTACTGATGCTAAAACTAGATTATCCCCTTTTTTATCAGCTACTGAAAGAGAAGAGTTATTAAAAGCTATGCTTAAGGATGTTACTAAAACTCTTAAAAAATTGGTTGATAAGATTATTATAATCAGTAGAGATTCTGAAGTTCTTGATTATGCCAAAGAGTTAAAACTTGATACTTTAGTTGAGAATGATGATAGTAATTTAAATAAAGCACTTAATCAAGCTATGGATTATTGTAGAGGAAAAACTAGAAAAGTGCTTATTATGCCTTCAGATGTACCCCTTATTGGTAAAACCAATATTAAATTAATTATTAAGCAAGCTAATAAACTTGATTTTCTTATTATGCCATCTAAAGGTGGGGGGACAAATGCTTTAATTATTAAGCCTTGTGGTATTGATATGGAATTTGGTGATTTTAGTTTTCAAAAACATGTTGAAAATGCTGAAGCTAAAGGATTAAGTCCTATTGTTCATGATAGTTTTTATATGGCTTTAGATGTTAATACTACAGAAGATCTTGGTGAAATTATGATTCATGGAAAAAATACTCATACTAAGAAGTATTTAGAATCTTTAGGTATAAGTGTTGAAAGTATTCATGGTCATGAAAGATTAAAAGTTACAAGAGATTAAGTGATTTTTTTATGATAGGAATCACAATTGCTGGTTTTGATCCATCTGGAGGGGCAGGAATATCTACAGATATTAAAACTATGGCTGCTTATAATGTTCATCCAACCAGTGTTATAACTGCATTAACTGCACAAAATCCTCATAAAGTGTATTCAATCCAACCAGTAAATACTAATTTTATTTGTGAACAGATAGATTCTATTATGGATGATTATACGGTAAAGTATGGTAAAACTGGTCTTCTTTATTCTAAAGATATAATAAGAACTGTTTCTAAAAAGATTAAAGAATATGATTTAAAAATGGTTGTAGATCCTGTTATGGTTGCAAGTGCAGGGGATAACTTAAATAAAGAAGATATTGGTAAAATTTTAAAAAAAGAATTATTACCTGAAGCTATTATTACCACTCCTAATGTTTCTGAAGCGGAACAACTTAGTGGAATGGAAATAAAAAGTAAAGAAGATGCTATTGAAGCAGCCTATAAAATTGGTGAGTATTGTAATGTTATTATTACTGGTGGTCACTTAAATGGTGTTAATGTTTTATTTGATGGGGAGATTAATGTTATAAATCAAGAATTAATTGACACCCCTAATACTCATGGTACTGGTTGTACTTTTTCAGCAGCAATTGCTGCTAATTTAGTTAGAAATAATGATGAAAATTTATTAAATATTGTTAAGGATTCTATGAATTTCACTTTTGAAAGTGTGAAACATGGCCACTATGGAACCCTTAATCCTAGATTTTATTAAAAAAAAATAAGTTAATTAAGAATAAAAATTTTATCCAATTACTCTTAAATCATGTAATAATATTTTTGGAATAATAAATGGACCGTATTGTTTAATTTCTGAGTCTAATCCTTCACAATTTTTTAAGGTTTCATAAACATTTCCAGAAATCATAGCTTTTTTAACGGGTTTGGTTATTTCCCCATTTTCTATTAAAAATCCATTATTAACTTCTACACTGAAATCTCCACTAATTGGGTTTGCTGTGTGAGCTCCAAGAACATCTGTTGCAAGTATTCCATTATCTATTTCTTGAATTTTTGCCATTTTATTAAAGTCAAAAATGATATTAGAAGCATTTACACTTGGTGTTGATGAGAATGAACCTCTAAAACCATTACCTGTACTTTTTATTTGTGCTTTGTTCGCAGTGTAAATATCATAGATAAAACTTTTTAGAACTCCATTCTTTACAAGTTCTGTTTTTTGTGATTGTGTTCCTTCTCCATCAAATTTACCACTACTTAATCCTCCATCATAAGTTCCGTCATCATAGATTGATAAGTTTTCACTTACTATGGATTCTCCTACTTTGTCTTTTAGTATTGATCTTCCTCTTTGAATGTTGTCTGCTGAGAATCCACTCATAAAAGTAGCTAAAATTCCTGTTGCGGCATGATAATCTAATACAACATCTTTATCTCCGGTTTCTATGTTTTCTCCACCAATTGAATCTGATGCTAATTTAGATACTTTTTCAGCTAATTCATCACCATTAAAATCATATTTACATGAAGAAATTGAGTCATATGCACTTGAGAGTTCATCATTTTTATGTGCATTTACTGCTACATATGCTCCAAATCCTGTGCTTTCATCTGAAACATTAACTCCATTAGAGTTTACTATTATTTCTTCTCCAAATCCTCTAGAAAATCCTCCAGTTGTTGGTTCACAACCATTTTCTTCTACTGTATTTAGTAAACTTTCCATAAATGAGGTCATTTCACTTAGTTCTAATTCTTTATTTTTAGAATCATAAATGTTTTTTATTGTTGGTAATGATGCTTTTTCTGCAAAAGAAAAGTTAGGGTCTTCTTCATTTAATTTTGCATTTAAATATGCTTTTTCTGCTGTTTGTGGAATTTTATTCATATTAGATGTGTATGCAAAACCTAATTTATTTTCATATATTACTCTTATTCCTATTCCAAGATTTACTTCTTCTTTTGCAAAGTTTAAATTATTATTTTCTGCTTCTAATTGTAAAAGTTGTGAGTTTTCTGCAAATATTTCATAATCGTCACAATATTTACTTACACTCTTTTCTGCTTCTTCTACTATTTGATTTAACATTATATTATTCCTCATTATTTTTTTAATATGAATTTTTCAACAGCTTCCACTACACCATCTCCATATGGTTTTGTGCAAACATAATCTGCTTTATTTTTTAATTCTTGACTAGCATTAGCTACTGCTATTTTCATTCCAACATGATCTAGGAAATCTAAATCGTTTTCACTATCTCCTATACCCATAATATTTTTTGGATTTATATCTAAGATTTTTGCTAGTTTTTCGAGGGTTACGCCTTTATTTATTTGATTATCTGTTATGTGTAGTGCAAATCCACTGTCATAAACTTTTATATTCCAATCTTTTAATATTTCTCTAATTATATCTGCATTCATTGTTCTGTAGAATGCTATTTCAGATAATCTGCAATACTCATCATCAACAACGATTAGTTCGTATTCATCTTTTAATTCTTGTTTTAGGTGTTGATAAGCTTTTTCAACATAGGAGTAATCTGAAAAAACTATTGTTTCATTGTTTTTATATCCTTCGAGAAACATTACTCCACCATTTTCACCAACTACTCCTCCTGTTGTTCCAATGGATGTAGTTAGTGCATAAGTATAAACTGCAGTATTTCCAGTTACTAAGATTACTGGTATTCCAAGATTTTCTATTTTTCTTATTATTTCTATGGCACTAATACAGAGTAATCTATTTGAATCTGTTATTGTTCCATCAATATCTAGAGCTAAAGCTTTAATTTCATTCATATTTTTTTATCCTCTAAAAAAAGGATTTTAATTAATGTTTTAATCCATTGGTGTGTATCTGTGAGCTATATTACAAGTTCCTTCTTTACTTACCATACATGCTCCTATTGGATGTAATGGTGTGCATGATTTTCCGAATAATTTACAATCTGTTGGTCTTTTTAATCCTCTAAGTATTGGTCCACATATACAACCTTTTGGTGCTTCTGTTACATCTTTAACTTCAATATCATATATTTCTCGAGCATTGTATTGGATGAATTCAGGTTTTAATTCATAAACACTGTTTGGTATTTTTGGAAATCCTCTCCATTCTCGGCTTTTTACAGTGAATACATCTGCCATAGCTTTTTGTGCTACTACATTACCTTCATCACGTACTGCTCTTTTATATTCATTATCAACATGAGGATCATCATTTTTGATTTGTCTTAATATTAAGTAAACTGCCATTAAAATGTCTAATGGGTTGAATCCTGCAGTTGCTTGGGGTATACCGTATTTTGTGGAGAAATGTTCGAATGGTTTGTTTCCTATAATTGTACAAACATGTCCAGGTTCAATTAATGCATTTAGGTTAGTTTCTCCTGAGTCTATTAAGAAATCAAGTGCAGGTGGGATTAATCTGTGACATGATAAGATTGAAAAGTTTTCAGGAGGTTCATTTAATATTTCAGATGCTGTTGTAGGTGCTGTTGTTTCAAAACCTGCAGCTATAAATACAACTTTTTGGTCAGGATTTTTTCTAGCTAATTCCACGGCATTATTTATACCGTAAACTATTCTTACATCTGCACCATCAGCTTTAGCTTCAGAAAGTGACTTATTAGATCCTGGAACACGCATCATGTCCCCAAATGTAGTGATTGTAACTCCTTTATCAACTAATGATAATGCTTCATCTATTTCACGGGCAGGAACTACACATACTGGACATCCTGGTCCTGCAACAATTTCAACCTCTTCAGGTAGTAGTGTACGAATACCATTTTCCATGATTGTGTGTTCATGTGAACCACAAACGTGCATAATTCTAACAGGGACAGCAATATCATTTATTCTGTGAACTAACTCTTTAGATAAATTTTTCATATTGTTTACACCATAATAAATAATTTTAATAAAAATTCTTTAATTATATAATGTATCTATTTTTTGTTAAATAAAATATTTAATAGTTTAGATAAAAACAATTTTCAAAAATTAATATAAAAATCTGTTTAATCATTAAAAAAATAAAAGAAAATAGTTAAAAAATAAAAATTATACATTAAATAAATTTTATGGTTAAAAATACAATAATCATACATTGAATTAACATTAAATTGGTTTAAATGGAAATCCGTGCATGGCATAATATTATAGTAATAAGGAAAACTTAATTTTTCAAAAAATATTTTATAATCCTTTAAAATTTCCAAGATACTTAATCAAAAAAAATCATTTATTTTTAAAAAAACAGAAAAATTAACCTTAAAAAATAAAAACAAGCACCAAATAAATTTTGTCATAGAACCAATAAGAAATCAATTATAACTTTAGTATAAAACAGGTTTTAAAGGTGATCTCCTGACTGCATTATAATATATAGTAAAGAGAACTTAATTTTTTGATTATAACCTGAAGATAGCCATAATACACATCAATGTGTATCACCATTTTATTACACTTGCGGAGAATTTTGCTTATAAATAAGTTTATTATTGAAAAGGTAACACGACATACATCATTTTAACATGTTACATTTCTAAGAAATTTATGAAGTTATTTTTCCTTTTAAAGAGTTTAAAATGCTTTAAATTTTTAAATTTTTTAAAGTAACATGCCAAAAAAAAGGAGCCATACCTATACACCATATTACCTCACTAATCATGTTACTATGTTACCATGTTACTAAATTTTAAAAAAAATTAGATGTTACTATGTTACCATGTTACTAAATTTTAAAATATTATTTTGTTAATAATTTTTTTCTTTTTAAAAATCTTTTAAAAATAAAATATAAATATTTCAAGAAGTATACTAATCATATAATAAATCTATAAATTAATTATTTAATAAAAAAAGTGAGAGATTTTTTTAAGATGTATAAAGATAATAAGATTTTAGTGGTTATTCCTGCTAGAGGAGGTTCTAAAGGTATTCCTCGTAAAAATATTCGTATTATGGATGATAAACCTTTAATAGCTCATACTATCAATCATGCTAAATCTTCTAGTTATATTGATGATGTTGTTGTTACAACAGATGATGATGAGATTAAATTTATTTCTGAAAAGTTTGGTGCAGATGTTATTAAGCGTTCTGGGGATTTAGCTGAAGATAATGTGCCCTTAGATCCAGTTATTTATGATGCTACTCTTCAACAAGAGGAAAAAATTGGAGATAAGTACGATTTTGTGATTACCCTTCAACCTACAAGTCCACTTTTAAAGCCTAGTACTTTAAATAAGGCTATTGAAAAGCTTGAATCTGGTAATGATACTGTTATTAGTGTTGTTGATGATAGACATTTGAGTTGGGGTTTTGATGATAATAAACAGTCATATTATCCTTTATATGAAAAAAGACTTAATCGTCAATATTTGCCTAAGGAATTTCGTGAAACTGGTTCTGTTTTTGCAACTAAAAGAGATTTCATTACTGAAAATTCACGTTTAGGAGATAAAATTGATTTAATTCCTGTTAGTCATCAGGAAAGTATTGATATTGATAATTATGAAGATTGGTGGGTTGCTGAGCGTCTTCTTCAGAAAAAACGAATTATTATTAAGGCTGATGCTTCTCATGAAATTGGTACAGGTCATATTTATAGAGGTTTAGCTATTGCATCTAAATTAATTAATCATGATGTTTTATTTTTATTAGATGAAGAAAAAGAAATTGGTATTGATATTATAAATAATTATAATTATCCTTATTTTACTCATAAAGGAGAAGAAGATTTATTAAATAAAATTAATGATTATCATCCAGATATAGTTATTAATGATATTTTAAATACTTCTTCTGATTATGTTAAGAGTTTAAAGGATAATGGTTATTTTGTTCTTAATTTTGAAGATTTGGGTGGAGGAGTTAAGTATGCTGATGTAGTTTGTGATGCATTATATGAGCATAAGATTCCTCTTAAAAATTTGTATAGTGGCCATAGTTATTATATTCTTAAAGATGAGTTTTATTATCAACCTTATAAAGAGGTTAAAGAGGAAGTTAATGAGATTCTCTTAACTTTTGGTGGAACTGATCCTAATAATTTAACCAAGAAAACATTGGATTGTATTATAAACAGCAGTTACAATGGAAATGTTAAAGTTATTCTTGGTTTAGGTTATAAAGATAAGAAAGGAATAAAAGAAGAATATTCTAGTTATGAGAATATTGATATTTTTGAGAATGTTAAAAATATTAGTGAGTATATGATTTCTGCTGATCTGATTTTCACTTCTGCTGGTAGAACCATGTATGAAATCGCTTCTATTGGTGTTCCTTGTGTTTGTCTTTGTCAAAATCAACGGGAATTGAATCATATTTTTGGTAATATTGATAATGGTTTTATTAATCTTGGATTAGGTTCAAAAGTTAGTGATGATGAATTAACTAGTACTTTAGAGAATACTGTTAATGATTTTGATTTAAGATTGGAAATGAGTAATCGTATGAAGAATGTTGATGTGCGTCATGGTTTTGAGAACTTATTGAATATTGTTAAACCTAAATTTATGGAATTTGAAAAAAATAAGGGAGATTTGTTAAATTGAGTATTTTTGATGTTGAACCATTTTTAATTGCTGAAATTGGTGTTAATTATTATGATATAGCTAAAAAAGAGAATATTAGTAATATGGAAGCTGCTAAATTAATGGTTAAGGAGGCTAAAGATGCTGGTTGTGGAGCCGTTAAGTTTCAAAGTTATAAAGCAGATACTATAGCTTCTAAAAATTCTCCTGCATATTGGGATATGAATGAAGAACCTACTACTTCTCAGTATGAATTGTTTAAGAAGTTTGATTCATTTGGAAAAGATGAGTATGAAGAGATTGCTGAATATTGTGAAAGTATTGGTATAATGTTTCTTTCTACTCCTTTTGATTTTGATTCTGTTGATTATTTAGATAGTTTTATGGATGTTTATAAGATTTCTTCATCTGATTTGACTAATATTCCTTTTATTAAAGCTATTGCTCGTAAGAATAAACCAATTATTATTTCTACTGGTGCTTCAACTACTAAAGAAATTTCTGATGCCATAAAAACTATTGAAGATGAGGAGAATCGTGATATCGGTGTGATGCATTGTGTTTTATCTTATCCTACTGCTTTTGAGGATGCTAATTTATTAATGATTAAAAATCTTAAGAATTTATATCCTGAGTATGATATTGGTTATTCTGATCACACTAAACCCGATAGTGGAATGTTAGTTCTTACTACTGCTTATTTGTATGGTGCTAATATTCTTGAAAAGCATTTTACTCTTGATAAAACTTTACAAGGTAATGATCATTATCATGCTATGGATCCGGATGATGTTAGAACTTTCTTTAGAAATATTGAGTTTATTAAAACTATTAATGGTCAGTATGATAAAGTTCCTCTTGAGTGTGAGGCTGCAGCTCGTATGCAGGCTCGTAGATCCATTATAGCTAATCGTGACATTGATGTGGGAGAAGTTATTACAGTTGAGGATTTAACATTTAAGCGTCCAGGTACTGGTATTTCTCCTAATGAATTAGATAATGTTATTGGTAGAGAAGTTAAAAAGTTTATTAAAGAAGACGATTTGTTAGATTATGATATGTTGAAATAAACATTTATTTTATAATAAAATTTTATGGGAAAGGTTAAATTAAAATGATGACAGTGAAAGAGGTTTGTACTGAATTTTTTAAACTTGAAAATGAACATAATCTTAATTATATTAAGATTCAAAAGGTTTATCCTTGGGAATTAGTTCGTTTATATCTTTATTATGAAATTACTCGTAAACTTAATATTTTTAGTAGTGCTCAGCAATCTAGTGTTAGTTTATTTGATAAATTCAAATCATTTTTACCTTTTATTAAGAATAGTATTCTTTATAATCCTTTAAGTGGTAAGGATACTTATGATGTTCTTATTTTTAACCATCCTCGTAAAGTTTTAAATAATGGAAAGTATATGGATATTTACAGTTATTTTTTAGGTGATACTCTTGATGAAATGGGTAAGTCTTATGAGATAATTGATTCTCCATATTTAAACAAACATTATATTAAAAAAGATAAACATGTGAAATTTAATGATCGGATTTTACTTGCTTCTTATTTTTATAAAAAGACTCATAAAATAGAGTATACTGAGAAAGAGTCTGAAACTATTCGTAGTATTGAAACATTGATTCGTGCAAGTTTTGGTGTTGATGTTAACTTGTTTGAAATATTCACTGATCATATTCTTAATTTTCAGTATGAGTATGAGAAGTATAAACAATTATTAACTGAAAAAAAAGTTAGACAGGTTTATGCTGTTGTTGCTTATGAAAATAAGCCATTAATTGCGGCTTGTAAGGATTTAGGTGTGGATATTTTAGAGTTACAACATGGTGTTATTAGTAAATATCATTTAGGTTATAGTTATCCTAGTGAGAATATTACTCTTAAAAGTGGTAGTTATGAACATATTGAATATTTTCCAAATAAAATATTGAGTTTTGGGGATTATTGGCAGGATGCTAGTGCTTATCCTATTAAAAAACATTCTATTTTTAGTATAGGTTTTCCTTATTTTGAAGAGAATAGTAAAAAGTATAAAGATGTGGAAAAAAAGAAAAATCAAATACTTTTCATATCTCAGGGGGTTATTGGTAAATATTTAAGTGAATTTGCATTTGAATTAGCTAGTAAATTAGATGAAGAGGAATATGAGTTTATTTATAAGTTACATCCTGGAGAGTATGAAACTTGGAGAGAGAATTATCCTAAGCTTTTAGAAGCTCAAAAACAATGTAATTTTAATGTTGTTGATAATGATAATCCTGCATTATATCAATTGTTTGCTGAATCTGAGTATCAAGTTGGGGCTTTTTCAACTGCAATTTATGAAGGTTTAGCTTTTAATTGTAAAACTTTTATTGTTGATGTTCCGGGAATAGAGTATTTGGATGATTTAATTGAGAAGAATATTGTTGTGAAAGTTAGAAATTCTAATGATATGATTAATAAATTGAATGATCTTGATTTAAACAGTTATAATACTGATTTTTTCTTTAAAAATTATGATGAGCAACTTTTAAAAGATATTATATTGAATGATAATATAATGAGAGCTCATAATGAGTAAGTGTAGGTGTATGTTTTGAGTCAGTATGTGAAATTTGTCCAAAGAATAGGTTTAGTTGGTCTTACTAATATCTTAATTAGTTTAAGTGGACTTATATTCATACCAATTATTACTAAGAGTTTTTCAACTGCTGAGTATGGTATGTGGGCTCAAGTTACTACTACAGTTGCTCTTATTCCAAATATAGCTAATCTTGGTTTGCCTTATACTATGGTAAGGTTTTTATCTGCTGAAAAAGATAAAAATAAGATTAGAGGTTCTTTTTATAGTATGATAAGTGTTACACTTTTATCTACTTTGATTATTTGTGGGTTATTGTTGATTTTTAGAACTTCTATTGCTAATGCTTTGTTTAATGGGAATTTGCAAATATTGTATATTACTGCTTTAATTTCATTTTTTGCTTGTTTGAATTTGATGTTAATTAGTTTCTTTAGAACTTTCCAACAGATGAAGAAGTATAGTCTCTTTCTGATTTTACAAAGTTATATTGGTGTTTTTGTATGTATTGTTCTGGTGTATTTAGGTTATCATATTGAAACTGTTGTTTTAGGACTACTAAGTGGATATGTTGCAGTATTTATTATGATGTTATTTATGGTAGTTGGATATCTTGGATTTAGCAGACCATCATATAAGAATCTTAAGGAAGAGTTGGCTTTTGCTATTCCGACTATTCCAAATAATGTAAGTTCATGGGTTGTTGATTCAAGTGATAAATATGTGATTAGTGGAATATTAGGAGCAACTGCAGTTGGTTGTTATTCTCCAGGATATGCTCTTGGTAGTGTATTATTAATGTTTTTATCTCCATTTGCAGTTTTATTACCTGCAATTTTACCAGAATTCTATGAAAAAGGAGATTGGGGAACTGTTGATTATTATATGAGATATAGTATGAAATATTATCTTTTATTAACTGTTCCTGCAGCCGTAGGAATGAGTGTACTTAGTAAACCTTTACTTTTAAGTATAACCACATACACCATTGCTACAGGAGGTTATTTAGTAACTCCATTCGTATGTTTAGGTGCAGTATTCATGGGAGTTTATGGAATAACTAATAATATTTTAATTTTAGAAAAGGACACTAAAATTTTAGGAAAATTATGGATAATTGTAGCAATAGCTAATATTGGATTGAATATTTTACTGGTACCTTATTTAGGAATCATTGGTGCAGCAGCTGTTACACTCGTTTGTTATATTGCGGCATTTGTAGTTACAACAATTAAAAGTAGTAAATATCATAAGTTACCTTTTGAAAGAAATTCAACTATAAAAATTATCATTGCTTCAGCAATAATGGGGATTGTAGTTAAATTCTTAAACCCTGTAGGAATAATAAATGTTTTAATTGCAATTATTGTTGGAATTATTGTTTATTTCATTCTTATTTTTGCAATGAAATGTATAAAAATAGAAGAAATCAGATTCTTTAAAAAAATGATTAATTAAAAAAAAATTGTTTAAAATTTTTAATGGAATTTACCTTCAGCTTTTAACTGATTATAATGTTGTACATCTCGATATTTGAAAACTTTAGCAGGATGTCCACCAACTATAGCACAACTAGGAACATCTTTAACTACTGTACTTCCTGCTTGAACTATAGCTCCTTCTTGAATTGTAACTCCAGGTAATATAATCACACGATTTCCTAACCAGACATTATCTTCAATTATTACATCTTTTGAGATAATTGTTTCATCATAAGGTATTGCTTCCCCTTCATAATTATGTATATCTGTAATTATCATATTTTCAATACCTGAATGGAAGTTATCACCTATTCTTACTTCTCCTTTACCTTGAATGTGCATTCCATTAAAATTAACATTATTTCCAAGATAAGTTGTATTAGTGACAATACAATGATTGTTTACTGATAAATCTTCACCACATCTCGCTACTCTTCTTTTAACTTCTCTTCTATAATTTTTCTTTCGGAGCCCATTAAAAAAAGTTGCAACCTTATATAATTTAGTTACTTCTATAAATTGAGATATTCCTGATGATATTAATCCTGTGAGAATTCCAAGCATACTAAATCACTTTAATTTTTTAAAAAATAGAAAATAGATTGCTCCACATTTTATGAGGAACATTCAGCAGAGTATTGTGATAATAAAACTGCACATTTATGAATTGTTAATTCGTCAATTTTACGTTCACTGTGTGTTATTTTGTATAAAAGTTCTTCTAGGAAAAGATCTTCATTAGTTAGCACTACATTTATTACAGCTACTTCATTATTTACAAAACCAACTAATGGTTCTATATGTATTCCTCGTAAGCCATTATCATCTAAGAATTGTGATAGTTTCTCATTTAATATTAAGGTTTCTTGTTTTATTTTGTTATTAGTATCAAATTTGATTTTTTCATCTTTTACTTGGAAATGGGTTTGTTTGTCTCTGAAGTTTGATACTATTTTTAGTGAATTTTTGTTTGCTAAGTATTCTTCTAATGATCCAGTGCTTCCTATAAGTCTAACATTTTCTTTATCTTGTTTAATACTTACTTTATCTTCTTTAGATGTGTATTTTTGTGATACAATAGTGTATATTCCTGTAGGGCCTATTACCACGTGATTAATACCTTTATTAGATTCTGGAGGTCGTACATAGTATAATACATAATATTCTTCAGGAAGTGTTAATAATTTTGCACGTATGATTCTTCCTCTTGCTTCATTATCTGCATATGAGTAACGTTTATAGAATCCTACAATGATTATTATGATACCTATCATAATGAATAATATGCTTCCTACTCTATTAGATATTAAAACATCTGCTAATCCAATTATTGCTATTATAGAACCTACAACAATGTATAGTGCATGATATGATAAGTTTTCTTCATTTGGGTGTGGGATTAATTCTTGTCTATTTGTTTGATAACCGTTTGGAGTTCTAATATCTGTATGGATTAGTTTTGGATTGTGTGTTAAATCGTTTTTATAACCTCTAAATTCTTCTTTTATAAGGTTTTTAAATTTTTCAAATGAACTATCTCCTAGTGAAGCTTCTTTAATTCCTTCTAAGTAATCTTGTTTCATTTGTTTTTTTAATTCATCATGATATTTATATAGTGCTAATTCATAACGATCATTTTCGATATTTCTTGTGGGTCTTGGTTGTTTTTTAGATTTTTCTTGAGTGTTAGTTTTTGGTTGAGGTTTAGGTTGAGATACTTGTTTTTCTGTTTTATTTAAATAATCAGTTAGTTCATCTGATATTTTACCTTTAGGTCCCACTCTCACACTCTTTTTAAGAATGTTTTCAGCATATTGTGATTGATATTCCTCGTTTTTACCATGTTTTTCAGGGGTTGAGGTTTTAGGTTTAGTGCTGATACTTGGTTTTGGAGTTTTAGATTTTTTTTCTATTAATTCATTTTTAGATTGATCTAAATCTTTTTTTAATTTATTTATATCGTGTCTTTTTCCAGGGGTTGTTGCAGTTTTTTCATATAAATATGGTTCTGTTGGTTGAGGTGCTGGAGCTAACTCTTCTTCTCCAGATACTAGTTTTAATTTACCTCCACAGCTTACACATTCATATTCATTTACATTATCATTTTTACCTAGAACATATTTTAAACCGCAATCTTCACAGAAAACTAGTTTAGAATCTTTAAAATTTTGGTTAGAATTAGTTTGTTTTCTTTTAGATTCTCCAGTTGTTGTGTATTCTTCTAGTTTTTCTAAATTACCAGTACAAATACTGCATTCAAAACCTTCAAGGTCTTCATCATCATCTAATTGGTATTTAGCACCACAATTTTGACACACTACGACTTTCATCTATAATCCTCTAAATTAAAAAGTAAAGTTTAAGTTTCATTTTACTAATATTTGTTATAGTTTAGTAATTAGAATTTAATATTAAAATATTATATCTATTTTTTATAATTTAAACATTGTTATTTAAACCTTAAGGGTTTTAGCTTTGGGAATTGTTTTTTAATATTGATTTGTATATACTTAATATTTGATTATCTATTACCTCCCAATTGTATTTTTCTTCTACTAATCTTCTACCTTCTTTTCCGAACTGTTCTTTTAATTGTTCATCATTTATTAGTTTTTCTAAAGCCTCTTTTAAACTATTTTTATCATAATCACAAGATAATCCCACATTATTTTGAACCCAGTCATGTATATGGTTATTTTTTGTTAATACTAATGGTTTTTCACATGCCATTGCTTCAAGTCCACTTGTAGTGAATGATTCATATTGTGAGGGCATTACAAAAATATCACAATCAACTAGGGCTTCTTGTTTTTCTTTTTTATATAATGGTCCAGTTAAGATAATTTTTTGAGATAATCCTTTTTTTTGTATAATATTTTCTAATTCTGTTTCAAATCCATCATCTGGTCCAACAATAGCCAATTTTATATTTTTTTCATTATTTGTTTTTATTAATTCTTCAAAACCATCAACAAGTAAATCTAAACCCTTGATTTTATGTATTCTTCCAATAAATAAGAGCAATATTTCATCTTTTTGTATGTTTTGTTTAGATCTAAATTGTCCTTTTTTAGGTAAATTAGCATATTCCTCTAGGTTTATTCCTAATGGAACTATTTCAATGTTTTCTTCACGAACTCCCATTTTAATATATTGTTCTTTTTCTGTTTCAGTTAATGCAAATACTTTACTTGCATTATATAAAGTGTTAAAACCCCATAGTTTATCATAAATTTCTTTAAGTTTTTCTTTTTGAAAAAATGGTAATACACTACCATGAGCTTGAACAATATAAGGAATATTATGTTTTCTTGCATAATGACAACTTATTATTGCTAAGCTTTGTCTATGTTCATGAATATGCATTATATCATGATTTTTTATATCCTTACGTATTCTAAATGGAGCACTGATTGGAGTATCTACTAGAGTTTTGTTTTTTAGTTTATTTGATAAGTTTCTAAAATAGTCTACAATGATTCCATCAACATTTACATCATATCTTGATTGTTTAAATTTTAATCTTTCTTTACAAGAATCTGTTGTGTATACATGGACATTATTACCATTTTTACTTTGTTTTAAACCTATTTCATAAGAGGCATTTACTACTCCCCCGGCCGCTAGGCAGGGATAATAAGAATGAGCAATATGTAAAATATTCATAATATCTGTTTATCCTTTTCATTATATATAGAGTTTATTTTAATCTAGTTTCTTTCATAAAGGTATAAATTTCCTTCATTTTTTATTAGATGATAGTTTGTTAAATTATTTACTTTTTCATTAGCTATATAATAAGTTATATTACTATTTATTAAATAATTCCTGTTTTCTTTTGTTATACCAAATAAGTTCATCTTTAAAAACCATGAAAATGGTCGTTTATTATATACTCCAATTTCTTTACTTTGATAATCAGGATCATAATGTTTTAAGTATTCAGATATTATTTGTGGAGATTTAATATTATCATCTACTGTTACAGTTGATGTGAAATTAAATGCACTGAATATGAAAATTACTATTAGGACTATAGCTAATATTTGGGATGTGTTTATTTGTCGTTTAAATATTTTAAAATTGAAATCTAATTGTTTTTCTATATAATATAATCCTAGTGTGAAGAAGTATATGAATGCAGGCATTAATGTTAGAATGTAACGATTTACTTTAATATTTATATAAGTAAATGATATTAAATACACTACAAACCATGTTAACATCATTAAATTATAATTTAAGTTTTTAATTTCATATTTTTTCAATAATTCTGATAGAATTATAATATCTAATGTAGTTAAGAGTATTGTAATAGTTGAACTGATTTTATTAAAGCTTAATATTGAAAATATTAATGTTACTATGAAAATTAATTTTAATGCTAAAAAGAAATTTTTAGTTTTAAAATCTTCTGGTTTTTCAACTACTTTTTTTACAGTATTTTCAGGGATTTTAATTTCTTTAGTTTTATAATCCTTAGTTTTACTAGTTTCGTATGTTTCAATTTCATTATTTTTAGATTTATAATCAGATAATCCATTTAAATTAGTTTTTCTTAGTTTTTTGTTTTTAAATTTTGTTGTTAAACCTAATATTAATCCTAAGATTGTTATAAACATTACTAGATATGAAGTTAAAGTTGGATTATATAATGTAGGAATGTTTTTGTAGAAAGTAATTTTACCTGCAAATAGAAAGTTTAAGAAATTTGTAATATAAAAGAATGTATTTGTTGTGTATGCAGTGTCTATTGTACGGGTTTTGAATCCAGAGTTTACTGCAGAGGATTGAGATAAGAAGTTTAATGAATTACTAAATGAATAGATGATTATTAAAAATAATGCTAATAATATTAAACTTATTATTAATGCTTTTAATATATTTTTAAGTTCTTTACTTTTTAAGAAACCAGTTAATTGTTTTTTTAAAGCTTTTCTATCAGATATTAGATTGTCTAAGCCTGTGAAAATATCATGTTTTCCTAAAAAATATACAATCATTGCAGGCAATATTAATACTGCAGTATATCTTGTAAAAAAGCTTAAAACAAATAATGGTAGGGCTATTAAGTAATATTTTGAGTCTTTATCTACAGATAATATGAAAAATATCATTGTCCATATTGTTAAACCTATTGCAGGTATGTCTAATGTTCCATTAGCTAACCATAAAAGATTTAATGATAAACTAAATAGTAATATAGATCCTATTAAGCTTAAAATTTTGTTAAAATTGTATTTCAGAAGAATATAAAATCCAAGGATTCCTATTATTGCAAATATTCCTGTTACAATGTAAATTGCATTTATATTTACATATCCTGCACGGAAAAATAGGGAGGTAATGAAACAGATTATTGGAGATAAATACATTGAACCATTAGCATTTATATTGACTCCAGTAAAGTTAAGACTGTTTAGAAGGTAAATAAAAACATCCGAACAGTAGATTCCTATTTGGTTGTTAAATATTATTATTTGAGTTGTGATTAATAAGCTAAAAATTAGTAAGAATAGGATATAAGGGAAATCCCGCTTGTTTATATTCATATCTTTAGAAAACTCCATTTTGTATCAACTCAAATTTTTTCATATAATGTTACATTTCCATATTGTTTAATTATTTTATAATTTGTAAGTGTTAAATTGTTTTTATCAGCAATAAAATAGGTCACATTATTTCTTTCTAAGGATTTTGTGAAATTTTCTTGTTGTGAGAATTTTTCTTCAGATGGAATATTTTTCATTAAGAAGAAACTGAAATCTCCACCTCGATCTGCCCATATTGTTTTGTTTGTATAATTTGAGTCAGTATTGATTATGTAATTTGCTATATTCTTCTCATCTGATGAGGCATTTAGAATGTTTGCAGGATGATTGTTATCAAATGTTGTTGGAGTATTCATTAAACAGACTGCAGTAGATAGGGTTAAAATAATTATTAATACTGTTGGTATTATTATTTTTAGTTTAGAATAATTGATTTTTGAAGTATTTTTTAATACTGCTATTATTAAACAAATGCCAAGTACAATAAAGTATGCTAATGCGGGTGTGAATGTTATAGCATAGCGTCCTACTTTTATTATATGATATGTGAAGAATATGAAATTAATTAAAAACCAATAGGCAAAAATGAAATCTAAATCCATGTTTTTAATATTAACTTTGTATAATAATCTGTAAATAAATAAGAATCCTATTGTGAATATTATTAATGATTCTATAATTGAAATTTTTTGAAATGTTAAGAAAAATATTGTAAAAGAAGCAATTACTATTATAATTTTTGAATAAGTTTTTATTTCATTTGTAAAAATAATTTTTAAGTTATTTTTATTAAATAACTGTTTTAAGTAAATTAATAAACCAATTATTAATATTGCACCTAAAAGGTAACTTATACATGATACATCTCCCCCTAACCATCCCATTTTAGATATACTTAAAAATCCTGATTTTACGCTGTAGGGAGGGTTGTTAAATGTTTGCATATAAATTAATAGATTGTTTAAATAATAAAATACATTATTTATTACTTTTGGTGCTGTAGATGCAACTACAGGGGATGTGAAACTGGATTCCCCAGATATTGTTTGTGACTGACTTAAGAAGAATAATGGTAGTTTACAGATTTGATAAGCTAATAAAAATATTCCTGTTGTTATACCTCCTGCTATAATTCCCCCAATAAAGTTTTTATATTCTTTTTTAAGGTATTCTAAAGGTTTATCTAAAAATAGTATGGCCATTATCATTACTGGTATTATAAAGACTACGGCATATTTTGTGAAAAATCCAATAATTACAGTTGGAAATGCAAGGTAATAAAATTTTGAGTTTCTTTTTATACCTAGTAACATGAAGTAAACTGACCATATACTTAATGCTAGTGCAGGTAAATCAAGCATTCCTTTTGTTGCCCAAGATAGGTTTATGCTGAAAGTAGCTATTAATATAGCACCTAATAGACTGTTTAGTTGTTTGAATCTTAATCTCATTAGGGAGTAAAATCCTAATACTGCTAGTATGTAGAATGCTCCACTTATAATCATTATTGTGGAATCACTGATAAAACCTAGTCTGAAAAATATTGATGTTATGAAAGGTAAGAATGGTGATAATCCCCTAAGGTTCACTAAACCGGAGTTATATCCTGCAAAGTATAATGCAGTATTTAAATACCCAAAAACATCTCTAATATAATATACTCCTATTTTTATGTCAATATTTAATAGTAATGTTGTTAATATTAACATGAAAATAGTTAAGAAAGATAAACTTAGTATATCTTTTTTATTATTACTATAGAAACTTTTTAAGTTAAAATTTTTAGACATTAGATAATTACTCCATATTTTTCAAGTTTCAGAAGTATTATTATTTTTAAAGAAATATTATAATTATTAATAATATGTAAACAATATTATTTAATAATAATTTAAGAAGAAATTTTTTAGGGAGATTTAATGGATTATGTTTAAGAATGCTAAATCATATATTTTAAAGAATAAAAATCTTTTTAGCTTCTTATTTGTGTTAATTGTATCTTTGATTATTGGTGGATTACTTGTATGGATAAATTGTAGTGAAAACATACTTGGACACTCTTATAGAGATATTTATCTTTACCTTATTCAAGCTTTGAAGTTTAGTGGAGTTAATATTAGTGGTTATGATTATGTTAATTATTTATCTCCTCTTGTTCCTTTTTTAACTAGTATCGCTTTTAAATTAGGTTTTGTTAGTGAGAATAGTTTATTTATTATTACTGGTGCTTTTTATGTTTTAGGTGTTGTAGGTACTTATCTTCTTTTAAAATTAAGATTTAATAATACTTATAGTGTTTTTGGAGCTTTACTTTATGGTAGTTTTACTGTTAATCTTATGTGGGCAGGTAATGGATCTATAGATATCCCTTCAGTTGCTCTTTCTATTTGGACTTTGTACTTTTTTATTAAAGCTATTAAAAAAGACCAAAAGTATTTTTATTTAGCTTTTCCTTTGAGTATTTTAACATTTTTTGCTAAATATACTGGAGCGGTTGTTTTCGCTGTAATGATACTTTATTTCCTCTCTCAAAAGGATATTATTAGTAATATTAAGAAATATATTAAGAATATTGTTGGTGGAGCAATAGTTGGCTTATTGTTTACTATTCCATTCTTTTATTTTTATTTGAGCAATAAATTACCATTTGGTTTTTTAAGTCAAGCCGAAGATATTTCATCAACTACTACAAGATCTGCTTTTGCAATCCGTAAACATAAAGGAAATAATTTATTATATTATTTTAGTAACCTCCCTCGTTATATTTATAATCCTAATCATTTAATTGGTATTATTTTATTGATTATTTGTGTTTTAGGAATCGTTTATGCATTATACTATTTTAGTAAAGTTTTAAGTGAATCTTATAATTCAATTGATTCTAGAATTGATTTAAGTTATGGTGAAGGGTTTTGGGATAATCTTATTAGTAAAGTTAAAATTCCAAAACCAGTATTTTATATTATTTTATTTGCTTCAATTGTTGGAATGATTGTTTCATTTGCAGTTGCAGGTACTGTATCATTTGTTAAATGTGAAATATTGTTTTTTGTAAGTATCTTTATTTTCAGTTTAACATTTAATAAGATTCTTGTTAATTATAATGAAACACATGAGGTTAAATATGAATCTTTTACTTATGATTTGATGATGATTGGATGGTTTATGGGACATATGATATTTCTTTCAGCTCATTTAACTAAAGTTGATAGATATGCTACTGCATTTGCTCCAGCTTTAGCATTTTTCATAACATTTGGTTTAAGTATTTTATGTGAAAAGTTAAAACCATACCATATTAAGAAGATTAGTTTAAAACAAATCATCCCAGTATTGTTTATTTGTATAATTCTTGTTATGAGTTTTGCTTATTTAACTGTGAATAAAAATGATCCTTTAGTGAATAATGAAAAAGATAGTGTGGTTTGGTTAGAAGCTCATGATAGTAATTTAAGCTCTGCAGTTATTTGGGCAGATAGAGGACCAATATATACTTGGTATCTTCAAAAAGGAGTTAAATATGTTACTACTCAGGTGAATCCTTCAACTTTTTCAGAGCAAATGCTAGCTAACAATACGAAATATTATATTGCTCAAGATAAAACTCTGAATATTCCTCATTTTAAGGAAGTTAAAAAGATTGGTGAAGTTGATATTTATCAAAAAGTATGATTCCTTTTTAGATTAGTTTATTGCATGAGTATATTCTGATTTGTAAGTTAATAATAAATTTTTATTTTATTAAATTTTCAATATTTTATAAATGTTTATAGTATTATTCTTATTTATTTATTTTTTTTAAAATGATTTAAAAGACAAATGATAAGTTATTTATGTTTTGATTTTCATTTAACTGTTTTTAAAAAAGGATATATTTAATAAGTAGATGTTCATAATATATTGATACTAAAATTTTTAAAAAAAGTATGGAGGTGGTTTAATTGAATAAATCAAGCACAATCATTTTAATTTTGATTATTTTAATTGTTGCAATAGCAGCTGTTGGAGCTGCAGTTTTCACTTCAAATGGTGAAAATTCAATTTTAAATACCACAAATAATTCCACCAATGTTACAGGAGATAATTCATCTGTTAATATTTCCCATAGTGATTCTAATGGAAGTGTAGCGGATTCAAATTCCTCAACAACTACAACTAATAATGACGGCAGTAAAACGGTTACATGGAGTAAAACTAACTCTAATGGTACTACTGAAAGTGGTTATGTGACCTATGATAAAAATGGAAATGTTATTGAAGGTGCTGGACATGAAGTTGACAAGGATGGAAATGAAATTGGAATTGGATAATTTTTAATTCCAATTCTTAATCTTTTTTTTTATTTTTTTTTAAATTGGTATTATTCCAATTATGAAAGCCACAAAACTTATCAACATTCCTATTTTTAAAAGTTTTGAAACTTTACCACAAGTTTTTGGTGTTTGACTTTTTAGTATAGTGTATGCACAATATAAAAATAGTAGAATTGGTATTATCATCACTATAAGGTAGTATATGCTAAATATATGTTCAATGTATAGTATTGGGCTGAAAAGAGCTGTTATGATTATTAATATTGCTGCAAGTATACTGGATATTTTACATCCTGCTATTATAGGTAGTGTTCTTGCATTTTCGATTTTATCTCCTTCAACATCTTCCATGTCTTTTGTTATTTCTCGTGCTAATGTCATGAAGAATGCGAAAAATCCTAATGCATAAGATATAGTTAAAATATTGAATGATTTTGTATCATATGCAAGTATTACTCCTCCAAGAATGAAGCACATTGCTGTTAGTATTGCTACAACCATGTTTCCTATTAAAGGCATTGCTTTGAAGTTACGTGCATAAAAATACATGATTAAACAACAAAGTACAACTATTATAAATGGAGCAATATTTGCAACTAAATAACTAATTACTATACTTATTAAAATTGAAAGGACAAATAAAGAGTATGCATAGTTTCTAGCATTTTTAAGACTTATTCTTCCAGAAGGTATTGGTCTTTCTGGTTTGTTAATCTTATCTATTTTATAATCAAAGAAATCATTTATAACATTTCCTCCAGCAGTAGCAAAGAGAACTGTTATGAACCCTAATATTATGGGTATTCTATAGTTAAAATCTATAATAGCCATTAGTAATACAGCTACAGCCGCCATTACTGCATTGTTGGGTCTTGTGATTTCCAAATAAGTGTTCATTAACTAATCTCCATAAAAGTAATAATATAATTATTTAATATTTTTTCTCATCATATTATTTAATTTCTATTAAAAAAATAATTAATTGATTTAAAGATTATCTAATAATTTTCCGAAGTTAGCAGCTGTTTGAATCATAGAATAAACATTTACTTTTTCATTGGCTTTAAATTCAACTTGCCCATTAGAAATAAATTCATTATAAAAATTAAGAAGTGCATTTTTTGTATCTTTTAAATTTGATACATGAGCACCCATTTTTGTATCCTCAATTAAATTTTTAAGAGATCCTTCTTGATATCCAATTGATAATACAGGTCTTTTTAATGCTAAGTATTCATATACTTTTCCTGGAATGAACATTTTTTCTTTTGGATTATTCCAGCTAATTAAAAGGAGTACATCTGAGTTTGCTTGTTTCATTAGAACATCATCATGAGGTAAAAAACCTCCAATATTTACAATATCATTTAATTCATATTTTGTTTTTAATTCTTTTAGGTTTCCAGTTTCCCCATAAAAGTTTAGTTTAATTTTATTTGAATCTATTAATCCTTCATCTATTAATTCTTTTAATGCTTTAAAAAGTATTGTTGGGTCTCTTTTTCCTTGATATAATGATCCGGCATATGTTAAGTTTAATTTATCATTAGTTACTGTTTTAGTGATGTTTAATTTTTTAAAATCATCAGGATCAAAACCTGACAATATTGGTACAATTATGTTATTGGGGTGTAGTTTAGATAATGTTTCTGCTGCAAGTGGTGTTGTAGTTGTTAATACATTTGCCTGTTCAAATGTTTTAATCTCTAAACGTTTTTCAAAGTAGGTTCGTATATGGGTGTGGGATATGTAAGGATTCATATTCCAAAGATCCCGTAAATCTGCTATCCAAGGTATTTGATATTTTATTTTTAAGTCTTTACCTATTTTATGTGAGGTTACTGGCCATGATGAAGTGATTATGGCATCTATATTTTCTTCTTCTATTATTTTTGATGCTGCTTCCATAGTTGGCTTGTACCAATATTTCATTCCATCAGGATAAGCAAAGATTTCTCCAGCAATTGAAACTATTTTACTTAGTACTTGGTTATTTACACTTGTTGAATCTTTTATTATGGTTTCTTGTTTTTCTGATTCATCTGAAAGATTTGATTTGTTTTTTCCCATCCATTTATCCATCATATCGATGTATGGAGTTTGTACTACGTTACAATTTATTCCTTCCATGTTTAAGTTACCTAAATCTGGGACTATTACTATTGGTTCCCATCCATACTGTGGTAAGTATTTAGCTAATGCTCTTAGTCTTTTTGAAGCTATTTCATTGGTTTGGTTGAAATAAAAAGCTATAAGTAGTACTTTTTTCATTATTTATTAATCTCCAGTTGAAGTATTCTTAATTCTTATTATTAATTTACATTTTATAAGATAAATCTTTTTTATACTTTATATTTATGTGAATTTAAACAATATTAAATTATATTTAAATAAAATGAAAATGAAATATTAATTAATATATTTATATTCTTAATTTTAAACAGTTAAGATTTTATTTTACAAATAATTTTAAGGTGAAAGTAATTGACAGACAAAATTAAAATTGCTATAGTTGGTATGGGGAATTGTGCCAGCTCACTTATTCAAGGTATTTATTATTATTCAGATAAAACAGCAGAGGATTCTAATGGTTTAATGCATTGGAAAATTGGAGATTATGAGCCTGGAGATATTGAAGTAGTTGCAGCATTTGATATTGATCAAAGAAAAGTTGGAAAAACTATTGACAAAGCTATTTTTGAAAAGCCTAATTGTACTACTGTATTTAATGAGAATATTCCTGAAAGTGATGTTAAGGTTTCAATGGGTGAAGTTCTTGATGGTGTTGCACCTCATATGAAAGAGTATGGGGCTGATGATACTTTTTTAATTAGTGATGAAGAACCGTGTGATGTAGTTGAAGTTTTAAAGGATAGTGGTGCTGAGATATTATTAAATTATCTTCCAGTAGGATCTGAGAAGGCTGCAAGATTTTATGCCCAATGTTGTCTTGATGCTGGTGTTGCTTTTGTAAATTGTATGCCTGTGTTTATTGTTAGTGACCCGGAATGGGAGCAAAAATTCCGAGACCAAGGTATTCCTTGTGTTGGAGATGATATTAAAGCACAAATTGGTGCAACTATTACTCATAGAACTTTAGCTAATCTTTTTAAAGAAAGAGGAGTTACTCTTGATAGAACTTATCAATTAAATACTGGAGGTAATACTGACTTCCTTAATATGTTAAATCATGAACGTTTAAGTTCTAAGAGAGAATCTAAAACTGAAGCAGTTCAAGCTGTTGTTCCTCAAAGATTAGAAGATCATAATATTCATATTGGTCCTAGTGATTATGTTCCTTGGCAAAATGATAATAAGTTATGTTTCTTAAGAATGGAAGGTAAGACTTTTGGTGATGTTCCTATGAATATTGAATTACGTTTAAGTGTTGAAGATTCACCAAATAGTGCAGGATGTGTTATTGATGCTGTACGTTGTTGTAAATTAGGTTTAGAAAGAGGTATTAGTGGTCAATTAACTTCTATTTCTTCTTATATTATGAAACATCCTCCTGTGCAATATACTGATGATATTGCTGCAGAAAAAACTGAAGAGTTTATTAAAGGAGAACTTGAAAGATAATTTAATCTTTCAATTCTTAATAATACTTTTTTTTAAAACTTTTTTTTATTCAAATTCATGTTTTGAATATTCTATTATTTCTTTAAAAATAATTAATAATTCTTTTAGTGAAGATTTAATTATTTTATAATCTTCTAAAACTGTTTCTTTATGAACTCCATAAAACCTTAAATCATGATAATAGTCTAAAGATTTTTCTGGTGATTCTGGGTTTAATATACTTTCATTTAAATAATTAGATGAATATATTTGTCTTTTTTCTTTAACTAAATTTTTGAGTGTTTTTTCGAATGCTGGCTCTTTTGCTATTAATTTATATTGGTTATTTGTATTATCTATTAATGGATATTTTAAGAAAGAGAATCGTTTAATACATGTCCATAGTAAAAGATAAGCCATTTGAAGTCTGAAAATATGTTGTATATTATCAGAGTTTATCCATTCGTTATTTTGTTGATTTTTTTCATCTTCATTTAATATTAATTCTATTTCATTTAATGCTTCATTGAAGAAGGGATCTTCATATTCGAAATTGTTTTGACTTAATAATTTACTGTTTTTTATATTTACTCCAACAAGCACATTTGCTTTTTCTTCTTGATTATTTATTATTACAGTAGTTTTTTGCCATTTATAAAATTTTTTAGGTTCAAATACTCTAATTCTGTCATAAGCTTCTTTTTCGTCACCTTTTTTAAAATAGAATAATTCTCCATTAATTGTTGTTTTTGTGTTTTCATTAATTTTTAGGAGGACTATTCCATCTTTAATGTACATTTCTGCTTTTACTTTAGAGGAGTGATGTTTTAGAACAAGGTCATGAATCTTATTGTAAGCTAATTGGTTTGGTTTAAAAAGTCCATATGCAAAATAGGGTAAGTTTATATCTGTGGGTCTGTTTAATGTTTTATCAGATTTTAAATAATCTTTTTTACTAACCATTTTATCCCTTATTTTTTTATTTATATTTTTTATTAAATAATAATTTTTTATTAAAAAAATTCGGAAATTTAGAGTTTAAATTAAATTATTATAAAAATTTTTAATCAAAACTTTTAAAAGTTATTAGAACTAAATTTAAAAAGCATATACTTTAAATAAATAATATTTTTGATTAAATAGGGTTAAAAAAAGTATAATAAATAAAATTTGAGGTGATTAATATAAGTGATAAAAAAGTTTTTAATAGAAGAAGCCCTATAATTTTCACACTATTTTCTTTAATATTATTCTTAATTTTAGGGATGATATTAAGCACCATTTTCAAATCTTTTAATTTATCACAAGGCTTACCTTATGTGACGGAAATTGTTTCAGAATTAGTGATGGCTGTAATTGCTATTTTAATTATTAAAAAGTTAGGTTTATTTAATAGTAAACTTTTTAGTAAAAATAATTTAGGTTTAGGGCTTAAATTAGGTTCTTTTGTAATTTTAACAGGTGTTATTCAATTAGTAATTTATTTAAGTTTAAATTATAATAATCCGTTAAATTTTGCTTTAGCCCCTATAATTGGAGCAATAATCTATTCTTTTGCAGTTGGAATTTATGAAGAAGTATTTATGAGAGGGTTGATTCTGCAGAATTTAATGTTGAATTATGGGTATAGTAAGAAAGGTATTTATAAAGCTTTAATTTTAGCTGCAGTATTTTTTGGTCTTGCTCATTTAATTAATTTAACTCATGCTCCATTAATAGATACTTTAGTTCAAGTTGTATATGCAATGACTGCGGGAATAATTCTTGGGGCTGTTTTCCTTAGAACAAGAAGTTTATTAAGTGTAATTTTATTACATAGTATTTTTGATTTATTTACTTACTTAACAACTGCTGTTTATGCCGGACATTTCGTAAGTTATAATCTTATACAATATCCTAATCTTTATTTAGGATATAATGGTTTCCTTGTGATAGGGAATTTAGTCATTGGTTTATGGATAGCTCGAAAAATTAAACCCCTTGAAAAGCCTGTCTCAATTGAAAATACAAGTGAAAATGTAATGAATAGTGAAGAGATTTAAAAATTTATTTCACTTAAATTATATTTTTCATTAAAAGTATTATAAAAAGGAAAAATATTAAACAAAATTCAATTCTTTTTTATATTCTTTTTTTATTTTTTAAATGAATTTGAAATTTCCACCTACTTTTTTTTAAAATTTTTAATTTTGTATATTTTTGATGTTTTATAAAAAAATTAAATCAATAACTATTTTAGTTAAAAAATAGTAACATAATAATAGTTAATGAAAAAATTTATAAGAGATTAATTTTGTAAAATAATATATTTTATCAAAAATAATTAATTATTAGCTGATTTATTATTTTTAACCTGATTATAGAGGTGTAAAAGTCATGAAACAAACAAAAATAACAGAAACTGCATTAAGAGATGCACATCAATCCCTCTTAGCTACTCGAATGAGAACAAGAGATATGGTTCCTATAGCTGAGGAATTAGATAATGTTGGCTTTTTCTCACTAGAAGCATGGGGAGGAGCAACATTTGATAGTTGTATCCGCTACTTAAATGAAGATCCTTGGGAAAGACTAAGAACATTAAAAGAAAACATTACCAAAACACCTATTCAGATGTTACTTAGAGGTCAAAACTTACTTGCTTATAAAAATTATCCTGATGATATTGTAACAGCATTTGTTGAAAAATCTTATGAAAATGGAGTAGATGTTTTCAGAATATTTGATGCTTTAAATGATGTAAGAAATATGGAATTATCTATTAAAGTAGCTAAAAATGCTGGTGCACATGTACAAGGAACAATAAGTTACACAATAAGTCCTGTCCACACTATAGACAAATATGTTGAGCTAGCTAAAGAGTTAGAAGCACTTGAATGTGATTCATTATCCATTAAAGATATGGCTGGATTAATGGATCCTGCAACAGCATATGAATTAATTACAAGATTAAAAGATGAAACTGATTTATTAATCAATCTACATTCCCATTGTACTAGTGGTATAAGCCCTATTAGTTATTATGCTGCTTGTCAAGCGGGTGTTGATATTTTAGATACTGCTATATCTCCACTTGCATGGGGTACTAGTCAGCCTCCTACTGAAACTATTGTAGCTGCATTAGAAGGTACTGAATATGCTACTGGATTGAATTTGAAAAAATTAAATCATATTAAAAAATATTTCGAAGAAATTCGTCAAAAGTATTCTAGTTTAATTGACCCTATAGCTGAACGTATTGATACTGATGTATTAACTTACCAAATTCCAGGAGGAATGCTTTCTAACCTTGTTTCCCAATTAAAAGAACAAAATGCTCTTGATCGTTATCAAGATGTTCTTGAAGAAATGCCTCGTGTTAGAAAAGATATGGGATACCCTCCACTTGTGACACCTACTAGTCAAATTGTAGGAATTCAATCTGTAATGAATGTACTTGGTGGAAAACGTTACAAAAATGTTAGTAATGAAGTTAAAGAGTATATGAAAGGTAATTATGGTAGACCTCCTGCTCCAATAAACAAAAAAATAGCTAAAGAAATTATAGGTAATGAAAAACCTATTACCTGCAGACCTGCAGATTTACTTGAACCTGAACTTGAAAAATTCAGAAAAGAAGGAGAAGAAAAGGGATTAATTAGTAAAGAAGAAGATGTTCTTACTCTTGCACTCTTCCCTGCTGTAGCTACTAAATTCTTAAAAGGTGAAGTAGAAGAAGAAGAATTATTATCTCCTAAACAAGCAAATATGTCTAATGAAGAACTTGCTATTCCAACAGAATATGCTGTTGAAGTTGATGGTGATGTTTTTGATGTTAAAATCATGCCTACAGGATTTATGGAAATTGGTGAATCCGATAAAGGACCATTCACTCCTGTTGAAGGAGCATTAACTTCTTCAATGCAAGGAATGGTTTTAAAAGTTAAAGTTAATATTGGAGATAAAGTTCAAGAAGGAGATGTTGTCGCTGTATTAGAAGCTATGAAAATGGAAAATGATATTCAAGCTGATAGTGATGGTATCATTAAAGAAATTTTTGTAGAAGAAGGAGACACTGTAAACGCTGGCGACACATTAATGGTAATTAAATAAATTTACCATACTTTTTATAATATTCTCCTTTCTCTTTTTTTATTTTATTTTAAAACATTATTTTTATTGTTTAAAAAAGTAGTTAAAACTTAAATCTAAATTTTCATCATTCATCCAATAAAAGTTGGTTTTTATCCATGCTTTAATAAGTGGAGCTGATTCGTTTAAGTTTTTTTGACTATTGAAGTGTTGATTATAATAAAAAATATTCATTTCTTTTGGAATTGTTAACATATAATCATAGACTTTCAATAACTGATCTATACTTACATAGGGCATTGTTTCCTTGACTTGTTGTTCAACTGACATAGGTAATGATTCAAAATTATTTTCTATTGTAGATTTATAAACTAAATTGAATAATTGATCTTGTGCTGCTTGTTGATTGAATGCAGAATTAAGGTTACCTGACATTAAATCTTTTCTAAAGTTGCGTGATACATATAGTACCATGACTAAGGATAAAAATGCAAAAATTACTGATACTGCATCAATGATATTATTTTTCCAATAGAAGGCATTGATTACTGATAATAATATTGCTATTATTATAAATATTCTTCCTAATTGGGCTATTATTACATCTCGTTTCATAGTACACATCAGACTATCATTTTTTTATTGTTCATACTCCGTTGGATCTGGGATATTTGCATCTATAAATGCTCTTTTTCTTCGCATACATGATTCACAAACACCACAATGTTTATCTTCACCAGTATAACAGGAATAGCTTAAATTCATCGGAGCATCTAAATTTTTTCCTAATTCTACAATTTCTACTTTATTTAAATCTATTGCTGGAGCTTTAACTTCAATATTTAAGGGTGAACCTTCATTTAGCATTTGATTAAAACTTTCTAAGAATTCTTTTGAATTATCTGGAAATGTTGCTGCTTCTTCTTTATCCCATCCGACAATGATTATTTCTGCACCTTCGGCTTCTGCAAAACTTGTTGCAATGGAGGTGAATACTATGTTTCTTCCTGGCACCCATACTTTATCTGCAGAATCTGTGCAAGTATCCATATCATCTAATTTATCTGATTCTAATTCAGGTATTGGATTTTCTGAAGTTAATGCTGAATTACTTATTTCACCTAACCATTTTAAATCCATTACAGTATGTTTTATGTTTAATGCTTCACAGACTTGTTTAGATACTTCTATTTCCTTTTTTGCTGCTTTTTGACCATAGTCAAATGTTAATGCATGAATGTCATATTCTTTAGAGAAAAAAGCAGTAGCTACAGTTGAATCTAAACCACCAGATAATACAGCTATTGCTTTTTTACCTAAAATATTTTCATTATTTTTCATAATTCTCCTTCTTTAATTAAATCTTTTTTTAGTCGTTCATAATATAATATGTTTTCATTTCCAATATTTTTTGGAATGTTTTTTACTGTATGATATCCTCTATTAACATAAAAGTTCATACTTGGGGAGATTCCATCTACTTGAATATTATCATATTTTTCACTGATTTTTTCTTCAAAGAAACTCATTATTGCAGAACCGTAACCATTACCTTCAAATTCAGGTAGAACGAACAATCTTTTAACTATATTGTTTATACATGTTGCTGTTGCAAAGCTTATTCCATGAAATTGGAAGACCCAAACATTATTATTTTTTATATCTTTTAGGATATTCTCTCGACTATGTAATTCTAGGAAAAATTTTATAATTGCATCAGATAAATATTTAGGGTATATTTCATTTATAGTGTTTTCTACTATACTATTTATTATATCTATATCTTTTTTTGTTGCTTGTTTTATTTCCATTTTTTTAATGCCTTATTTTTAATATTTGATTTAGATTTATATATTTAAATCTTTTCTAAGTCTTTCATAATAAAATTGTTGTTGGTTTCCAACATCTGTAATGATATTATCTATTGTGTAATATCCTCGTTTTAAGTAGAATTTCATGCTAGAGTCTACTCCATCTACTAATGAATAGGCATAATTTGCACTTATTTTGTTTTCCAAAAAGTCCATTATTGATGATCCATAGCCATTACCTTCAAATTCAGGTAGTACATATAATCTTTTGATTAAGTTTTCTTCACATGTTGCTGTTGCAAATGTTTCACCATGGTCTTGGAAAACATATACATTCTGATTTTTTATGTCATTTAAAATCTTTTCTTCTGTGTGTAAGTCAAAAAAATAATCTATTATTGCATTGGATAAATATTTGTAGTATATTTCGTTTATTGTTTTATTTACTATTTTATAAACTGAATTCATATCATTTTCTATTGCTTTTTTTATTTCCACAAGTATCATCTTCTATTTTTTTTAGATGTTCAATAATTGTGCTTGTTGCTTTATCCATTATTTTATTTAAAGGTAATCCTGTTTTTTGTGAAATTTGTTTTATGTCTTCATATTCTGGTCTGTTTGATATTATTTCTTCCCCTAAGTATCCGAGTTTAAATGTTACATCATAAGTTTCATTATCAATTTTTAGGGGTAAATTGATGAATTCTCGTTTGGCAACTCCTCTGTGTGTCATGGGTGTTACCCTTATTCCGAGTGATCCTGTTTCGTGAAATATTATATTTAGTAAGTGTTCTGTATTGGTTGTTTTTGATATTACTTTTAATAGGTGTCCTGGGCGATTTTTTTTCATGATTATTGGGATTATAAGTACATCATTTGCTCCTTCGGCTATTAATTTGTCAAATAGGTATCCTAGTTCTTCTCCACTTAAATGGTCTAGGTTTGTTTCTATTACTTCTATTTTATGAGATTCTACGGTATTTTCACTTTTTATAATTCTTAATACATTGGGATAGTCGAATTCTTTACTTCCTGCACCGTAAGCAATTTTTTCTGGTTTTATGCTAGGTTGAAATTCGCTGAATTCATCGCAGAATGTCATGTATAGTGCTGAGCCTGTTGGTGTTGCTAGTTCTGTGTCTACTGGTCCTCCTTTTATTGTTACTCCTTTTAATATTTCTATTGTTGCTGGTACTGGTACGGGTATTCTTCCATGTGCTGATTTTATGTTTCCTCCCCCTACACTTACGGGTAATCCTATTACTTGTGTTTTATCTAGTCCTAATGTGTAATATCCATATACTGATCCGATTACATCTGCTACTGCGTCACATGCCCCTACTTCGTGGAAGTGGATTTTGTCTAGTGGTTCTCCGTGTACATGGGATTCTGCTTCTGCTATTTTTTGGAATACTTTTTTGGCTAGTTCGAATATTTTTTTATCATATTTGCTGTTTTGTGAGATTTTGTCGAATTTTTCGATTAGGTCTGTGTAGTGTATGTGGTGGTTTTCTTCTTGGGGTATTTCTACTTGGCAGTATGTGGATTGTATTCCTGTTTTGTTGATTTTTGTTAATTTGACTTTTGTTTGTCCAAATTCGTTGGCTACTGTTTCCATTATTTTTTTCATTTCTGTTGGGTTTACTCCCATGTCTACGAATGCTCCGACTAGCATGTTTCCGGATATTCCACTTTGTTGTGGGTCTATGATAAATACCATGTGTTTTTGCTCCTTAGTTTTTTTGGTTTATTGGTTTTTATATTGTTAATGTTTAATATGTTGAAAATAATATATAATAATTAATTTATAGTAAATTAATGTATTTTTCTTATTTTACTAATTGTTGCTTAAGTTAATAGTTAACTTTGACAACTATAATTTGTGTGATATCATATATAAAACCGACACATAAACTTACCAACAAATATAAAAAAATAATAGAGGAATTATATTGGAAAAGCCAAAACAAGAAACCGATTTAAACAATATAAAAATCACAACAGATAACAAACATATCTGTATAAATAATCCTGACTATTTCTTAACATTCAGCGATTTAGATGTAAGTGACGGCATAGACATTACAGAAAACATCTTAATATTATCTCAAGATACCTTAAAAAGCAAAGACCTAAATTTTGACGAATTCATAGAATTAACTGAAGATTTAATGGATGAAAACAACATCACAGGCAGTTACATTGCAGATGATTTTAAAAAATTAGATAACTTCACAAATTCCTATGAAGAATACAGCATCATTAACATAATGAGCAACGACATAACAATTGAAGACTTCACTGAAAGTTTAAAAGTTGCAAATAGTCCAAAAGGATTTATTGATGCTGAAATTAATCTTGGACAAATCATATTAATAAACAAATCTTTAAGCCCAAAACTTCTAATCGAAATTTATAAAACATGTATAAAAGCAAAAACAAGATTTTTTGAAAGTTTACATTTACCCCTACACATAAATAACCTTTTAAATAAAGAAGATTTCCTTGTTATTGCATCTAACCTTCCAGAAGATAGTATTAATGATGAATCTGTTATGGATGTAGGTGTAGACATTACACAAGCCACTTATGATGATGATTACATTGATATCCCAGAATTTTTAAACCAAATTGAAGAATCAATAATTATTAATTGTGAAGATGCAGTGAAAAAAATGGGTTTAAATTTTGGAATATTAGATTATTTAGTTTCTGAAGGAATACAAATTGGAGATTTAGTAGAAGCAGGACTTGATTTATGTGTTGGCGTTAAAATAACTGATGAATTAAAAGAAAAACTTGAAGCAGAAATCTTAAAAAGTTTAACTGATATTAATGTGATTACTTTACTTATGGCTGCTATACGTACTGAAGAAGACTTCCAAAATAATCGTTTACGTGAAGTAGATATTAGTGATGATCCAGCTTATTTATATACTGATGAAGTATTAGGTTTAGCCATTAGTAATCAGATAGCAGGTACTAAAGCTACTTTTAACTTTAAACGTTATGATGAAGCTAAACCTGGAATAATTTTCGGTTTAGGTCCAATGTTAGATGATATTTTTGCTGGTTTAATTGCTGGTTGTATGAGTAAAATATTTGAGGAATAAAATAAGAAATTAGATTTAGGATGTTTTGATTTAAATGACTGATATTGATAAGACTCGTGATGATTATTTTAGAAAAGAAAAACCTTCAGTTTGGCGTTCTATACTTGGACTATTCACATTTTCAACTATAATTCCAATTAATGTTTATACAACTATTGATGAAATGGCTAAGATGACTTGGTTTTGGCCTGTAATTAATGCTTTTGTTGGTTTATTAGGTGTTATAATAGTATACTTCTTAAAATATGTTTTATTATTCCCTAATTTTTTAACTGCATGTTTAGTATTTGCATTTTTTATTTTAATTAATGGTTGTCATCATTTAGATGGTTTACTTGATTTTAGTGATGCTGTGATGTTTCAGGGGACTCCTGAGAAGAAAATTAGTGTGATGAGAGATTCTTTAATTGGTACTGGTGCTATAGCTTCATTATTTTTAGTTAGTATTATTACTATTACATGTTATTTCACATTTATTGGTAATAATTTAATCTGGATACTTTTAATAAGCGAAATGTGTGCTAAATTAGGATTAACTACTGTATGTGCTACAAGTCAACCTTATTATAATGGTACTGGTAGAGCTTTCATTAAATATATGACCATTCCAAAGTATTTACTTAGTATTGTAATTTGTTTAGTGATTGCTATGATTATAAATCCTTACCTTGGAGCTTTTGGTGTTCTTGGAGGAATACTTGGTGGTGGATTAACTTCACTTATATGTAAAAGACATATGAAAGTTGCTACTGGTGATGTTTTAGGTGCTAGTAATGAAATTGCTCGTATGTTTTCACTTTTAATAATGCTTATTCCTTTTATGGCTATTGTATAAAAAAAATAATTTTAATGTAAAAAAATGGATATATGATAATTATGAATGTAAATGTTTTAAGATTAGATCATCGTTTAAAAAGAGATACTCGTATAACAACCCATGTTTGCTTAACTTCAAGAGCTTTTGGTGCAAGTAAAGTTTGGTTAAGTGGAGAAGAGGATCATAGGTTAATGAATAATGTTAGGGATATTGTTAACCGTTGGGGTGGAGACTTTCAAGTAGAATATGAAAAGAATTTTATGAAAGTTATTACAGATTGGAGAGACAACGGTGGAAAAATTGTTCATTTAACAATGTACGGTTCACAAGCTAATGAAATCATAGATGAAGTTAGAGAATGTGATGAGGATATTTTAATTGTTGTTGGTGGTGCTAAAGTTCCAACAAAGGTTTATAAGAATAGTGATTGGAATGTTAGTGTTACTACTCAACCTCATAGTGAAGTTGCTGCTTTAGCAGTTTTCCAACACATGCTTATGGATGGAAAAGAATTTAACTTAGATTTTAATGAACCTGTTTTTGAGGTTATACCTACTGCTCATGGTAAAACTGTTAATATTCATGAAGAAAACAAAATGGAGTAAAAGTTTTTTATGATTAAGATAGTAGATAATGTAGTTGCCCAAGAAACTTTAACACGAATACGCACTAAAGGTGTGGATAGTAAAACTTTTCGTGAAGGTTTAAGTGAAATTGGACATATAATCAGTTATGAATTTGCAGAAACTTTACCTCGCGAGGAAATAATAGTTGAAACTCCTCTTGGTGAAGCTAAAGGTGTTAAGATAAGTTGTAGGGAAGATATTGTTATTATTTCAATTCTCAGAGCAGCTGTACCTCTTAGTATGAGTGTGCTTGATGTTTTTCCAGAAGCTTCTTCAGGTTTTGCAGGTGAATGGAGGGAAGATGTCCCTCCATTTAATGTGAATATGGATTATATTAAATTGCCCAATTTAAAGGATAAAATTGTTATAATTCCTGATCCAATGCTTGCAACTGGAAATTCAATTCATAAGTTTTTAGATAAAATTTATAAGTTAGATAAATATGGTAAACCTAAAAAATTAGTTTTTTTCTCTGTTATTAGTGCTAAATTGGGTATTAATCGTTTACAAGAAAATTATCCGGACATGGATATTTATACTTGTAAAATAGAGGATACCATTAATGATAAAGGGTATATTGTTCCAGGTCTTGGTGATGCAGGAGATTTATCATTTGGTGAACCTCTTTAGTTATCGGATAACTTATTTTTTAAAAAAAATTTTATTAAAATATTTATTTCAATAATTTTTACTTATAAAACTGCAAATACAAATAGCATTACTTTAGCTAAAATATTAAAAGATTTATAAAAACATTCTAAATGTTTAAATAAAAGTAATATTCTTTTATTATTCTATTTTAAAAAGTATGAAGTTAAAAACATACTCTAGTAAACTTTTATAATTATAAAAATTTAAAAAAAGTTTTTTAAAAAGCTGAATAAAATAATAAGATTTATAATATAGTTTGTCCCTATAATCAATTAACTATAAACTTTTTATAGTTTTTATAATTTATAAAAAATGGAGGAAATAAATATGAGTATTAAAAAAGTTGTTGTTGCCGGTGGAGGAGTTTTAGGTAGTCAAATTGCATTCCAAACTGCTTTTAAAGGTTTTGATGTAACAGTATGGTTACGTAGTGAAGGTTCAATTGGAAGAGCACAACCTAAATTTGACAGACTAAAAAACATTTACTTAGAAACATTAGAACAAATGAAAACAACTCCCGAAGCATATTGCCGTGGATTCACTGATAAAAAAGAGTTAACTGATGATGAAATTGATGAACTCAAAACAAAAGTGGAAGAAGCTTATGAAAGTTTAACATTAACAACTAGTTATGAAGAAGCTGGTGCTGATGCTGATTTAATTATTGAAGCTATTGCTGAAGATCCTAAACAAAAAATTCCATTTTATGAAGAATTAGCTAAACATATACCTGAAAAAACTATTATTGCAACTAATTCTTCAACTATGCTTCCTAGTGCATTTGCAGAATATACTGGTCGTCCAGAAAAATATTTAGCATTACACTTTGCAAATGAAATCTGGAAAAACAATACTGCAGAAATTATGGGACACCCTGGAACTGAACAAGAATATTATGATGTTGTAGTTGGTTTTGCATCTGATATTGGTATGGTTCCATTAGAACTTAAGAAAGAACAACCAGGATATATTTTAAACAGTATGCTTGTTCCATTCTTAAATGCTGCTGAAGCTTTATATGCGAATGGTGTTGCAGAACCAGAAACTATTGATAAAACTTGGATGTTAGCTACTGGTGCTCCTTCAGGACCATTTAGAATATTAGATCTTGTAGGTTTAACAACTGCATATAACATTGTAAGTATGAATCCTGAAGCTCAAGATATTGAAACTATTCCAGGTAAGATTGCTGCAATGCTTAAAGAAAAAATTGATGCTGGAAAAACTGGTATTAATGCTGGAGAAGGATTTTATAAATATTAAATCCTTTTTCTCTATTTTTTTTTATTTTTTTAAAACACAATATCATAAAAATTAAAGATTATAACATTTAAAATCATTTTTAAAACAAAAAGGGGGTTTTGTGATTATGAGTAAAAATGATAGAAGTGCAATAAATCCTTTTACTGGAAAGAAACACTTTGATATTGTTGATGATGATAAATTTTTAAATCAATCTTATAATGAATATTATAATGTTATTAATCAAGCTCAATTATTAGATAATACAGTTGCAGGACAGAATGTATTTAATGTTGCTAAAAACTTAATTACTGCAGTTGAAGATTATTTATCACAAATTGGAAGGTCTGATTATACTGAAAATTATTATGATTGGGAATTTCACTTAATTTCTAGTGATACAGTGAATGCTTTTTGTATGCCTGGTGGTAAAATTGTTATGTATTCTGGGATATTATCAATTGCAGATACTGAGGAGAAGGTAGCATTTATTTTAGGTCATGAAATGGCTCATGCTTTATTAGATCATTCAAGAACTCAAGCAAGCAGACAGACAGCTGAAACTACTATAACTACTGCTGCAAGAGTTGGAGGTATAGCTCTTGGTTTAATGGGTTTAGGAGAATTAGGTAATCTTGCATATGCTGCTGCTAATGTGGCAGATATTGGTTCTGCATATTTTTTAATGATGCCTTTTGGAAGAACACAGGAATTAGAAGCAGATAAGTTAGGTATGATGATTATTTATTTAGCAGGTTATAATATTCGGAATATTCCTGCTTTTTGGCAAAGTATGAGTGAAAATAATTCTAATACTCATGATTTTTTTTCTACTCACCCTTCGGATGATAAAAGAATTAATGCAATGAAGCAGATTATTACTGAGATAGATAATCAAAAAGATATTTATAGTATGCCTCTTTTAGCAGATTCACCGGATAAAACAGAACCAGTTAATCAAACTGATTTTTCAACTGATAAGAATTTAATATCTAATTCTAACGATAAAATGAAATTTTGTCCATATTGTGGGACTCCTGCAGATTTAGATGCTGTTTTTTGTAGTAATTGTGGGCGTGAATTTGATGTGTTGAAATGTCCAAATTGTGGTGTGGAAATTAAAGATGGTGATTTGTTCTGTTATAATTGTGGAAATAAACTTTGTTAACTCTTAAAACACCTATTGCTCCACCTAGTCTGCTGTTTTATTGTTGAAGTTAGAGAATGTAACATTAACTAGTGAAGAATCTCCAAAGTATAAAACTCCTCCACCATTTACTGCATTATTTTGAGTGAAGTTAAAACACTAATATTGGAATAATCTAGAGAATATGCGAATAATGCTCCACCTCTTAATGCATTATTACCAATAAAAGTAGAGTTATACTAATAAGTTATCAAAATGTTATAAAAATATAACCTTGTAAAGTAGCAGTATTAGTTGTAAAATTAGAGTTTATTACATTAAACTTTGCACAATCAACATAAAAACATCCACCATGTTGGACATTGAGTTTCTACAGATGATACTTGATTAACATAATTACTTAAGAAATTTAAACCATTTTATATTAACTATCACATTTGACTATTATAACTAATAAAACACAACCTTGAGTTGCAGTATTATTAATAAAAGGAGTTCATAAGAATTAAATTAGAAATTGCAGAAGTGAATGTTCTCATACCATACACAACCCCATTCCCATATACTAAATTATTTGTGAATGTACAATTAAAGTTCCAGTACTTTAAGAGAGAATAGCATCACCATAAGCATTATTTTTAGAAATATCACCATTAAGACTTCTACAATTAGTGAATGTTCCTGAAATAAGGAATGCATTGGTAATATCAATACAATTAATAATGTGTCCGTTTCCATTAATAACTATAATTTGAAATTGCACTTCGTATAATGCAACATTTTTTCAATTATAAAAAAATAAAAAAAATGATTCAGCCTCAATTTAATTATTTTTCACTAATTTTTTTCCATATTATGTTATATAAAATGAATTTTAAAAAATGCATTATAATATTTTTTTTAATTATTAAGTGATTGATTTAAAATGAGAGCTAAAAATAAACTAATGTTTTTTAGTGTATTAATCCTACTATTTTTCATGATAACAGGAGTTAGTGCCACTGATAACATTACATTTGATGAAGGAATTGATACTAACTCTAATATTAATGAATCTAATACAACTGTTACAACAGTTAATTTAGTAAATAATACCACTATCAACAATACTTATTATCATAGCAGTAATGCTAATGATACTGTAGTTGATAATACTAATGTAAAACTGGATGTGAATAACTTATCAGTCTTATCAAGTGTAAATGATACAAATAATATTTATATTAGTCCTAATGGATTATCAGATGCTAAAGGTAGCTTGGAAGATCCTACTAATTGGGAGACTGCATATCAAAAAATTGCAAATAATGGTGGAACTATCTATTTTTCAAGTGGAACCTATAATAAAATTGTTAATGATATCATTACTAAAAATATAACTTTATATCATGATACTACAGATGGTGAAGCTATATTAAATGGGGAACTAAATGGATATATCATTTATAATACGGGTAATTTAAATATTATTGGATTAACCTTTGTTAATGCAACAGACTACAATAATGAAGGGGGTGCAATTTATTCTAATGGAACATTAAATATTAGTAAATCAAAATTTATAAGAAATAATGCAGGTAAAGATGGAGGAGCAATCTACAGTAATGGAGAAGTAACTATTATTAATTCCTCATTCATTAATAACACTGCTATGGATGGTAGTGGAGGAGCAATCTTTATAAATTTTAATAGTAATTTAAAAGTCCATAATTCTTCATTTATTAATAATACCGCAATTAATGGTGGTTCAATTCATATAAATTTTGCTGATAATGTATGCATTTCTAATTGCACACTAATCAACAATACCGCAATTAATGGTGGTTCAATTAATATAAATTTTACA